>JANXRU010000146.1 GCA_025356715.1 Bacteroidota bacterium
AGATAGGGACCGAACTGTCTCACGACGTTCTGAACCCAGCTCGCGTGCCACTTTAATCGGCGAACAGCCGAACCCTTGGGACCTTCTCCAGCCCCAGGATGTGACGAGCCGACATCGAGGTGCCAAACCTCCCCGTCGATATGAGCTCTTGGGGGAGATCAGCCTGTTATCCCCAGCGTACCTTTTATCCTATGAGCGATGGCCCTTCCATACAGAACCACCGGATCACTATATCCGTCTTTCGACCCTGCTCGGCTTGTAGGCCTTACAGTCAAGCATACTTATACTATTGCGCTCTTCGTACGGTTACCAAGCGTACTGAGTATACCTTTGAAAGCCTCCGATACTTTTTTGGAGGCGACCACCCCAGTCAAACTACCCACCAAGCAATGTCCCCGATTAATCGGGTTAGAATTCAAGTAAATAAAGGGCGGTATTTCAAGGTTGACTCCATGATGCCTAGCGACACCACTTCAAAGTCTCCCGCCTATCCTACACATTATTTACCCAAACTCAATGCTAAGCTATAGTAAAGGTGCATGGGGTCTTTCCGTCCCGATGCGATTAACCGGCGTCTTCACCGATACCACAATTTCACCGAGCTCACGGTTGAGACAGTGCCCAGATCGTTACACCATTCGTGCAGGTCGGAACTTACCCGACAAGGAATTTCGCTACCTTAGGACCGTTATAGTTACGGCCGCCGTTTACTGGGGCTTCGATTCAATGCTTCGCCTTGCGGCTGACATCCCCTCTTAACCTTCCAGCACCGGGCAGGTGTCAGGCCTTATACTTTATCTTTCGATTTTGCAAAGCCATGTGTTTTTGATAAACAGTCGCCTGGGCCATTTTACTGCGGCCCCCCTAAAGGGGCACCCCTTTTCCCGAAGTTACAGGGTTAATTTGCCGAGTTCCTTAACCGTGATTCACTCGAGCACCTCAGGATATTCTCCTTGACTACCTGTGTCGGTTTGAGGTACGGGCATTTGCAATTATACCTAGAGGTTTTTCTTGACAGCTAGATTAGGATCACTATCCACTTATCCGAAGACTTGTGGTACTATCACTTTCGACAAGTCGGGCGGATTTGCCAACCCAACTTATATCTACAAGCTTTAACGTACTATTCCGTCAGTACGCGGATCTTTCACTTCTGTGTCACCCCATCAGATTGCAACTGGTACAGGAATATTAACCTGTCTTCCATCGACTTAGCTATACCGCTTTGTCTTAGGTCCCGACTAACCCTGATCCGATTAACGTTGATCAGGAAACCTTAGTCTATCGGTGGGCGGGTTTCTCACCCGCCTTATCGTTACTTATGCCTACATTGGCTTTTCTAACTGCTCCAACATAACTCACGTTACATCTTCAGCGCTGTTAGAATGCTCCCCTACCACGTGTATAAATACACATCCATAGCTTCGGTACTATACTTGATGCCCGTTTATCATCCACGCCCGATCGCTCGACTAGTGAGCTGTTACGCACTCTTTAAATGAATGGCTGCTTCCAAGCAAACATCCTAGCTGTCTTAGCGATTGGACCACGTTAGTTCAACTTAGTATAGATTTTGAGACCTTAGCTGATGGTCTGGGTTCTTTCCCTCTCGCCCTCGGACCTTAGCACCCAAGGGCTCACTCCCGAGAAACATGTCATCAGTATTCGGAGTTCATCTGGGCTCGGTAGGCTTTGACACCCCCTCACCCAATTGGTAGCTCTACCTCTGTGACACTCTTACTCGAGGCTGTTCCAAAAAACATTTCGGGGAGTACGAGCTATCTCCCAGTTTGATTAGCCTTTCACCCCTACCCACAATTCATCCGGAAGCTTTTCAACGCTTATCGGTTCGGTCCTCCAGTACCTGTTACGGCACCTTCAACCTGATCATGGGTAGATCACTCAGGTTTCGCGTCTACCTCCACTGACTGAACGCCCTATTCAGACTTGCTTTCGCTTCGGCTGCGGACCTTAAGTCCTTAACCTTGCCAGTGAAGAGTAACTCGTAGGCTCATTATGCAAAAGGCACGCCATCACCCCACGAAGGGGCTCTGACCGCTTGTAAGCGTATGGTTTCAGGTTCTTTTAACTTCTCTGTTCGAGATTCTTTTCACCTTTCCTTCACAGTACTAGTTCGCTATCGGTCTCTCAGTAGTATTTAGCCTTACCAGATGGTGCTGGCAGATTCACACAAGGCGTCTCCGACCCCGTGCTACTCAGGATACTGCTATCATATAAAAACTTACGTTTACGGGACTATCACCCTATGTTGCTCAACTTTCCAGAAGATTCAACTTTACTTTTATAATCATATTGCAGTCCTACAACCCCGACAATGCCTAAACATTATCGGTTTGGGCTCTTCCCGTTTCGCTCGCCACTACTCAGGGAATCATTATTATTTTCTTTTCCTCCGCTTACTTAGATGTTTCAGTTCAGCGGGTTATCCATAGGATCCATTCGGATCGGGTTTCCCCATTCGGAAATCTCCGGATCAAAGCTTATTAGCAGCTCCCCGAAGCTTATCGCAGCTGGTCACGTCCTTCATAGACTCTGAGAGCCAAGGCATCCCCCATACGCTCTTAGTAACTTAATTATTTAATATCTCAATTTGTGAAAATTGTATTTTCTTTCAAAATGTCAAAGAACATACCACGCAATTTGCGTGATTGTGGAGAATAACGGATTCGAACCGTTGACCCCCTGCGTGCAAGGCAGGTGCTCTAGCCAGCTGAGCTAATTCCCCAATAACGATTATTGTAGTCCCGCCCAGATTTGAACTGGGGACCTCTACATTATCAGTGTAGCGCTCTAACCAACTGAGCTACGAGACTATTTTATTAATCAAGCATTACTCAGAAGGTTGAACCCTCTGATTCTCGCTATTGGTTACCCTATAGCATAATTATAGGTATAAATAGAACGATAAAAATTGAAGTATTTTGAAATAGCGGACAATCAAATCCAACTCTAGAAAGGAGGTGGTCCAACCACACCTTCCGGTACGGTTACCTTGTTACGACTTAGCCCCAGTTACTGGTATTGCCCTAGGTCGCTCCTTGCGGTTACGAACTTTAGGCACTCCCAACTTCCATGGCTTGACGGGCGGTGTGTACAAGGCCCGGGAACGTATTCACCGGATCGTTGCTGATATCCGATTACTAGCGAATCCAACTTCATGAGGTCGAGTTGCAGACCTCAATCCGAACTGAGATAGGTTTTTTGAGATTAGCTTCATGTTACCATGTTGCAACTCATTGTACCTACCATTGTAGCACGTGTGTAGCCCTGGACGTAAGGGCCATGATGACTTGACGTCATCCCCACCTTCCTCACTACTTACGTAGGCAGTCTCTTTAGAGTCCCCAGCATAACCTGATGGCAACTAAAGATAGGGGTTGCGCTCGTTGCGGGACTTAACCCAACACCTCACGGCACGAGCTGACGACAGCCATGCAGCACCTTGTTTTGTGCCCCGAAGGGAAGCTACCTTTCGGCAGCGGTCACTCACATTCAAGCCCAGGTAAGGTTCCTCGCGTATCATCGAATTAAACCACATGCTCCTCCGCTTGTGCGGGCCCCCGTCAATTCCTTTGAGTTTCAATCTTGCGATCGTACTTCCCAGGTGGAATACTTAACGCTTTCGCTTGGACCCTAACAGTATATCGCTAAGGTCGAGTATTCAACGTTTAGGGCGTGGACTACCAGGGTATCTAATCCTGTTTGATCCCCACGCTTTCGTGCATCAGCGTCAGTTATGGCTTAGTCACCTGCCTTCGCAATTGGTGTTCTGTATCATATCTAAGCATTTCACCGCTACATGATACATTCCAGTGACCTCAACCACACTCGAGACAATCAGTTTCAATGGCAATTCTACAGTTAAGCTGCAGGCTTTCACCACTGACTTAAAAGTCCGCCTACGCACCCTTTAAACCCAGTAAATCCGGACAACGCTTGGATCCTTCGTATTACCGCGGCTGCTGGCACGAAGTTAGCCGATCCTTATTCTCACGGTACCGTCAACTCATTACACGTAATGAGGTTTCTTCCCGTACAAAAGCAGTTTACAACCCATAGGGCCGTCATCCTGCACGCGGCATGGCTGGTTCAGGCTTGCGCCCATTGACCAATATTCCCTACTGCTGCCTCCCGTAGGAGTCTGGTCCGTATCTCAGTACCAGTGTGGGGGGACATCCTCTCAGACCCCCTAGACATCGTAGCCTTGGTAGGCTATTACTCTACCAACTAGCTAATGTCACGCATGCCCATCTTCATCCACCGTAGTTTTAATAGTAAGTAGATGCCTACTCACTATTTTATGCGGTATTAATCCCTCTTTCGAGGGGCTATTCCCCAGATGAAGGCAGGTTGCATACGCGTTACGCACCCGTGCGCTACTCTCATAGTCGTATTACTACAACTAATCCCGTTCAACTTGCATGTATTATGCCTGCCGCTAGCGTTAATCCTGAGCCAGGATCAAACTCTTCATAGTAAAAGATTATTTGAAAATGACTATTATTAGGATTTGAAACTCTGTATTAAACAAAGGTCCGCTATTTCAAAACTTCAAAGAACATTATATCATTAATGCCGTAAGGCTGATATTGCAATTTTTAAATTCCCTCATTGTTTAAGGGGGTGCAAATGTAAGCGATTTTTTAAATCTGTCAAGAAAAATATTATTTATTTTTCAGAGCCTTACTTTTTTTAGAACAATCCGCAGTATTAATATTTCAAAAGCGGGGTGCAAATGTAAGTGACTTTTTAAATCGAGCAAGAAAAAAATATTTTTTTTTCGCTTACTAAACATTTCGCTTCACAGAACTTTTCTTTAACTGAATTGGTGTTTCCTATCGTTAAAGGGAGGGCAAAGGTAAAGTGGTTTAATAAATTACCTAATATTTGTTTTGATTATTTCCTATATCCTTGTAATACAGTTTGTTTTTTTGTTTTACATTTTAAAGTAAAAATTGACCAAAGAATATTAAATGTAAAGTACATATTTTCGCACTCTTATTTTTAAAGATACTGATATGGAATTATTTAAGAAGCATCAATCAATTATTGACCAATCAATTGGGGCCATTAGGAACAGAAACTATTTTACTATTTATCCGGAGTTACCTAAATTTTATGCTGAAGATGGTGATGACAAGGCTAAAGTATACATGAGTTCGGTAATGAATAATGATTTCACAGAACTGTTTCAAGAAAAAAGTACATCATATATTGGAGAAGAGGTTTCCCCATACTTACAAGTTGGCATCGGTATTAAATATCCAATATATACTGTGAATGATTTGATTTTTAATTCTCAAACAGCCCAAAAGAAATGGGGTAAAACCACACTTGAAGAAAGAGTAGGTTTATTAATAGAATGTTTGGAGAGAATTAAACTTAGATTTTTTGATATTACTTATGCTACTATGCACACAACTGGGCAATCCTATATGATGTCATTTCAGGCGTCTGGACCACATTCTAACGATAGAGCTTTAGAGGCAATTATTCAAGGATATATTGAGCAAACTAAATATGTTAAGGAAACAGATTGGATAAAACCTATGGGAAAGTTTGATTTGAAAATACATAAAACATTTAAAGCTATTCCTAAAGGTGTTGGTTTATTAATAGGATGTTCTACATTTCCTATTTGGAATACAGTTCCAGGTTTATTTGCAGATTTGATTACAGGAAATGCTGTGATTGTGAAACCTCATCCCAAAGCTGTTTTACCAATTGCTATTGTTGTTGCAGAGATCCAAAAGGTTTTTAAAGAATATGGGATTGATGTGAATACCGTTCAGCTTGCAGTTGATTCTATCAATAAACCCATTACTAAAGAACTTGCAGAGAATCCAGCTGTTAAACTAATAGATTATACTGGTGGAGTTGAGTTTGGAAATTATATTGAATCATTACCTAAAACCACATTTACAGAAAAGGCAGGAGTTAATTCTGTAATTATTGATTCAGTAACTGATTTGAAAGCGGTAATGCAAAACATAGCATTTTCGGTGTCATTATACTCAGGTCAAATGTGTACAGCCCCACAAAATATTTTTATTTCTAAAGATGGCATTAAAACAAATGATGACATTGTTTCTTTTGATGATGCTGTTAAATTATTATCAGATGCAATTACTGGATTGGTTGATAACCCCAAAGCGGGTGCTCCAACATTAGGAGCTATTCAATCAGATATAACTTATAACAGAGTTGCAGATTCTAAAAATATTGGAGGAAAAGTAGTTCTTGAATCAAAAGCGATAAAAAATGAAGAATTTCCTGATGCACGAATTGCAACACCAACAATGATTATTTTGGATAGAAATCAACGAGATGTTTATAATCATGAATGCTTTGGTCCCATTATTTTTGTTATTAAAACAAATGATGTGGATGATTCGATTGCATTAACCAAGCAACTTGTTTTAGAAAAGGGAGCAATAACTTGTGGTGCATACTCAACTGACGAATCAATTAAAAATAAAATTGCTGATGAAATGAACGAGGTGTTCACTCCCGTTTCATTTAACTTTACTGGTGCAGCTTTTATTAATTCTCACGCAGCATTCAGCGATTTTCATGTTAGTGGAGGCAATGCAGCAGGAAATGCAAGCTTTGTAAATGCAGAATATATTGTGAAAAGGTTTGTGTGGGTTGGTAATAGATATGCTTAACTGGTGTGTTGGTTTCAATTACTAAATCCGTTGAATTGTAAAGTTTGAAAACTTCCAATTGCAGTTTTACCTTTTATAATATTGAATGAAAAAGTATCGGTTTCATTAAAAGAATTTTTGTCTGAAGATGCAGCAAACTTTATTTTTAAATTACCTTCTGGTAAACTCATTCGTGAATAATTTATAGAGTAGGGAAGTAGTTGCCAATTGCGGGTATCAGCTTGTTCGGATAAAGCATTTATTAAACTTAATGCTGCACCAAGTCCTTCATTTTGTTTTCGTAAGGCTTCTTCTTCTGCTTGTTTTATAGCAACTCTTAGTAATGCTTCTCCTAATTCTTTTAACATTCTATCATCTAATGAACGAAATGCAATTGCATTAATATTTTCTGCAACTTCAAATGAAGAGTTTAAGGATAAGCTATCGCAACTTAATACCCCTTGATTGTATAATGGATTTCTTGTTACATATTTTGGGAAAGCAACACGAATAAATTTGAGTGTAGACAGGCTACTGCTTTTATTATTATCTGTTCCAACATAAAATGGGAATGATAAATTTAACTCAGCATTATAAAAACGAACCCATCCATTTCCTGCGGGAATAACGGCAAAATTTATACTCCATTGATCTTTTACTGGACCTAACCCATTATTCCAAAAAAAGACCAATGTTCCATTATTTATATTTTCTGATTCATAATTGATTTGAAATTCTTTTTCGTAGCGATGTCCTTCATCAATAAAACCAGTAAGATAAGCTGTTCTAATTAAATCTTTTTTGAGTTGTGTTGGAATTTTGGTTCCAAGCATCGTTTGATAATCATCGCGATAAATTTCATACGCATTTCTATAGGCTATAAATGCATTGTTATAATCATTTTGAGCATCATAAATAATTCCCATTAAGTTGTTGGCAAAGGCATCGCGCTTGTATTTATTTTTTCCATGATAGTAATCCGTAATCTTAATAAGCTTTTGCTGCATGCGCTTACATTCAACTAAAGCGTCATCCAATAATCCTAAATCAATATAATTTAAGGTTGAATAATAATGAAGTAATAGTTGTTCAAAACCTTCGCCATTATAAGGCTCAAAATTTGGATTTGTTAAAAGACTGATGGCTGTTGCAGCATAATTTTTATGAAAATCTTCTACATAATAATCGGCTAATTGAAAATATTTATTACTTTCTGTTGAGTTACCATTCATCCATAAAACAGTTCCTTTGTTTAAATAATAAAGAAGGATATTTTTTTTCTCTTTTTCGAGTTTGGGGTCGTTTAAAATTTTTTCGGCTACATCTAATTTTCCATCATAGACCGCATTCATCAAGTTTTCATTTTTTTGATAATAGGTAGCGCATGCCATTATAAAAAACGACATCAGTAACAAGCATAAAAATTTAATATGTTTTTTTAGAAAGAACATTTATACAGCCTCTTTATAATTTAGAAGCTTAGTTTTTAATAAATTTCTTGATTTGTTTTTCGCCAATCCAAACTTTTTCGTTGCTTTCTAAATCGGTGAGTTCAAGATTGATTTGATAGGTAACGGTTTTTTTGTTTTTGTATTGATCTTCAATGGATGAAATCACACCATTCAACATAAAATCAGCACCTTTTTCTTTTCCCCACTGTTTGCGTGTTTCTTCAGATGAAAAAGTTTGTTGATCATTTCTTTCATCTCTTAACTCTGAGCGTTGCTCACCCGATTGAACTACCGAAACATTATCAGAGTTTACAAAGGCACGTTCTAAATTTTTAATAAAAGTGATTGGGTCAATATGTTCAGAAGATTTGTTTTTGATGCTCCCAACAATAACAGCTGGTTTACGATTTGCTTTGGCTGCAAAATTTCCACTCCAAGGTTTCTCAAGGGCATCTTTAATCATTTCGTCTGCCACTAATTTTGAGTCGGTATCATTCCATCTTCCACTTAAATCTGTTTGTTGGGTTGGGTCAATACGTTTAACTTTTCGATTTGCACATGAGCCGAGTAATAAAAACGAAAGTACAAGCGGTGCAATAAGAATTCTTTTTATCATGAGAATATTTTTTTAGTTTTTGGGATTAAACAAATTACGTTCCACAAAATAAAACTTTTTTAAGTAAACGATATTAAATAAAAAATGGAGCTGTTTTTAGCAACTCCATTTTTTGTTTTTCATGAATGATATTTTTATTATTCAACAATTAACACTCCTTGCATTTTCATCCAATGACCTGGATAGGTGCATATGTATGTGTATGTTCCCGCAGCAGGAGCCGTAAACTCCAACGTAACCGTTTTGCCAGGCTCTGAAACGGCTGACCCTGCAATTACATTTGGATTTTGTGCATTAAAATAGTTTTTGTCTTTTAAAGGAATTCCTTCCATGGCTACTTCTTTTTCGGTTCCTTGTTTTACAATTACAATATTGTGAAGCATGGCTGCATCATTTCCTTTATTAGTTAAATTAATTTTCACCATTGCGCCTGCTTTAACTTTCATTTCTTTGGTATCATAACTCATATCGGCCATTGAGTTTCCTATTGCATTAATAGTAAACTCAACACTTTCGGGAGTAGCAGCTGGTTGTTCGGTTGCTGTAGTTTCGGTATTTTGTTTGGCTGGTTTTTCTCCACCGCATGATGCAAGTATTGTTGCACCAGAGAATAATAAGATGATTGCTTTTTTCATTTCGGTTTGTGTTTTAAAATTTAACGATTGAGTAGTTAATTAGTTTTTAGCGTTACTTCCCAAATAAACCTTTCAATTTTTTCTTGGCTTCTTCTTCAGCTTGTTTTTTTAGGTTATCACCTTCGGCTTTTGCTTTTGCTTCGCCTTCTTTTTTTAATCTATCGGCTTCGGCTTTCACTTTATCTTCATTTTCTTTTTTCAATCTATCTATTTCTGCTTTGGCTTTATCTTCCAATATTTTTTTCTGTTTATCTAGTTCGGCAGCTGCTTGGTCTTTTAATGAGTTGGCCTCACTTTTTGCTACATCACCCATATTTGTTTTTACAGTTGGATTAGAAAAGGTTCCACCAATTCCTAAGTTCACATTTACGGTTTCATTAAGCTTAATATTGGTTCCTCCTTTTTTATTAAGGTCGCTCATCATTTTATTTACCGCATCATTTGCACCACCCAATACCGAAAGTGGAACAGCCATTTTACCTGTGTAATCAATGGTTTTATCAATACCTGTTGAACCTGATAGATTTAATTTTTGTCCGGCAACATTTACATCAAAAGGCTTCGTGTAAACTCTTCCTTTTTCTACTTTATATTGAATACGAACATTATTTAAAGCCAAGGTTTTAAGCTTATCATTTTTTAATGTGTTTGCTAACACATCTAAAACTTTTACTCCACTTACTTCGGCATTTGGAATTAATAGCACCCCTTCGGCAAATAAAGTTTCGTAATTTGGATTTAGTTTTTTATCAAACTCAGTATTCATTTTAAATGTTGTAGAAAAATTTCCTTTTATGTTTTCGGCAATGGGAGCCATTTTTTTAACGGTATTAAATGTTACAAATGCTTTTTGGAAGTCTAAATGTTCAATTCCGAAATTGATATTTGCTGTTGGTTTTTTAGGGTTTGTGGTTTCATAAAAACCGTCCATACTCATGGCAGCGCCAAGTGTATTTAATGCAATTTTATTGAAGGTTAGTTTTTGCTCAGCAATATGAATTCCCCCTTTTAAATTGGTAATTTCCATATTGGTGTAAAGTAGTTTTTCGATACTGCTATTTAAAGTAAAATCAATGTTTGAAGGAATCTCTGGCGCATCCATTGAGGCAGTGTCAGGTTGTTTTGTTGTATTGGTTTTAGCCGTTTCTTTTGATAAAAACTGATTGGCATCTATCATATTACTTCTAAAATCAAGTTTGCCAACGAGTGTTCCTTTGTTTAAAAAGTATGGAATAAAATTTTCTAATGTACCATCCATTTTCATATCACTTTTTCCAATGGTGGCATCAAACCCAGTAAGAGTAACAATTTTTGGGGAGAAGTTTAAAGCAGCATTTTTCAAATTCAGGCCCTGAGGTAAATCTGCTGATTGATAGGTAATGTTTTGCGCTTGAATACTTCCTGAAATAGTTACACTTTCATATCTCTTGGCTTCAATATCGCTCATTTTAGCTTTAGCTTCAAAATCAGAGGTAATTAATCCACTCACTTTCATTCCGTTTTCTAAAGGAATAATTTTAGTAATATTATCGAGGTTTATTTTTCCTTTTAAATGCGCATCAATATTTGGATCCTTAATTGGATTTGTTACAATAAGTTTGGCATCAAACGCATCCTGTGCAATCTCAAAGTGCATTTTTGAAAGATTAATTTTGGTATCATCTAAGTTGCCATTTGGATTAGTAACCGCTAAATTTATTTGCACATTATTTACTGGTGAAGGCAATGCTGGATATTTAAACATTCCATTTTCAACCAATAGGTTTAAGGCAAATGCTGGCATCTGTTTGGCATTATAAGTTCCTTTTGCAAAGCCATCAAAACCAAGTTTGCCAGAAGTTTGTAAGTCTTTAAAATCTTTTGCATAAATAGCTGGAACTAACGAAAGGAAATTTTTAAAATCAGATTTCGTAACAGCATATTTTATATCCATTATAATATCATCGCCTTTCATTATCACATTTCCATCAAACCCTAAAACAAGTTCGTTTAAACTCATTTCGTTTTCTTTAAATGTAAATTTCATTTCGGGTATGTTGGCTTCAATATCAGCCTTGATACTTGATTTTACTTTACTTAAATAAGTTAATCCTCCCATGCTAAATGTTACTGCATCGGCTTCTGATAAAGTATTTAACAAAAAATTATCTTGAGTAAAATCTCCCTTTAAGGTATGTGATAAATTTTTAACGTTTGCATACACGCCTCCTTGTTTATCATCATAAATAATGTTGGCATTTTTTATTTCAAACTTTTTTAAAGCAATATTAAATTTGCTTGAAGAAGTATCAGTGGATGGTTGTGTTGAGTCGGTAGATGGTTTGGTAATATCCCAATTTGTTTTTCCATTTTTTAATACAATGGCATGGATAGTTGGTTGGTCTAAAAGTACACTTCTAATTTTAATTTTATCGCCATTAATCACACTCATTATATCAAGTGTAGCTCTAAATTCTTTCAAAGATAGAAGTGTATCCCCTTCGAATTCGTCAATTCCAATTACACTTAAACCATTAATTCCGAGGGTAAAATCAGGGAAATTTTTGATAAGACTAAGCGTGATATTGTTATCAAAATTTATTTTAGCATTTATATTTTTATTGGCTTCAGTTTTTACAATATCTACAATTTTACTTTTAAAAATAATTGGAAGAATAACAGCTGCTGCAATAATGAATACAATAAGTGAAACAATAATGATTAATAATTTTTTCATGGGTGTTAAACTAATTTTGATAATAGATTTTGAATACTTTGTTGAGTGATGGGTTTATTTAAATAATCTTTAGCGGTGATAAAAGTTTTTGCTTTTAAAATATCACTTTCGTTTATTGATGAAGTTAAAAAATATGGGATGTGTAGATTTTGAATTTCTATTGGAAGTTTTTCAAATTCAGTCATAAATTCAAATCCATTCATTAAAGGCATATTTATATCAACAAAAACAATTGTTTGAACATTGTTAGAAGATGTTTTTTTTATTGATTCGAGAGCCTCTGTTGCGTAAATAAATGATTGAATGTTTGCCCCATCAATAGCATTTTGAATCATTTTTGTTGCAATAAAAATATCAATTTGGCTATCATCAATAATGATGTAATTATAGTTTTTGCTCATGTTATGCACTTTTGTTAGGAAGGGTTACAGTAAATTCTGTTCCTACGTTTTCGGTAGATTTTACTTCTATTTCTCCACCAATTCTTTTTAGAGTATCTTTTACATTGTACAAACCAAATCCCGAACCAAATGCTTCGTTGGTTGCTCTATAAAACATATTAAATATTTGATCGATGTAATCTAGTTCGATACCAATTCCATTATCTTTAATGGTTATTATTGCTTTGTATTTGTTTTCTACAATTGATATTTCAACCCATTTATCTTCATTATCTTTTCGTTGGTATTTAAAAGCATTCGAAAGCAAATTATTGATAATTAATTTGATGCTCAATGTATCGGATTTGAATTTTCCAGTTTGTGTAACTTGAGTTTTTAATGTAATGCTATTTACTTTTTCATTTAGTGTATAAATATCTTTCATATCATCCACCATTTCTTGAAAATCTATGCTTCTTATTTCAAGTTCGCCTCTATTAATTCTATAATAATCTTGGATGCTATCAATAAACTCATCTAATTTTTCGGCAGTTTCCTTAATCCAGCCCAATAGTTCTTTTGCTTTAGCAGGATTTTCTTCTTTTTCAAGTATATCAATTGCTCCTTTAAAACTCATCATAGGACCTTTTAAATCATGAGTTACACTATGTGCAAATTTGTCTAAATCATCATAAGCTTTTTTGAGTTCTTTATTTTTTATGGCCAACAAAGAAGTGGTTAAATAAAATTTATGTGCTTCATCAATGGCGGTAATAATATCATTTTCAACCCAAGGTTTTTTAATATATCTAAAAATATGCCCCCTATTAACGGCATCAATAATTGATTCTATATCGGTATATCCAGTAATTAAAATTCTAACAGGATAAGGAAATTTACTTCTTAGGATTTCAAACAACTCTACACCGGTTTTCTCAGGCATTCGTTGATCAGAGAGTATAACTTGAATATCAGGATTTTCATCAAAAATTTTTAACGCCTCAGCATGGTTACTGGTTGTAAAAATTTCATATCTAAACCTAAATGATGCTTTAAAACCAATTAAATTTTCTTCTTCATCATCAAGGTATAATATTTTTATTTTAGGATTTTCCACGCGATACGAATTTATGATAATTGTTGAACTAAAGGAATTTCAATTATAAATTCTGTTCCTTCATCCAAAACAGAGTTTACCTGAATGCTTCCATTATGCTTTTTAATGATATTATAAACTATTGATAATCCCAATCCAGTTCCCTCACCAACAGGTTTTGTTGTATAAAAAGGTTCAAACAGTTTATGCTTTGTAATTTCGCTCATTCCAATTCCATTATCTGCAATAATAATATGTAGGTTATTGCCTGTGAAAATTGTTGACAGGGATATTTTGCCTCCATCAAGTTCTCCAAATTTCGATTTAACAGCATAAATGGCATTTGAGATAATATTTAAAAAGATTTGATTTAATTTTCCAGGATAACAATCCACGATGCAATGAGGTTGGTATTTTTTAATTATTTTTATTTTGTTGGATAACAAATTATTTACAATAGTAATGGTTGAATCTAAGCCTTCATTAATATCGGCTTTTTTCAAATCATCTTCATCCAATCGAGAAAACACACGCAGTCCTTTTACAATTTCAGCGGTTCGAGATGATCCTTCGTTAATTCCTTTCAGTAAAAAATCAATTTCGGTTTTTAGATAATCAAAATCAATTTCGGTTTTTAATTCTTTTATTTTTTCTTGTTTTTCTTGTTCAGTTAAATCTAAAATGGAAAGGGTTTCAATTTTATTTAACAGTTCAAGCACCATATCTACATCACGCTTCAAAGGTTTTACGTTGGATGTAACAAAATTTATTGGATTGTTTATTTCATGGGCAATGCCTGCTGTAAGCTGACCAAGTGATGCCATTTTTTCTGATTCAACAAGTAAGGCTTGAGCTTCTTTTAATTCATGTAAAGTTGAATTTAGTTGTGTATTTGATTCGTTGAGTTCAAATGTTCGCTCGTTCACTTTTATTTCCAGTGTTACATTTTGTTCACGAATAATTTTTTCGTTTTCTTGAGCAGATGCTAATGCTTCTTTTTGAGCAAGTTCTTTTTCTTTTCTAAAAATATTTATCTTATCGGCAAGTGCAAATGAAAGTAGCAAAGTTTCAGATGCTGAACCCCACTGAAGTGATGAATTGGTAAAAAGATTACTTGGTATGACACTGAAATTTTTTAAAATAAATAATACTAATGCAGCTATAAAAATAGACCAAGCCAACAAGAAGAATTTTGCAGGTCGATAATTTTTTAAGGAAACATATATAGAAAAAACTAACGCATAAATACTCACTAATAATCCCACAATATCGAGCAGTTTAAATGCTGTTTGATGATATCCCAAAGTATAACTTAAAAATATGGCGATATAACCCGTATAAAAAAAATATAACCCTTTGTGTAAGTATGGAGCGTGATGTTTAAGATTTAGAAAACCAGAAGCAAATGAAATGGCTCCAATTCCAGAAATTACCGAACTGATAACAATAATTAATGTATTTAAATTTGGTGTATCTACAATAATAAAACGCATAAAAAAACCACTCAGCCCAGCTTGTGCAATGGCAATAAACAATACATAAATAACGTAATACAAATAGTTTTTGTCTTTAACAGATAGATAAACAAATAAGTTATACAAAAACATAAACATCATGATGCCAATGTATATAGCTATTAAAATATTATAGTTGGTAGAGTTGCGGTAAAAATCTTTAATAGTACTAATTTGAATGGGAACTAATAATTGAAGTTCGCTATTGATAAATAAATAAATTTCAACACTATCGTTTTCATTTAAATGGGGTAAATAAAATGAAGGGTATTGATGTAATATTTGTTTGGCATAACTTGGGTTTTGATTACTTATTTGCATTGAACTCCAAGCAGCGTTATTCTTTTTATAGTAAAATGTGATATTATCCAGCAGCGGATTTTCAATACTTAAAATATAGTTTTGGGTATGTTGTTTAGCAATAAAACTAAACTTAAACCAGCAGCCATTTTTTTGATAGGCAAGATTGATAAAATTTTCTTCAACTTTTTTGAATAAATTATTATTTAATGCCTTGTTAAAGGTTATTGATGAGTTGGAGTCTATTAAATATTCAATATCACTTTTTAATTTAAGTTGACCTTCGGGAAAAGTAATAATCGACACTGCATTTGATGCAAATGCAAGTGCAAGAACGCAAATTAGAGTACTCGTAATTCGTTTAATGATGAGCTTAATTTTTATTTTTAAGTTTAAATTCATTTTTATTTGCATCTAATATTTCAAGATCCCATTCAATATCAATTTCCCTTGTTCGGTATGGAACTAACTCTCTGCAAAACTGTTTAGGTTGCAATCTCAATGATCTAATTTTTTCAACTTCATATGGGTCGGCAGTGCTCAATTTTTCAGTATCTTCTAATAAAACAGCTGTTGCTAATAAGTCCTCTTTGGGATAATAAAATGTGCCATGATTTCCCAATTGATCAACAGTAATACATCCAACGCGTTCAGAAAATTTAACGGTGTATGGAGCACATAATGCCCAAATGGAAGAAATTCCAATTTGTTCGGCAATAGCAATACCGGCACGTGTAATAAAAAAAGCCCCAATTCCCAAACCTGATGCTTCTCTTGAATTCCATGAACCACATAATTCACCAGTTCCGTCTTGGCTTAAAATTTTTACCATGTTGTAAATTTTTTCATCCATATATCCTGTGGCTTCTTCAATGGGCAAAGGAGTAATTCCATTAGCTACATTAACTCTGGCTCCTCCATAAACTTTTTGTTTATCTAATGATTCAACAATAATCGCAAATGATGCTGGATTATACATCCATTCATTTTTTGAAGAAGTTACTTGATTAACTCCAACCAATTCCAACACATGTCTGTGCCCTTCAATAAATTTAAGGCAAGCTTCTGGGTCGGTTGTTGCTCTAAAAGCTCTTATACGACAGTGCATATCTTAGAAAATTAATTTTTCAAGATCAATATAAAATCTACCGGAATTTTGATGTTGCTGTAATAATATTCTTCGTGTAATATCAGTTGTGATTGCTCCTCCTAATACCACTGATGACGCTAATTGCGGCCAGGTTGTAATTGTTTTTCCAATTTCTGTCATAGAGTATTTTAATCTATCTGAGCAATTTTCAAATGAAACAAGTTTCATCAGAATTTGGATTCTTTCATTGGCATCAATATTTTTTAAATGTAATAAATTTTCTTCGTTTATCAACCCGTGGAAAATTGGTCGGTTGGGTTCAAGGTCAAATCGTTCAATATCCAACATCCCTTTATCATTGGTATCCATTACCACAGGTAGAGCTATTTTTCTGGCGTATAAGCGAGTAGCAACTTTTATTTCCAAACTATCACATACTTCAATAGCGATATCTAATTTACCATCACCTTCAAAAAAATCGGAAATATTATTTTCTGTAATGCCTTCATCAAAAATTTTAACAGAAATAAATGGATCAATTTCTGAAATTTCTCGTGCGGCAAAAATTACTTTTGGTAAACTTAGGTTATGTAATCCGGTTCTTATTCTGTTTAAATTACTTAGTTCGAGTGTGTCAAAATCGGCTAACCTAATTTCGTTGCAAATGCGTTCTGTTGCTATTGTTAGCGCAATTGAGTGTCCAACGGATAAACCTATTACACCTATTTTTTTTGATGAAAGTATAGTCATTTCATCAGGTGTAATTTTATATTTATTTCTACTCGTTCTTAATTCGATAAATTCTTTTTCATCAAGGATATGAATTAAATTTTTGTTCCAAGGATAATATGCCCAAATGCCATAATTTTCTGTTGATATATGATTAATATGTTCAGCGATAAGTTGGGCATATTCTTGTTCATTTAATATTCTTTGAGGATTTTTTGACTTTATTAATTCTCTTAGTTGAGAATCTATTGTATCAATAACATTTACTAAATTATCTTTTCTTAAGGTGTTCAATAATTCAGTATCATCAGGCTTCACAAATATTGGTTTGTATTGATACGATTTATTTTTCATATTTTTAAGATGTTTAATTTTGCGAGGAGGCAAGTATCAAATTTATTAATCTGAATAACTTGCGAAAAATAACTATTTGTTTTAAGTTTACGCCACTTATTTATTAGATATGGCTGATAAAATGATTAGTATTCTATACATAGATGATGAAGTAAATAATCTTCAATCGTTTAAGGCAACCTTCAGACTAAAATATAATATTTATATTGCCATTAGTGGCGAAGAAGCTAAAGAGGTTTTGAAAAATAATTCCGATATCGAAATTATTATTACCGACCAACGAATGCCAAATATGACAGGTGTTGAATTTTTGGAATCTATTCTTGAGGAGCATCCTGAGCCAATAAGGATTCTTTTAACTGGATATGCAGATTTGAATGCGGTAATTGATGCGGTTAATAAGGGAAAAATATTTCATTACTTGAGCAAACCTTGGAACGAAGAAGAAATAATTAAAACAGTAGAGGTTTCTCATGAGTTATATGAAAAGAGAGAATTAGAGAAGACATATACCAACAGTGTGGAAACAGTAAACAGCCAATTAGAGTTTTTACTTAGACAAAAACTGCTTTCTTAAAAGGCTTATTTCAAATCTTTATTATTTTGCATTTCAAATCGTTTTTTGTCTTGATCTAATTGATCCGATTTTTGTTTTTGCTCTTGTTTTTTCTTATCAGCGTTAGCTGCTTTTTTGGCACTTCCACAAGATGCAACTGTTGATGCAATTGCAATACATATGATTGATTTTAACAGGATAGTTTTCATAACAAAAATTTTAAAGCGTGAATTTACAAATACATTGCCAAAAGTCAATTCAAATATACTTCTGTAGCCCCTCCACCAAATTTTAACGTGTCAGCGTCATGGTATGAGTTTACTAATTGTTTTTGTAATCCTAAATAATTTCTAATTTTATTTTTAAGAAAATGATTGCCCACGCCATGAATAAAAACAATACTCTTCATCTTGTGTACATGAGCCATTTCCAAACTTTTTGTGAATGCTTCCATTTGTAATGAAATCATTTCTGTTGGGTTTAAGGAAGAAATATTGACAACTAATTTTTCGATATGTAGATCAATAATGGATGATGGTTTTTTATCAAATGAAATTTCTACTTCTTGCTTTTCGGTAAAATCTTTTTCTTTCAATTTTTTCAAATCGAGTGTGGGTGTTTTATCATTTTCAATTTTTAGAAGATACGCTTGTCTGTTTAAAAAAAAGGTGTGTTTAAATGATGCGTGAAATTCTTTTGCACTAAACGTTATCGAATAATTAATGGGTAGTAAAAGTTTGTCGGGTTGTTTATTAATTTGAATAAATTGAAAATGGAATTGTGGCCATACGCTAAATTTTTCCAAATCATATCGTCCTAATTCAATGGTTTCGTTCAACACTAATTTCCCCGATTTTTTTAATTGGAACCCTTGCTTATTTTTTTCATAAAATGCGAATAATATTTCTTCGGAATCACTGTTGTATAATTTAAAATCAAGTAGCACATCATTCATTCTGTCAAAAGCAATATATATTCCTTGATTGGCTTTTAAGTCTTTATTTACAAGCTTCTCAATTGTGTTTTCTTCTGATTTATTTTGTATTCCAGTAACTTTTACCAATTGAGAAATAGGCACAGGAATTTCAAAGTCATCGTCAATTGTAACACCTGCATTACTTCCGTTTATGTTAGTTACAATGCCTTCTAAATTTTCATTCAAAAATCTTACTTTATCGCCTAATTTTATTGTGTTCATTTATCAGTTACTATTAAAATTTCTTTTAATCTATTTGCTAAAACAATTAGATATTTATCGTTTATTTCTTTCATGGTATTTTCATTTCCACCTTTTATTGTGAGTGTTTCTGCCCGTAATAAATTTCCACTTTTGTCAAACAAATTATAATGCAAAACATATTCGCGTTTGTATTCTTGTTTCATCCATTCAATAGCATTTTTGTTATTGGTGTTAATTTCAAATTGGCTGATAAACAGAATGTATTTTTCGTTATATTTTTTATTGAGCGATTTAAACAATTCTGGATCACCAATCATGGCAAGCATCACAGCCGAATCACTAACCCAAAATGTTTGGTCTTTTGATTTGCGAGAAAATTTATCAAGCAATTGTTTTACTGCCGATTTTTCTTCTACACCTTTTTCTTTCATGTACTCTTGTTTCATTTCGCGCGAGTAAACCGTGTAGCGAGTAGCAGCATAAATATGGTTTAAGTCTTGCTCACCATTTAAACTTGTGGCTCTCATTAAACTAATGGCATCAAAAGAAGCAAGCAATTGGTGATACACATTTGCTTCAACATTATTGCGCATTTCATTTCTCACGGTCATTTCATTTAATTTAGAAAAGCGAGAAATATCTGGATCAGCATCCGAAAAATACATCATACTTTGATAAGGTATGATGAGCACTTTACTTGGTATTTTTATTGAATCTTGCTGAGCAAAAGCAGAAATAAATGAAAAATAAAATGTTGAAAGGAAGATAAATTTTTTCATGAGTTGATAAATGGATGTTCAAATGTAACTCATTACATACCTCATGAAATTAACATGTGCACATTGAGTTTATTTAACGATTAACTGCCAAATATCATTACCAAAAATAAGTACCATTAACGAAAGTAAAATAACCATCCCAACGGTTTGAATACGTTCCATCCATTTATCACTGAGGGGTCTTCCAATTATCATTTCAATAATTAATAAAACTACATGTCCGCCATCTAGAGCGGGTATTGGTAAAATATTCATGAAAGCTAAGCCTAAAGAAATGAGTGCAGTAAATAACCAAAATCTACTCCAAATCCATTCGCCACCATAAAATTTTGCAATCCCGATGGGACCTTGAACAGCTTTGTTTGCAGGAATATCACCATTAAAAATTTTGCCCCAGCCCTTTACTTGAAGTGAAATTGTTTCTCCAGCTCTTTTCAAACCCATTGGAAACGATTGAAAGAAACCATACTTAACAGAATCGTATTTCAAATCATTGGTTTCTGGACCAATACCAACTTTTCCTTCTTTGCTAATTTCTATTGGAAGTTTTAACGTATCAGTATTTCTAAGCACAGTAAAAACTGTTTTTGAATTGGCATATTGTTTTAATAATTGTTGAAACTCATCAAAAAATTGAAAAGAAGTTGTATCAACAGCAATGATTTTATCATTGATTTGTAGACCAGCTTTTTCAGCATTATTATTAGGTGCAATAGCTCCTACAAAAAATGTCATTCGTGGAGCAAAAAAAGCTGTTTTACCTTCTTCAGAGAATTTATTTGCAAAATCAGCAGGAAGTTTTACTTGGATATTTTCTCCATTTCTTTCAACAGTATAAACTGTATTTTCTCCAAGTATTTCATCTGTACTTAAAGCATCCTCAAAATATTTTATTGTTTTTCCGTTTACAGAAATAAGTTTATCACCTTTTTGAAATCCAGATTCAATAGCAAATTCAGAAGGAATTATTCCATATTGAATAGAACTGTTTAGAGTATTTTTTTCGCCATAACTATAAGTAAGCATGGCAAAAATAAAAATTCCTGTAAGCACATTCATTACCACTCCACCAATCATCACAATTAATCGTTGCCAAGCGGGTTTGCTTCTAAATTCCCAGGGTTGGGCAGGAAGTTTCATGGCTTCTTTATCCATACTTTCATCAATCATTCCTGCAATTTTTACATAACCACCAAGAGGGAGCCAACCAATTCCCCATTCGGTTTCTCCAATTTTTACGCTATATAATTTCTTTCCCCAAGCATCAAAAAAGAGGTAAAATTTTTCTACTTTAATTCCGAAAGCACGTGCTGCTAAATAATGTCCTAATTCGTGAAGTATTACTAAAATTGATATGCCCGCAATAAGTTGGGCTGCCATTATTAATCCTTGCATTTAGTTGTTAATTTTTAGTTGTTAGTTTTAGTTCGAGTGAAATCAAGAACCAATTCATTATTTTAAGGGTGCGAAAATAGACTTTTAACTTGGAAAGCGGAATGTTAAATTTAGCTCAATAAACTTGCAGCAAATTTTCTGGTTTCGATATCTGTATTAATATAATCTTCCAAAGTTGGTGTTTGAATGAAAGAAATGGTACTCATACATTTTTCATTGAATTCGGCAATTTGAAGAAATTTTATTTTGTCTTTTAAAAAAGCTTCAACCGTCATTTCGTTTGCAGCATTTAAAATGCAAGCGAGGTTTCCGCCTTTGTTCATGGCATCATAAGCGAGTGTTAAATTTCTAAATGTTTCTTTATCGGGTTGTTCAAAAGTGAGGGAAGTTATTTCTGAAAACGACATGCGTTTAAAATCAGTTTGTATACGTTGAGGAAAAAAGAAAGCGTAATGAATAGGTAATTTCATATCGGGTAAACCCATTTGTGCTTTGATACTTCCATCATTAAATTCAACCATGCTATGGATGATACTTTGTGGATGAACAACTACCTCAATTTGTTCAGGCCTCAATCCAAATAACCATTTTGCTTCAATTACTTCAAAGCCTTTATTCATAAGCGTTGCCGAGTCGATGGTAATTTTTGCACCCATAGTCCAATTGGGATGTTTAAGTGCTTGTGCCTTGGTAATTTCTAATAATTCATGTTGCTTTTTTCCTCTAAACGGACCACCTGAAGCAGTAAGAATAACTTTGTCAATGGTGTTTAAATCCTCCCCAACCAAGCATTGAAAAATGGCCGAATGTTCCGAATCAACAGGAATTAAATCAACTTTAAATTCTTCGCAAAGTTTGGTAATCAATCCTCCTGCAACAACCAACGTTTCTTTGTTTGCCAAGGCAATTCTTTTTTTATTTTGAATGGCTTTAATAGTTGGCTGCAAACCACTGTAGCCAACCATTGCGGTAAGAACAGTATCGGCAGAAGTAATGTCCATTACATCAGCAATAGATTGATTTCCAGCAAACACTTTAATATCAAAATCGGCTAAGGCGTCTTTTACTAATTGATATTTACTTTCATCAGCAATTACAACATGTGAAGGGTTAAATTTTTTAGCTTGAATAATTAATAAATCAGCATTGTTTCCGGCTGTAAGCACTTCAATTTCTATTTTATCAGGATTTGCATGAGCAATCTCTAAGGCTTGTGTGCCAATGCTTCCAGTACTTCCAAGTATTGCTATTTTTTTCTTTTCCATAATATGTTTTCAAAATGCTGGCTGCAAAGTACGCAGAGATTTTTATTTACCGAAGCCAATCATTTTTAGTGGTTTATTTTCTTTCTTTTATTAATTTATACCGTTCTTGTATAGAAAGTTCGAACATAAAAATTATCAAGAAAACGTTCCTTATTTTTTTACAGTTTGTTTTAATATTTTGGTTCCCACTAAATTTTCTGAGCATCAACTTTACGAATTTATTTTTTTTATCTGTTCGTTAAAATCAGCCCAGCCCACAAGATTTGCAAGTGTGCGTGCCTGTGTTTGTTTACCTGCATAAAACACGTAAGAATTTTTTGCTGTATTTTTTGATAATTTATTCCAGTAAGTAATGGGTTTAAAATAATCATCTGAAACAGTTTCGCCTGATTTGATTTCAATGGGAATTAGTGTGCTATTTTTTTCTAAAATTAAATCTATTTCCGAACCTTTGTTATCTCGCCAAAAAAAACTGTTATCAGTTAAGGCATTGTTGTAACGGTTTTTTGTAAATTCATTAATCACCATATTTTCAAACAATCCTCCTTTTAAAAAATGTGTTTTGAGTTGTGTGCTTTTTTCTATTCCTAATAAGGAGCAAGCCAATCCAGTATCATAAAAATATAGTTTGGGCATTTTTACTAACCGCTTATTAAAATTATTGTGATGAGGTTGCAATAGATAAATAATATAACTCGCCTCTAAAATAGAAAGCCAAGATTTTGCTGTATTCACGCTTATTCCGCAATCATTTGCCAATGAAGAGATATTTAACAGTGAGCCCAAACGACCTGCACACATTCTAATAAATTTCATAAAGTCACTCAGGCTGCCTATGTTTTTCATCTGTTTTACATCACGCTCTACATATGTTTGAATATAGCTTGGGTAAAAATCTTTTGGAGATATTTTTTTATCATAAATGCGAGGATATGATCCTGTGAAAATATAGTCTTCCCATTTGGTAAGTATTTTATTTCCTTGTAATTCGTTTAACGAAAATGGAAGTAACTTTAGGATGGCAATTCTTCCTGCAAGTGTTTGGGAAATATTTTCTAGTAATAAAAAATTTTGTGAACCTGAAAGAATAAACTGCCCACTTTTATTTTTATCATCTACAATAGTTTGAATGTATGAAAACAAATGAGGCACTCGTTGAACCTCATCAATAATAATTCCTTTTGGATAGGCATTTAAAAACCCACGAGGGTCATTTTCTGCAAATCTCCGGTTATCGTTATCTTCTAATGAAATATAGGTATGGTTAGGGAATGATTGTTTGAGTAAAGTTGTTTTGCCAGATTGTCTTGGACCTGTTACGGATAACACAGGAAATTTTTTTGCAAGGCGTTGAACGTTTCTAATTTGGTCTCTGATAATCATATAACAAAGATATTAAATTAGTACAATTTTGCAATACAATTGCAAAATTGTACTAATTTGTAATTTTTAAAACAACAACTTTATCGGCAATTATTCTGTCGTTACTTAATCGTGGAACTTTATTTTGACCACCTAATTTACCTTCACTTTTCATGTAATTGATAAATGCATTTTTTTGCATTGTTCTAATTACAATTGGTCGAAGAATTTGTCCGTCAATTAAATCTTTGTAGTAAATATTTTTTTGTTGTAAGGCTTCATCTATTTGTTTTGCGAAGTCTTCCATGCTTGTGGGCATTGAACCAAATTCAACAAACCACTCATGATATGGGAGACCACTTTCTGGATTTACTTGAGGAGCAACTGTAAATTCAACAATGTTGATATTTTCTTTTTTTGCTACACTCATGAGTGCGTATTCAACTTCTTCACCAATTACATGCTCGCCAAATGCAGAGATAAAATGTTTGATTCGTCCGGTTACTAAAATGCGATACGGATTTTTTGAAATAAACTTTATCGTATCGCCAATACTATATCCAAATAGTCCAGCATTGGTATTTAAAATTAAAGCATAATTTTTATTTAGCTCCACATCTTTTAAAGAAATACGTGTTGGGTTTTCGTTATAAAATTCATCGCTTGGAATAAATTCATAAAACATTCCGTTATTGGTAAGAAGTAAAAGTCCTTTTTCTTTTTGTGAATCTTGATAAGCTATAAAACCTTCGCTTGCGGGATAGGTTTCGATGGTATCTATTTTTTTACCAATACTTTGTTCAAGTTTGTTTTTGTAAGGTTCAAAGTTTACACCACCATACACAAACAGATTGAAATTAGGGAAAATGTCTTTTATTTTTTTGCCAGTTCTTTCAGTAAGTTTATCAAAATACATTTGCACCCAAGGAGGAATTCCACTTATGAGTGTCATGTTTTTATTAATTGTTTCATCAACAATATTGGATACTTTTTCTTCCCAATCTTCTATACAATTTGTGAGGTAAGAAGGCATTTGATTTTTACGCAAATATTGAGGAATATGATGATTTACAATTCCACTTAATCGTCCAATAGGAGTTCCATTTTTTTCTTCCAACACGGGACTGCCTGATAAGAAAATTAATTTGCCATCTACAAAATTTGCGTTACCGGTTTCGGCTATATAACATAACAAAGCGTTGCGTGCCGAGTTGATATGAAAAGGAATAGAATCTTTAGTGATAGGAATGTATTTTATGCCTGATGTAGTACCTGAAGTTTTGCTCCAATACAATGGATTGCCAGGCCATAAAATATTTTCTTTCCCTTCCATAGCTTCATCAATATAACTTTTCAGACCTTCGTAATCAATTATTGGGACAGATTTTTTGAAGTCATTATAATTTTTGATCGAAGAAAATTTATGGTCAATTCCGAATTTAGTTTGTTTTGCTCTTGAGAGTAATTCCTGAAATATTTTTTCTTGAAATTTTATCGCATCAAAACTTTCCTTTTTTACTTTTTTTGAAATAAAAGCAGCGAATGGTTTGGCTAAAAATGATTTTAAACTCATATCAATTAGTATTCACTAATGATTTTTTCTTTGGGATATTTTACCTCAAAAGAAAATTTCATGCTGTGTGATTGTTCCGCATCAAGTTTAATAATCCAAGTTAATTTTCCTGTAGTTTCATCATAGTTTGCTCCTTCTGCATTCAAAAATTTAATTTCAATTTCTTTATCTGTTGAAACAGGAATTTGATCTTCAACGATAATGATAATTGGTTCTTTTCGTGTGTTACGAATGGTGGTTTCAAAAGTGTTTGATTCTTTTTTGCTCGAGCCTGTAAATGATTTGCTGCTAAAGTCTTTTAGTTTTTCACGTTTTATTTGAATGCGCTTATCTCTTCCTAAAGAAATTAATAAGGAATCATTAGTTGTTCCATTAATAAAAGTTTTTCCAACAAAAGTTCCATCAAAATAAATATTGGCCTCCCCACTTATTTGGTTTGCCAAATCATTACTGGAAACTTTAGCCGTAACAAAAGCATCTTTATCTAATTTTGGAACAGCACCATAAGCATAAATGGCATCTAAATTATTTACCGTTAAATCTACTTGATGAGGGCTATTATCAGAAGGAATGGTATATGCTGAAGTTACGTTAAACTCAATGCTTACAGCAGTTTGTTGAACAGTTGCAACGCCATCAGAAAATGCTAAAGAATTCTGCCCATCTTCCAATTTTGTCATTGTTTTTTTTTGTTCCATTGAAATAGAAACGGGAGCAGCACCTAAATTAGTTGAATAGGGTTGTTGGTATTTTAAATAATTTGTTTGCAATTCAGGTTTTGTTCCTCCTTCATTTGGGTTTGAAGTAGAAAGTTTGATGGTTACATTTTTCCAATTTTCTCCAGTTCCTTGTGTTAGGTATGCTTTACTTACTAATTGTAATGGGCTTTTTGTATCACTCACTCTCACATCATAAAAAGGTGTCCAACTGGCATTGGTAACCAAATAACTTATTTCAATTTTTGCATTACTTAATACAGAAAGTGTTTTTACAGTAACTAAAATTTCTACATTATTTTGAGAGTTAAATTGAGCAAGTTGGTTGGCTAATTTATCACGAATAATAATCAACTTTTTTTCTTGATTGGCTAACTTTAAATATTCCTCTCCAATTTCAACAATACGTTTACGAACCAAATTAAAAACATCTTCTAAGTCATCCACTTTAACACCTGTATTTTCTCCTCCAATTTTTTTATTTGCTATCACAACTTCTTTCTCAATCACTAAAGCGTCCTTTTTTATTTTATTAATTTCCAACAATTGGTTTACCGCATTCAGCGTATCTTCCAAGTCAATTTCTTGTTTTGATTTTTCATCTGTTTTCAAGAAATTATTTCGTTGACTAACGGATAGTAAATTTACATTGCCTTCAGTTTTTACTTGTAAACTATTTAGGTTGATATAAGGTGAAAGGTTATCGAAAACCAATTGTGTAGTTCCGGGTTGAAGCGAAATTTTTGCCACACGAGTTACCTGTGCCTGATTAATAAATATGGTAACATTTGAAATGGAAGAAGAAACCTTTTGTTCGTTTTGTGCGTAAGCATTATGAAGAACCAAAATTATTAAGCACAAAGTGAACAAAACTTTAGCACAAAGTTTACTAAGGTTTAAAATTCGTAATTTTTTAAAGCGGGATATTTCCATGTTTTTTTCTGGGTAAGTTAGCAACCTTGTTTTCGAGCATCTTAAACGCTTTGATTAGTTTTTTTCGTGTTTCTTCAGGAAAAATAACTTCATCAATAAATCCACGTTCGGCCGCACGATAAGGGTTGGCAAAAATATCGCCATATTCTTTTTCTTTTTTTGTGAGTTCGGCAACAGGATCTGTTGAGCTATCAATTTCTTTTTTGAAAATAATTTCCGCAGCACCTTTTGCACCCATCACAGCAATTTCGGCAGTTGGCCATGCAAAATTCATGTCGCAACCAATGTGTTTTGAATTCATTACATCATATGCGCCACCATAAGCTTTACGGGTAATTACGGTTACACGTGGAACGGTTGCTTCGCAAAATGCGTATAATAATTTTGCCCCATTTGTAATAATTGCATTCCACTCTTGATCGGTTCCTGGTAAAAATCCGGGTACATCTTCAAACACCAATAACGGAATGTTAAATGAATCACAAAAGCGAACAAAACGCGCCCCTTTTTGTGAGGAATGAATATCTAAACAACCAGCTAATTGTGAAGGTTGATTACCAACAATTCCAATACTTCTTCCAGCTAATCGAGCAAATCCAACCACAATATTCTCGGCATAACTTTTATGTACTTCGTAGAAAGAATTTTCATCTACAATATTTTCAATTACCTCACGCATGTCATAAGGTTGATTGGCATTTTCAGGTATAATATTTTTTAGTGCAGGTCGCATTTCATCACCTTCCTGATAAGGCAAATGAGGAGTTTTTTCTTCGCAATTTTCAGGAATATAACTAATGAGTTTTTTAAGTTGGTTGATGCAATCAATTTCATTTGCAGCAGTAAAATGTGCTACACCACTTTTGGTAGAATGAACTGATGCACCACCTAATTCTTCACTCGTTACTTCTTCATGAGTTACAGTTTTTACCACGTTTGGTCCAGTAACAAACATATAAGAAGTGTTTTCAACCATCATAATAAAATCGGTTATGGCTGGACTATAAACTGCACCTCCCGCACAAGGACCCATGATGGCAGAAATTTGTGGAATAACGCCACTTGCCATCGTGTTTTTATAAAAAATATCAGCATATCCACCAAGTGAAACTACACCTTCTTGTATGCGAGCTCCCCCCGAATCATTTAATCCAATAATGGGTGCACCATTTTTCATGGCGAGATCCATTACTTTACAAATTTTTTCGGCAAAAGTTTCAGAAAGCGAACCTCCAAAAACTGTAAAATCTTGAGAGAAAACATAAACTAATCTTCCGCTTATGGTTCCGTATCCTGTAATTACACCATCTCCCAAAATTTGTTGTTTTTCCATTCCAAAATCTTTGGAACGATGCATTACAAAAGCACCAATTTCTTCAAACGAACCTTCATCTAATAAAAAATGAATGCGTTCTCTGGCGGTAAGTTTTCCTTTTTTATGTTGAGCATCAATTCTGTTTTGTCCGCCTCCAAGTTGAGACTGCTCTCTTAAGTTTTGTAACTGTTCTCTTTTATCCATTTCGTTGTTGGCTTGTGCAGCTGATTTTGTCATGATAAATAAATACTATTTTGAATGCAATATTATATGTTTTTTTAATTTGTTTGGTTTGATAAATATTTCAACTCAACAACTCTAATATTTCATCCACATCAATACTTTTAATAAAGCTTTCTTCGGTGGTAATAATGCTTGATGCTAAACTTTTTTTTCTCTCTTGAAGCGCTAATATTTTTTCTTCAACGGTGTCTTTTGTGATAAATTTATACGTGAATACATTTTTGGTTTGCCCAATTCGATGTGTTCTATCAATGGCTTGTTGTTCCACAGCCGGATTCCACCAAGGGTCAATAATAAAAACATAATCGGCAGTTGTTAAGTTTAATCCTAATCCACCAGCTTTTAATGAAATCAAAAAATATTTAATCTCCTCATTTGTTTGAAAATTTTGAACCGCAGTTTGTCGTTGTTCGTTTGTTAAACTGCCGTCTAAGTATGAGTATTTTTCGCCTATTGTATCGAAATGTTTTCGGTAAATTTCTAGTTGTTTTACAAATTGAGAAAACAATAAAACCTTGTGTCCTTCTGATTTTGCCGTTTCGGCCATGGCAATAATTTCATCATATTTTCCAGAATGGTGTTCATATTCAGGGTTGCTTAATATAGGATGATTGGCAATTTGCCTAAGTTTTGTTAAGCCCTGTAATAATGCAAAATGTGTTTTACCTAATCCTTGTTCTTTAAGCGATTTTAAAATTTCATTTCTGTAAAATGATTTTACTTTTTCATAAGCTTCGGCTTGTTCCTCTGTCATATTACAATAAATTACTTGTTCAAATTTTTCAGGTAATTCTGTTGCTACTTGATCTTTGGTTCTGCGCAATACAAATGGTTTGATGATGGCTTTTAATTGTTGAAGCTTATGAATGTCTTTTCCTTTTTCAATTGGTGTTACAAAGCGTTCGGTAAAAGATTGTAAGCTACCTAATAATCCAGGATTGATAAAAGATAATTGGCTCCATAATTCTTGTACACTGTTTTCGATTGGTGTTCCCGTAAGCACTAATTTTTGTGACGAGCGTAATTGTTTTACCGCACGCGATGATTGCGAATTTGGATTTTTGATGCTCTGGCTTTCATCTAAAATAATGTAGTTAAATTTAAATTCTTTGATAACATCAATATCCACTCTAACGGTTCCATAAGTAGAAATTACCAAATCGTAATTGATAAATAATTGTGCATTTTTTTCACGCTGGATGCCTGTGTATATAAGTATTTTAATATTTGGTGTAAATTTTCTGGCTTCGTTAAACCAATTATACACCAATGAATTTGGAACGATAATTAAAGATGTTTTGATAAATGTTCCATTTGAAATCGGTTCACTTGCAACTGCCGCAGAATGATTATTTCCATTTGAAGAAAATTCATTTTGTGGAGTTAAGAATGATGTGGTTGAAAACAAATTTAATTGTGGTGCAGCAACTAAAGTTTGTGGAACAAAAATTTGTTGTTCTACTTTTTGATGCAATTTACTTTCAATATATAATTCCTTTTCTTTTTGAAGAAGTGCAAGAGTTTGAATGGTTTTTCCTAAGCCCATATCATCGGCTAAGCAACCACCAAATTGATTTTCTTTTAAAAAATAAAACCAATCAAATCCTGCTTTTTGATAGGGGCGAAGTTCTCCTTTAAATTCAACAGGAATCTCCATTTCTCTTACTTGTCCGTATCCTTTTAATTTATCAAGTTTATCGCTTAATCGTAAATATTTTCCACCATTCTGTCCAATTTCCTCAATCAATCCGATATGATGTTTTTCTAATTTTATTTCTTCATCAGAGTTAGAGAATTCTAAAATCCCACTCAAATTTCCAAACCACTCTTCAGGAATTACAGCAATTAATCCATTGGGTAAAATAAACTCACGTTTACCCTTTAAAATATTTTCTTTAAGTGCTAAAAATGGAAACGAAAAATCTCCAAATTTTACCACCGCATGAATATCAAACCAATCTTTTTGCTCTTTAATTTCAAATTTTATTTCGCGTGTTCCGATAAAATATTTATTGAATTCTTCGGTTTGTTCAACAATAATATTTTGCGCTTTTAGTATCTCGTCATTTTCATTTAGCCATTCTAAAAATTCATATTTATTGGTGGTTTCAAGCGGAAGTAACGCTCCTAATGAAATATTTGTATGCTGGTTTTTGATGGTAAAATAAGCACCGTTTATTTGCTTTAGCCCGATGGATTCTATCAGCTTTTTTTGTTCCTCCTCCCAACTTCTGCTTCGTCTTGTTCGCTTAAAAATGTAGGAGTCTTTTTTCTTTTCAACTATTGCTGAAACATTTTGTTCGCTCTCATATTCAAACAGGGCTCTATCATAACAAAAACATAGTTTGAGCGAAATTTTTTCGTTAAAATAAGGCTGGATTTTTAGTTTGGTTTTACCATATGGGCGAGTGGTTATAATGTCAATTCCTTCGGCATACACATCAAATTTTTCAACCAATTGTGTGGCAAATTTATTGAAGTAACTTTCTTCGGCATTGGGAGCAATTTGTATAAAACGCTTGCTTAAAAAAGGAAATAATTTTTTTCCGTCTACATGCTTTTCAAAATCATATAGCATATTGTCCATCATCATCCAAGCGGGTGTGTTGCAAACAATAACCGCATTTTTAAACATAAATTCAATACGCTCACCTTTATATTTTATGGTTGGAAAATAACGTGTACCTTCTTCGTTTCTTCTAAAATGAAAGAGCACGGTTGCACGTTCATTAGCAACTGTAATTTTTACTGATGTGGGATTATTATCATTACCGGTTTTAAAAACTACTTTTCCTCTTAGCTTTTGCAATACCAAATTCATTCGCTCTTCAATAAAAGGTCTAATATTTTCATTAAAGAATTCATCAGTACAGTATTTTTCAAAATACTCGGCTGTTCTTATTTTCTTTTTTCCATCTACATAAAATTTTTTAAAGATGAAATCATCATCCAACTCGTCTAAAATTTTAATTAATTCTAAATCGGATGCAGAAATTTTCTTTTCAAAATAAGCAGATGTGCGACTAAAAATTCGCTGATGTGTAAGCGTATAGTTACCCAAACCATTTAGCTGAACAATATGCGGTTCAAGGATGTGGCCTAAATAATCATGGTTTACAAATGTGTAAACTAAAGCAAATGGTTGAGTGTTTACTACTAGCAAAATGCAATACGCAATAGGTAGCTAAGGTAAAACAACTTATTGATAACAGAAAAGGAAATTTTGAGAAATGAAGAAAAATAAGAATGTAAATAACTCTATTTATGCGCTAAACCTCTACATCACCTTCAAACACAAAAGTTGCTGAACCTTGCAACCAAATATCGGTAAATGAAAGTTGTTGTTTATTATAATTAAACTTAACGCTTAGTGCTCCACCTTTTACTTTTACATCAATAGTATGAATGCCACCGGGAAGATTATTTAATATAGCTGTACTTAATGCTGCGGCTGTAACTCCGGTGCCACAACTTAATGTTTCATCTTCAACACCACGCTCGTAAGTGCGTATGCTAATTGTTTTTAAATCAGAAACATTTGCAAAATTTACATTAATGCCTTCTTGTTTAAATTCATCATTATACCTGATGCTTTTCGCAGCATCAACGATATTTAATTCGTCAATATTTTTTTGAAGAAAACGCACAAAATGTGGGGAGCCAGTATTGAGTACAAAAGTATGTTCGTCTCTCAATTCTACATGTGTTACATCTTGCATTTTTAATTTCACATACCACTCCTTTTCGTTTTGAGAAATATGTGCATCATGCGCTCCATCAATGGCAATAAAAGTAGTTTCGTTTTGGGCAACATTTAAGTGATAGGCAAATGCAGCAATACATCTTCCTCCATTTCCGCACATGCTACTTTCATTGCCATCGCTATTATAATATTTCATATAAAAATTAGCAGCATCACTTTTTTGCAATAGAATTAATCCATCAGCGCCAATGCCAAATTTGCGGTCGCAGAGTTTAGCCACTAATGCACTATCGTGAATTGGAAATGTTGCAAGTCTGTCATCTATTATCACAAAATCATTTCCTGTACCTTGGTATTTATAAAAGTGTAGTTTCAAAATTTATGAAAATTATTATCCTTAGTTAAAGCAAATTCATTTTTTGTGGTTCTGAAAATAAAATCATCACCATCTCGCAATAAGTAAATTTCGTATGGGGGAGAAATTCCATACACCACTAATTTTTTGCCGTTAAATTTATATCCTTTATAGTTTACAGGCGATCTCCAAAACTCAACATAAACCATTATTGGTTTGGATAATTGTGCATTTCGTCCTGCACTTTTTGCGGCCAAAATTTGCATCATACTGTCCACAATCATCGAGTCGGTTTCATCTTTTATCGTTTTAAAACGGAGCTCAAAATAATTTTTTTCATACGCCACCACAAACGAATCGAGTTCCATTACATCACTTGCAATTCCTACTTCTTCGTGGTTGGTTTCTTCATCAATATTCAATAATTCATTTTCTGTAAATTGTTTTGATGTATCAGTTTGATGAGTAATTATTTTAGGAACATCGTGTTTGGGTTCTTCTGTTTTTTTAGTTAAAAATGGAATGTGCTTAAAGAAGTTCCATGTAGTATTATTTTTAATTTTATTCGGATGAATGTCTTCATCTTTAAAAGCATAATAATTTATAGCCAACACAATTCCAGTAACCGAAATCATCAAATACACCAATGAGTTTAAGTTCCATCTTTTTTCTGCTTCTACTTTATCTTCCACCAAAAGATTTTCTAAAAACTCTTTTCTATTTGTTTTGTAGTGAAGAAAGGAACGTTTGAATGACTCATCGGCTGACAATTTTTCCTCGAAATCATGGCGCTCACTGTCAGGCATCTCGTTACGAAGATACTTCTCATAAAAATATTGATGTTTTTCGTGCAATGCCATTGTAAATCAGTTGCGAATTTGGTATTTTTTTGTGAGGTAAAATAAAAATTTAATAGGATTCGTTCATTTGTGTACAAAAAAATTAACTCCTGTTATTTTTGCAGAGAAATTTTTGGAATAAAATTTGAAAGTCATGAAAAAAAATATGAAAACAATTATGAAAAAGTATCTATCATTATTTTTAGTAGCAGGTCTTGGAGGCTTAGTTGCATTAGGAATTAACAGATTATTTACAAACAATACCACCACACAATTTCAGGAACAACGTATGGCAAGATTTGCCAGTTTAACTGATATGGGAGCACGACCCGATTTTGTGGAGGTGGCAGAATTAGTTACACCCACTGTAGTTTTTATCAATACTATTATTGATCCACAAGCTGCAAATAAAGATGAACAACAACAACCTCAAGAAATAAATCCGTTCGATTTTTTTCATGGACCAGGTTTTAATTTCCCACAACAAGGTCCTCAAAGTGCGCAAGGTTCTGGAGTTATTATTTCTCAAGATGGGTACATTGTTACCAATAACCATGTGGTGGAAGGCGCAACAAAAATTACCGTTGTATTAAATGATAAGCGAGAATATCCGGCCGAATTAATTGGAAGAGATAAAAATACTGATTTAGCTTTATTAAGAATTGATGAGAAGAATTTACCATTTGCCATGATTGGAAATTCAGATGAAGTGAAAGTTGGGCAATGGGCATTGGCAGTTGGAAATCCATTTGGACTCACATCAACGGTTACTGCAGGAATTATAAGTGCTAAAGGAAGAAGCATAAATATTATTGGTGATAGAAGCAAACAAAATGCATATCCTATAGAATCATTTATCCAAACAGATGCAGCCGTAAATCCTGGAAATAGTGGAGGAGCATTGGTTTCGGCAGACGGAAAATTAATTGGAATTAATACGGCTATTGCTTCTCAAACTGGGCAATATGCGGGGTATTCATTTGCCATTCCAACAAACTTAATGAAGAAAGTAATTGACGATTTAACAAAATATGGAGAAGTTCAACGTGGTGTTTTAGGTGTTGAGATTAGAGATGTAAATAATGAGCTTGCAGATAAAGAAGGGTTGAAAGAAGTGCGTGGAGTTTTTGTTGGAAAAGTTCGTCCGAATAGTGCTGCAGAAGATGCAGGTGTAAAGGAAAAGGATGTGATTATTGCTGTTGATGAAATGAAAGTAAACTCTGCTCCAGAACTGCAAGAACAAATTGGAAAACGTAACCCAGGTGATAAAGTAAAACTAACAGTAATACGTGATGGCAAGGAAAAATTTATTGTGGTAACACTTAAAAATTTGGATGGAAAAACAACTTTTAAACGTGCCGAAAAAGTGGAGGTGAATAAAGTGTTGGATAGCGAATTTGAAACCATTACTCGTGATGAAAGATTGAAACTACATATTGCAAATGGAGTGCGAATTAAAAAAGTAGGGGAGAAGAGCGTATTAAAAAAAGCAGGAATACCCGATGGTTTTATTATAATTTCTGTTGATAAAAAACCAGTGAATACGGTTAGTGATATGAAAATTTCTTTAGAAAATAAAAAAGGAGGAACGCTTTTAGAAGGTATTAATCCTGATGGTTCAAAAGGTTATTATGGTTTTGGAATAGATAAATAATTTTTATACGAGTTTGATTGCATAAAAAATCCCCATTGAAACTCAATCGGGATTTTTTTATGGTAACAGTTTTTGGATTGATTAATCTGAATTCAAAATTATAGAAGCCTGTAAACAAAAAATCCCTTCCGAATGGAAAGGATTTTTTGTATCGTAAATTTTTTATAAAAAATTATTTTACTTTTTCAACTACGGCTTTAAAAGTTTCAGGATGATTCATTGCTAAATCTGCTAATACTTTTCTGTTTAAACCTAAGTTACTTTTACTGGCAAGACCAATAAATTTTGAATAACTCATTCCATGAGTACGAACTCCCGCGTTAATACGCATAATCCATAAGCCACGGAAATGGCGTTTTTTTGTTTTACGATCACGATAAGCATAACCAAGACCTTTGTCTATAGAGTGCTTAGCAACTGTTAATACGTTTTTACGTTTTCCCCAATACCCTTTGGCTAATTTGAGGAGTTTTTTTCTGCGTCTACGAGACGCTACTGAATTGACTGAACGAGGCATAATTTAAATTTACTTTTTTTTGAACCTAAGCGGCTAATCGGTTGGGTTAGCACTTTGGGGCTTTTGTTCGGGTTAAAATTGTTGAAACCGATAATGTGGGTTAAGTAATTACTTACCTATTCCCAATAAATTTTTAACCAATCCCATGTTAGTATCGTCAACCAATACTCTTTTAGTAAGGTTACGTTTTTGCTTGGTAGTTTTTTTGGTTAAAATGTGACTTTTGTAAGCTTGGCCTCTTTTAATTTTACCACTAGGTGCAACTTTAAAACGTTTGGCTGCGGCTCTGTTTGTTTTTACTTTTGGCATGATTTGTCTTGTCTATAATTTACGATTTACGATTTTTATTTTTTGAAAATTATTTGCTTTTACCTTTAGGGCTCATCAACAAAAACATTTTTTTTCCTTCTAATTTTGGCAACTGCTCTACTTTGCCAAGCTCTTGTAATTTTTGTGCAAACTGAAGCAATAATAATTCACCTCTTTCTTTGTAAACAATTGCTCTTCCTCTAAATAAAACAAATGCTCTTACTTTATTTCCATCAGAAAGAAATTTTTCGGCATGTTTTACTTTAAATTCAAAATCGTGTTCATCCGTATTTGGTCCGAAACGAATTTCTTTTACTTCTTGTTTAACTGTGTTTGCCTTTTGTTCTTTCTTCTTCTTTTTTTGTTCGTAGAGAAACTTTTTATAATCTACTATTTTACAAACTGGAGGCTCAGCATTTGGCGAAATTTCTACCAAGTCTAATTCTAATTCTTCCGATAATCGGAGTGCGTCACCAATTGTAAAAACACCTGGCTCTACATTATCTCCTACCAATCGAACTTCTCGAGCTCTAATTAGACCATTGATTTTATGTTCAGCTTCTACAATTCTTCTTCCTCTGAAGTTTGGATTGTACGGCCTTGGCGGTGGGCCTGAAGGACGGTTGTTGTTTGTTGGATTAATTGGTGCTGCCAAGTATGTTTATTATTTTACGGTTAATTGTTCTTTAAAAAATGTTACAAAATCATCAAGCTTAAATTTGCCGATATCTCCTTCTCCATGCTTCCTTACTGATACGGTTTCTTCTGCTGCTTCCTGCTCACCAATGATAATCATGAATGGAATTTTTTTCGTTTCAGCATCACGAATTTTCTTACCGATTTTTTCGTTTCTATCGTCAAATAGCCCGCGAATATCTGCATTATTCATCACATCCACAACTTTTTGAGAATACTCGTGATACTTTTCACTAATTGGCAATACAGTAAAGGGTTCGGGGTTTAGCCAAATTGGAAAATTCCCAGCACAATGTTCAATTAATACGGCAACAAATCGTTCTAGTGAGCCAAATGGTGCACGATGAATCATAACTGGACGGTGTTTTTGATTATCACTTCCGGTGTATTCTAATTCAAAACGCTCAGGCAAATTATAATCAACTTGAATTGTTCCTAATTGCCATTTTCTACCTATGGCATCACGTACCATAAAATCTAATTTCGGGCCATAAAAAGCGGCCTCTCCATATTCGATAATAGTTGTTAAACCTTTTTCGGCAGCAGATTCTAAAATAGCTTGCTCTGCTAAAACCCAGTTGTCTTCCGTTCCAATATATTTGCTTCTATCAACTTTATCTCGTAAAGAAATTTGTGCTGTAAAATCTTTAAAATCTAATGCATTAAGCACATACAAAACCATATCAATTACTTTACAAAATTCTTCCTTCACTTGATCTGGCCTGCAAAATAAATGCGCATCATCTTGAGTAAATCCACGAACACGGGTTAATCCATGCAACTCTCCTGCTTGCTCGTAGCGATAAACGGTTCCAAACTCAGCATATCTTACCGGTAAATCTTTATATGATTTGGGTGATGCTTTATAAATTTCGCAATGATGTGGGCAGTTCATTGGCTTTAAGAAAAACTCTTCCCCTTCTCGTGGAGTGGAAATGGGCTGAAACGAATCGGCTCCATATTTTTCATAATGACCAGATGTTACATATAAATCTTTTTTGCCTATATGTGGAGTTACTACTGGTAAATAGCCAGCTTTAACTTGTGCCTTTTGTAAAAATTGAATTAATCTTTCGCGCAATGCTGCTCCTTTTGGAAGCCATAATGGTAAGCCCATTCCAACTTTTTCGGAGAAGGTAAATAGCTCCATTTCTTTTCCAAGTTTTCTGTGGTCGCGTTTTTTGGCTTCTTCTAAAAGTGCTAAATATTCGGTAAGCTCTTTTTGCTTTGGAAATGTAATTCCATAAATGCGTGTGAGTTGTTTGTTTTTTTCATCACCTCTCCAATAAGCTCCTGCAACGCTCATCAACTTAATGGCTTTTATAAAACCTGTTGACGGAATATGTGGGCCGCGGCATAAATCGGTAAAGTTTCCTTGTTGATAAAAGGTGATACTTCCATCTTCCAAACCAGAAATTAAATCAAGTTTATACTCATCACCTTTTTCGGTAAAATATGTTATGGCATCTGTTTTTGAAATGGATGAACGCTTGTATACATTATCTAGTTTGGCAAGTTCCATCATTTTGTCTTCTATTTTTTTGAAGTCATCAGATGAAAATTCTTTTCCTCCAAAATCTACATCATAATAAAATCCATTTTCAATTGCAGGGCCAATTCCAAGTTTAACTCCGGGATACAAAGCTTCTAAAGCTTCAGCCATTAGGTGTGCTGATGAATGCCACATGGTTGATTTTCCTTCGGCATCATTCCATGTGAGTAAACTTAATGATGAATCAGATGTGATGGGACGCGTGGCATCCCAAATTTCGCCATTTACTTTGGCTGCTAAAACATTTCTTGCAAGTCCTTCGCTGATTGACTTTGCGATGTCTAAACCTGTTACACCCGATTCATACGAACGAACCGATCCGTCAGGTAATGTTATTTGTATATTCATAAAAGTAGTGCAAATTAAGCACTCAATCGGTTTTATGAAAATCTATTTATGTTTTTGTTTGAAATATTATTTCAATTCTTTCATTGATGTTGAATCGTAAGGAGATTCGTGCACCCAAAAACTAATTTCATTATTACTAATACCTCTTTGTAAAAAATAAGATTTTATTTGATTAAAATAATGTTCATCGCTATGTGGCATCACATTCATTTCATTAAGTGCCCAAGTCTTTACACTTAGCATTTCGCCATTACAAACAGGCACTTTTATTTTTTTATATAAATTAAGTTTTAAATCTTCATTAGCTTTTTGCAGGGCATTATTTTTAAAACAAACGTACAAATATTTTGTATCGCCTGTATAAAGTTTAAATGAGGATTCATTATTCCAACTGTCAAAAAAATTGAGCGTTGGCGCTATACATAATAGTAAAACTATGGCTTGTGATAGAAATATTTTTTTTAAAAATTGTGGAGGCTGAAATATAATCTCATCATTAAAAAACATGAACCCAAGTATTGCCATCATACTGATATTCCAAGGCCAAATAATTCCATTATAATTAATCCCTAATGGACCATAAATAACCAGTATAAAAATGTGCATAATGATATATCCCATTGCCGCTATTCTTTTTGTTTGTTTAAAAAATAAAGCAATGGCAAACAAAGCTTCAGAAAAAGAAAAACAATAGCCTAAATTTAAGAATGATGAATTTTTGGAGAGGTTAAAGATAGATTTCCAAACTGTAAAAATATAACCATGATTAAACTTAAAAATACCGCTCCAAAAATATGTAGCCACTAAAATAAATACGAGCGAAGCAAAAGTTTTTGTATGAGAAATTTCATCCTCTCGTTTGAGCGAAGCGAATGGAAATAGCAGAAATAAATATTCGTAAGTCCAAGATTGTAGACGAGTTTCATCAAGCAACATGTTTACTATTTCAATGCTAATAAATAAATAAATAAGTTTATTTTTAGAAGGGAAAATAATAAGTGTTAACAGCATTACAATCGACAAAAAAAATAAAAATGTATGTGTTTCATTTGGGATATTTTTAAACACATCAAAAAATGGAATTACAGGAAATGTTCTATCGGCAAGCCAAAGTTTTATGGAAAAAATTTTGCCAATAATAAATGCAACAGCAATAGTTTTTTTTACTCTAATTAAAGTTTGATAGGTTTGTGTTATTTGCATTATTTTATCCTCTTTAACCCTTCTTTTGCTAAGCTAAATTCAGGGTTGAGTTGTAGGGTAAATTCATAGTTTAATTTTGCATCGATATTGTTTTTTAATATTTCATTTACTAAACCTCTCATGTAATATGCATTAATATTATTGTTGTTCATTTGAATACATATTGTCCAGTTTCTTATTGCGTCTTTAAAGTGTTTTGTTTCAAAATTTATATACCCAACATTATAATATGCATTATCATTTGATGGATTAAAAGCAACTACTTTTCGGTAATCCAATAACGCTGCTTTATACATTTTATTTTTTTGATAAAATACTCCTCGTGCAAAATAGGCTTCATCACTCTTTGGGTAAATTCTAATTGCAGCCGAGTAATAATCTACTGCAAGCTTATCATTTTTTGCGGCATATAATAAACCTAATTGCAATGCAGCATCATAAAAATTATTATCGTTTTCAAAAGCTAATTGTAACGCATCTGCTGATTTGACGGTGTCCTTCATCTCCAATAAATTCATTCCTTTATAATAATACGCAACCGCATTTGTTGGCTCTTTTTCGATAATGGAATTGAGATAATGAACTGACTTTTGATGCTCCTTTACCACATAATATAACTCTGCAACTTTTAGCTTGGCCTCTGTATAATCTGGTTTTAATTTGATGGCTTGTTCATAAGCGTCCGCTGATTTTAACGTTTGATTCATGGCATAATGCAATTTTCCTTTAAAATAATAATACAGTGGATTTTGTTTATTTAAAGCAATTGCTTGATCAATATCCAACAACGAGCGATCTAAAAATTTTTCATTAAAATATACAATGGCTCTTTGATAATACAACTCGGGATTTGAAATATCCTTTTCGATTTGTTTACTTATTTCTTTGGCAGAGTTATTTGTTGTTGTATCAGTAGTTTGTTGTGTTGATTTTTTTTTGTGATTACATGAAGATATTACTATCACACAACTTGTGATAAAAATCAGTTTTAAAAAATATGTTTTCAAATACATTTGCTTTGCAAGGTTAAGTTTTATAAATATTGAAGTTACTGATAATACAATACACTTTAATACAAGTCACAAAAAAACATAATTTTGTTTGCAACAACAGATAATAATTTTAACACGTAATTTTTCAATTAATAAAGCATATGCCATTCTATTATCATTTAGGAAAAATACCTGCCAAACGTCACACACAATTTCGTAAACCTGATGGAAATTTATATCAGGAAGAATTAGTTTCAACAGAAGGATTTTCAAGTCTGTATTCATTAGTATATCATACACACCCGCCAACTGCAGTTAAAGAAATTGGGAAGCCCTATTCTTTTGGTCCTGTTGCTGCACTCGAAAAAAATTTGCAGAATAGAAGTTTTCTCACTTTTAAATCAAAACCTGAAGACGATTATTTAGAAAGCAGAGTGTATTTGCTTTTTAACAATGATGTGTATTTAGCTTCTGCCGCTCCTAAAAAAAGTATGGCGGATTATTTTTATAAAAATTCTGATGCAGATGAAGTTATTTTTATTCACGAAGGAAGTGGAACTTTAAAAACTATTTACGGACAAATAAATTTTGAGTATGGAGATTATTTAGTGATACCTCGAGGAACTATTTATCAATTCCATTTTAATGATGAGAACAATAGATTATTTATTACTGAAAGCCTTTCACCTATTCGTCCACCCAAAAGATATTTGAATCAATATGGACAATTGCTTGAGCACTCTCCATATTGTGAACGTGATATTAAGCTGCCACAAAATTTAGAAACGTTTGATGCCAAAGGTGATTTTAAAGTGATGATAAAAAAACAGGATATGATTTTCCCATATACCTACGCCACACATCCATTTGATGCTATAGGTTGGGATGGATTTCAATATCCTTATGGATTTTCCATTCATAATTATGAACCCATAACAGGAAGAGTTCATATGCCTCCTCCAATTCATCAAACTTTTGAAGGACATAATTTTGTAATTTGTTCTTTTGTACCACGCATGTATGATTATCATCCGCAAGCAATACCAGCTCCCTATGCACATAGTAATGTGGATAGTGATGAAGTTTTATATTATGTAGATGGAGATTTTATGAGTCGCAAACATGTAGAGCGAGGAATGATTAGTTTGCATCCAAAAGGAATTCCACACGGGCCACATCCTGGCACTGTTGAAAAATCAATTGGTAAAACTGAAACGAAAGAATTAGCTGTGATGATTGATCCATTTTATCCATTAAAAATTACTGAAGCGGCAATGCAAATGGAAGACCCTCATTATTATAAAAGTTGGGTTGAATAAGGTTGCGTGATAAAGAAATTTATAGGTAGTTGGGGAGATATTATTTAACTTCTTGGATGAAATTGTGTAATCACATCGCGCAAAAATTCTCTATCAATATGCGTATAAATTTCTGTTGTGGTGATACTTTCATGCCCAAGCATTTGCTGCACTGCTCTGAGGTCAGCTCCTGCTTCCACTAAACTTGTAGCAAAAGAATGGCGAAACGTATGAGGAGAAATTTTTTTCTTTATTCCTGCTTCTAATGCAAATTGTTTAATTAAATAAAAAATCATCACACGTGAAAGTTTTGAGCCGCTTCTATTCAAAAAAACAATATCGTTACTTCCAACTTTTGGCTCCATATGATTACGAATATTTTGGGTATAAAAGTTAATGGCTTTAATGGCAACTCTTCCAATTGGAACTAAGCGTTCTTTATTTCCTTTTCCAATTACCCGCACAAATTGATCGGTAAAAGAAATGTCAGATATTTTTAAGCTTACAGTTTCGGTAACACGCAATCCGCAACTAAACATCGTTTCTAAAATGGCTTTGTTACGCACTCCTTCTGGTTTTGATAAATCAATTACTGATATCATCTTATCAATTTCATTTACACTTAATACATCGGGAAGTTTACGTGCTGTTTTTGGGGCTTCTAATAATTCACTTGGATTTTTTTTGATAAGGTCTTCCATCATCAAATATTTATAAAATGCTTTGATGCCTGAAATAATTCGGGCTTGCGAAGTAGGCATCATTCCCAATTCAGAAATCCACCTTAAAAATTCTCGAAGCGTGGCAAGATCAATTTCTTCGGGTGTTACGTTCATTTGTTTAAGTTCCAAAAATTGACAAATTTTTTCAATGTCATGTTCATAAGCTTCAATAGAATTTAGAGAAAGTGAACGCTCTAATTGAAGATAAGATTTAAAACCTTTGATATAAATTTGCCAGTTCAATTTTATTTTTGAATTACGATTTTCGAATTACGATTTATTTTAGATTTGCATCAATGAAAGTTATCATCATTAACGGTCCTAATTTAAATTTACTCGGAAAACGTGAGCCTGAAATTTATGGTTCACAAACTTTTGAAGAATATTTTTCAGTATTAAAAATAGAATTTCCTTCCGTTGAAATAAGTTATTATCAAAGTAATGTGGAAGGAGAACTCATTAACAAATTACATGAAGTTGGTTTTACTTATGATGGAATTATTTTAAATGCCGGTGGATACACACATACTTCTGTTGCATTAAGCGATGCGGTTGCTGCCATTAAAACTCCAGTTATTGAAGTTCATATTTCAAATATTTTTGCGAGAGAAGAATACCGACATGTTTCTCTTTTATCAAAACATTGCAAAGGAATAATTAGTGGATTGGGCTTGAGTGGGTATGCAATGGCAATAAAGTATTTTTCAACCACTAAGTAGTTAAGCAATATACATTTGAGTTTAATTGCATTATTATCTTGCCGATAGCAGGTAACTTCCAACTGCAAGAGAAACCACAGCCGTAAGCAAAACAACAAATAGAATAACTTCTTTTTGATATTTATTGATAGTCATAATTCAAAAATATGTTTGAAAATCAGTGGTTTGACTAGGTTTTTTACGTTTATTATTTTGGTATAATAATTTTATAAACTAATTAGATGAATTTGAAATAAGTAGAGAGAAATGGCAATAAATCTGTTATAAGCAGGAATTATTTTTTAAGCGATAAATTCATCAGAAAAAAATACTACATAGTCTTTGTATGTTTTTTTAATATTTACTATTGTCGATATCTATTGGTTAAAACGTTTTTATTGAATTAATAGATTGATTGAATGTGTGTCAAAAATTTCACTAAATTCTTAACTGAATAACGAAACTATAAATTCTCTTAAAATTCTCTTGAGTATTGTAGCCCTGATTTTTTTTATTAATATAGCAAATAATAAACATCTTTCATTTCAATAATTATTAATAACATTATGAGAACAGCTAAGCAATTATTATTTAAATCAATTATTCTCCCCTTTATTTTAATAGCTTCAATTGTTGTAGCTCAAACACCAATTACCGGTGCTAAGTCAGTACCTGGTAATTATTCGTCTATTAAAATGGCTATTGATAGTTTAAACTTTAATGGTGTCGGGGCGGGGGGAGTAACTTTTAATGTTCTTGCTACTTGGACAGAAACTGCACCAACCGGTGGTTATCGTATGACGGCTACTGGTAGCTCCTCTAATCCTATTGTTTTTCAAAGAAGTGGAACTGGGGTGAATCCATTAATATCAGCTCCAGTTGGAGCTGTAACAGTTTCGAGTGCATCTACAACACTTGATGGAATTTGGACCTTTGTTGGATCTGATTATGTAACGATCAACGGTATAGATTTAGTTGATAATAATACCATGCCATCAGGAGCTAATAGTAATATGCCTGATTTCATGGAATATGGTTATGGTTTTTTCAAAAATTCGGCTGCCGATGGTTGCCAAAACAACAGTGTTAAAAACTGTAAGATCACGCTAAATAATCTGAATGGTTTAATTGGTCCGAGCTTTGGAACAAATTCATTTAACGGGGCAACAGGTATTCTTTTTTCACCCACTAAAGATACAGCTATATCAGCTGCTGCTGTATTTACACCTTCTGCTGCTTCGGGAACGAATTCATCTAATACTATTTACACCAATAATTTCCTTAATTGCTATACAGCAGTTGGCATATTTGGATATTCTGCTGCTTCTCCATATACCTTAGGAGATGCTAATAATGATATTGGTGGAAATTTAGCTAGTACTGGAAATAATATTCTTAGTTTTGGAACAGGGTTAACGAACTATTTTGTTGCATCTGCTGCTTATGCAACAAATGCTATATTGGTTACATCAACAGGTCTGGTTTACCGGGTAAGTGTTGGTGGAACTTCAGGTGTTGCTGCACCAACAACTACAACACTTAACTCACCAATTGTTAATGGCTCTTGTACACTTTATTATTTGTATACAACCGTTTTTGCCAATGCAATTTTAGTAAACAATCAGTATGGAATTAATATATCATACAATAATATTGTGAATAGCGGAAATGGTAATGGAGCTCCTTCAATAGTAGGTATGCGTGCAATATATATTGGGACTGCAGCGGGAGCAAGTGCAACTGTTACTTATAATAATATTAATTTAAAAGCGATAGCTTCAGCATCCAATCTTGAAGGGATACAAAATGCAGCAGGAAGCACTGCTAATGGAAATACAATTAACATTTCAAACAATACACTTTCCTTAACTGAAGGATTGGCTCTGAATTCTACAACAGGAGTGCTAAATGTTCAACCAACAAGTTCCGTTTATGGAATATATAGCAATGGCGCCTCTCCTGCAACACTAAGCGTTACCAACAACACGTTTACCAATGATACTAATTACAGCACATCAGGTACCACCTATATGATCTATAATACGGGTGCTGTTACAACCACTATTAATTTAAATAATAATACTATTGGAAATATGGCATTCCCTGGAGCTTCTGCTAATACTGGAACTATTTATGGTATTTATACAAGTTCAGGATCGGCATCAACTACCTTAAACACAAACAATAATATTTTTCAGAACTTCAATTTTACTACCACTGCCACCGGAACTATATATTTTATATACAATAGTACTCAACAGGGTACATCTAATATGAATTCAAATAATTATAATAACCTTACGTTGAATTCAACAGCAGCCTGTTATTTCGCTTATAATAGTAATGCTACCCAAACTACTAATTTTAATAACAACTTTATTACCACTGCGTTTAATAAAACAGGAGCTGGAGGAACTCTTTATGGTTATTATAATTTTGGAAGCCCAGGAGGAGGAATAGCTACTTTCACTGGAAATAATTTTTCCAATATTACTTTAATTGGTGCAACTGCTTTATATGGTATTTACCAGGCTACCTCAACAAGTCAGCAATACATAGGTACAAATAATATTGTGAATAATGTTACCAGTGGTGCTGCAGCTATTAGTGGTTTATATTTCACCTATGGAGCAGCAGGATGCGTACTAAGCGGAAATACTGTTTCCAATATAACTTGTGCTTCTACTTTGTATGGAATTCAACTAGGCACTACAGCATCTACATCCTTAAACTGTTTTAGTAATAATATTAATAGTTTAACCACTACGGGTGCCGCTGCTGTTTATGGCATTTACCATGGTGCCGGTACAGCCACTAATATGTATCAGAATAAATTGTTTGCTATTCAAGCGAACAATGCAGGAGGTACTTCTTTTGGGATTTATATTTCAGGTGCCACCACTGTATCCATGTACAATAATGTTTTAGGAAATATAACAGCACCTATTTCTACCATTACTGCTCCAACGCCTGCCGTTACAGGTATTTACCTTAGCGGTGGCACAACAATAAATATGTATTATAATACGGTTAATTTAAACGCAACCAGTTCTGGTGTCAACTTTGGAAGTGCAGCACTTTATACATCTACTACACCAACTTTAACACTAAGAAATAATATTTTAATTAATAATTCAACAGCAAATGGTACGGGTAAGACAATTACTTATCAAAGAAGTTCGACTACTTTAACTTCGTATGCCAATACATCAAATAATAATGTTTTTTATTCAGGGGCTACACCATCTTCTACCTATACTTTATTTTATGATGGAACCAATGTTGACTCCACTCTTGTTCAGCTTAAAGCTTTTGTAGCTCCAAGAGATGCTGCATCTAACACTGAAAATACAACTTTCATAAGCACATCCGGAGTTTCTTCAAACTTCTTGAATCCTGATAGTACAGTAACGACAGTTGTTGAAAGTGGAGCAAGTAATATTGCAGGAATTACTACCGATTTTAACGGACGAATCCGTGCCGGAAATGCCGGCTATACGGGTACTTCTACATCTCCTGATATTGGGGCTTTTGAAGGTAACTTAATAGGTATACCGATGGTTTATGATTCAAGTAATGTTGATCAAATTATCACAAGTGTTCCTGTTGGTGCAACAAACCAAGCCATTGTTGCTATCAGAGTTTATGCAGAGAATTCATATAATGCTCTTACTTTAACAAGATTTAAATTAAACACGGCAGGCTCAACAAGTGCAGCCAATATGATTAACGCTAAAGTATTCTATACTGGAAGCAGTTCGGTATTTTCATCAGCAACTCAATACGGAACTACAGTTGTTTCACCCAGTGGATTGTTTTATGTTAATGGGAGTTCGCCACTAGCTCCAGGTGTAAATTATTTTTGGGTTACTTATGACGTATCGGCATCAGCAACGCCTTCAAATGTTTTAGATGTAAGAGTTGATAGCTTATTGCTTTCAGGAGTGAACAGAACACCAATCAATGGAAATCCAACCGGATCAAGAACTATTTTGGGCCCGATGTCAGGAACATATTTAGTTGGTTTAGGTCAAACTTATACCACTATCACATCAGCCATTGCAGATTTAAATGCACTTGGCGTTAGTGGGGCTGTTTCATTACAACTTACTTCTTTGTATTCAAGTGCATCAGAAACTTTTCCAATAACATTTGGTGCAATAAGTGGAGTTGGTCCAACTAAAAAAGTAACTGTTATACCTCAAACCGGTGCAACGGGTCTTAGCATTGTAAGTTCAAATACAACTGCAACAATAGATATGAATGGTTGTAGTTATATAGTGATTGACGGTAGACCAGGAGGAACCGGAAGCCGAAATCTTGCAATTGGAAATACATCTACATCAGGTGTTGCTATTCGTTTTATCAACGATGCTTGCTTCAATACTATTCAACATGATACTGTTTATGGAGTGAATTCAGCATCAGCAGGTGGGGTTATTTTCTTTTCTACTACATCCGGTGTTAGAGGAAATGATAGTAATACAGTTGACAACTGCGATATTAAAGATGGTGCAACTACTCCTGCAACAACTATTTATTCAGCAGGAAATACAACAACCACTGCTTTAAATAACAGTAATAATTTTATCACAAATAATAATATCTATAATTTCTGGAACGCTACTATTGAATGTAATGCATTTAAAATTACAGCAGGAAGCACAGATTGGATAATGAGTGGAAACAGTATGTTCCAAACAGCTACTAGAACCGCTACTGCAGCGTTCCAACAATATATTTGGAATTGTAATAATACGGGAGCTAACAATCACATCATGACCAATAATTATATTGGAGGAAGTGCACCGTTATGTGGTGGTACACCATGGACGGCTAATAGTTCTGTTGGATTTAGGATTACGGGTGCTTATTTAAATGTTGGAGTAATAACACCATCAACGTTCAGTGGAAATACTTTTGCCAATATTAACCTTACTAGTGCAGGTACAGCTTATACAACTACACCTGGAGTGTTTTCAGGACCTTGGTTAGTGGGTGGTTTAGTGAATGTAAACAATAATACATTTGGTAGCATGACCTCCACAAATTCAATTGTTGTAAATAGTGGAATAGCAAGTAATTTATTGGTGCCTATTGGAGCAACAGGAACTCCTGCAGGAACCATTTCTATTAAAGGCAATAATTTTGGAGGGATCACTATTAATGGTTCTTCAACAAGTATTAATTCAACTATTAACTTAATTAATATTACTACTTCAACAACAACTACTACTTACAATATTGATAGCAATACTTTTGGAAATGGCTTAGCTGATAATATTATTGCTGCAACTGCTTCTGTTTCTGCAACCGGGCAACAGGTAGCAGCTATTCTTTCAAGTGCTGCTACCAACTTGAATATTCGGTACAACACCATTCAAAATTTTAGAAATAATGCCGTGGGGACATCAACTACTCCTATCAATTGGTTACATGCAATAGATATTAGTGGAAATAGTATCGACTCGATTATTGGCAATTCCATGTTTAATTTTAATATTGGTTCAACCTATCAAAATAATAATACAGGTAGTTGCGCCTTAATGGGAATTAGAGCCGTTCCGGTAACAGCAGGGAACTATATTTCCGGAAATCAGATATATGGATTTAGCCAAACCTATACCGGATCGAATGCCGTTTCATCCATTGGTATTTTAACAAACAATATGTTAACTCCGTCTATTATTCAAAAGAATATTATTCATTCTTTTAATATAGCGGCAAGTGGAAATACCTCATCCATTACGGCTATTTATGCTGGTGGTGGTTCAGAGAAATTTATTAATAACATTATACGGTTAGGTATAGATACTTTAGGAACACCTATTACTACTACTCCATTGATCTATGGATTTTATAAAAGTTCAGGTGCAATTAACGTTCTTTTCAATTCGGTTTATATCGGTGGATCAGGAATTGGAAGTGGAGTTGCAAATACATTTACATTTTATAGTGCTGCAAATGGAATTGATTCAATCATGAATAATGTATTTTCTAATGAACGTTCTAATTCTTCAACAGGAGGAACACATTATGCTATAGGTCTTGCAGGAAATACAACTCTTTCATGCAATGGTAATATATATTGGTATAATGGTTCAGGGGGGGCACTTGGATTATACGGAGCCACTCCTTCAACGACTTTATCTGCTTGGAATACTTTATCAGGAGTTGATGGGGCAAGTGCATTAGCTAATCCACAATTTATCAACCCTACAGGTACAAGTTCAACATTTAATATGCATATCAGTTCATCCATACCAACACCGGTAGAGCGTTCAGGGATTTTTATTCCGTACATTACAGATGATATTGACGGACAAACAAGAAGTGCTTTAACACCAACAGATATTGGAGGTGATGCAGGTAACTTTATTCTTAGCGATGTTATTGCGCCAAATATTTCACATGTTGCAGTTGGTAATACCGCATCAACTTCTGATAGAACTATTACAGCAACAATAACGGATGCAACAGGAGTTAGTCTATACAGTACAAATCGTCCGAGAGTATATTTCAAGAAATCTGCGGCAGGAACATTTGTTTCTAATGCAGGAACATTTGTTTCAGGTACGGCTCAAAATGGGGTTTGGTCATTTGTTATCAGTTCATCTGCAATGAGTGGTCTTACGCTTGGTGATTCAGTTTATTATTATTTGATAGCTCAAGATAGTTCGTCATCAACAAATATATCATCGCTTCCTTCTGGTGTTTCAGCAGTTACTGTTAATGGTATTATTTCTAACCCACCAACAAATTATAGCTATACCATTGTGCCCGGCTTTAGCGGAACAATTACCATAGGATCTGGTGGAACTTATCCATCATTAACAACGGCAGGCGGTATTTTTGCTGCTATTAATGCAGGTGCTTTAACAGGGAATGTTACATTAATGTTAGTGAGTGATCTTTTAGAAGATGGAACAAATGCTCTTAATGCTTGGAGTGAAACTGGTGGAGGAAATTATACTTTATCTATTGTACCTGATGGCACTACAGAAAGAGTTGTTGCGGGTTCAAATGCAGGTGCTTTAATTAAATTTAATGGTACTCGAAGAGTTAAAGTAGATGGACGTTTTAGTGGAGTTGGTCGTTATTTGAGATTCAGAAACAGAACTCTGGCTGGTGTTACTTTCCAATTCATCAATGATGCACATCGAGATACAATTACTTATTGTAGCATTGAAGGAGTTAATAACACAACAGGAACCATCTTGTTTGGAACATCAAATGCTGTTGGTGGAACAGGTAATGATTCCAATGCAGTGACTTATTGTTTAATTCGTGATACTTTGGGAACATCAGTTGTAACAGGTGTTCCGAATACAGGTGTAAGTTCATCAGGAACCAGCGGATTAGAAAATAGTGAAAATGCTCTTTTGAATAATGAGATATATAATTGGGGATACAATGCTATAAATTTAAATGCTACCGGAACCGGAAACAATTGGAATATTAGTAATAATTCTTTTTATCAAACGGCTAACAGAGCTAACAACCTTCAAATAATATTGATCTCTGGAGGAACAAGCCATAGTATTCGTAAAAACAGTATCGGTGGTGCCGCAGCAAACAGAAGTGGCAACATCCTTCAAACAAGTAGTGGTTTATATGGTGTATATTATCAATCTGCTGTTACAGGAACACCTTCCGTAATAGATAGTAACACATTTGCTAATTTAATGACTTCGTCATCAACCGGTGTATTTGGTGTTTATGTAACAAGTGGAACAGTGAATATAACCAACAATACAATTGGAGGTTTGCAAAATGCATGGGACACAATACAAAATGGTTATGACAATGGATTAATATACGTGAGTGGAGGAACTGTTTTAATTGATAAAAATACTATCGCTAATGCTAAATATATTGGAGGCTCTGGAAACCGTATGGCCGGAATGTATATTGCAGGAGGAGTAACCACTATAACAAATAATATCATTCACGATATGGTTGCTAATTCAACCGGTGGCGGATATTTATATTTACCTGTTGGAATTTTATTTTATGGTACTTCCGGTACACATACCATTGAAGGAAATACTATTTATAATATTATAAATAATAACACCGGAGCAGCTACTTATGCTGCAGTTGGTATTGATGTTTATGTCAGTGCTTCTGTTCCTGTTACAATAAAAAGAAACCGTATTTATAATGTGTACACTTCCAGCACAGGTGTGGGAGCAAGCTCAGGTTTAGCTTCAGGAATTTATGTTGGTACAGGTGGTAATTCTATTTTGAATAACCAAATAAGTATGGGCGCGTCATCTATATTAGAGAACCGTGTTGTGGGTATACAAGATGTTGCATCAAGTGGTACTAATACTTTTTATTACAACAGTGTTTTCATTAATGGAACTACCTCAACAGGAAGCAATAATTCATATTGTATTCAACGTACTTCAACTGCAACGGATATTGTATGGAATAATATTTTTTACAACAAACGAACCACAGCGGGAACTGGTTACAATTATGCCACGGGATCAAGTAGTGCCACAGGTATAACTTCAGCGTCTATTGATTATAACTTATTGGTTGTTCCAGATACTTCAAAAATTGCTGAACTACCTGTTAATATTCCAAATGGTATTAGTGCATTCAATACATTATTTAGGCCAACTACATACAATACTAACTGGATGGAATTAGCTTCAACTATTCCATCACTAAATTTATTTACGGATACCTCTGTAGGAAACCTGAACATAAATACCGCAAATGCTGCAAGTTGGTATGCAAATGGAAAAGGGATTGCACTTGCCGGAATCACCGGAGATTTTGTGAATGCTTCAACAACGCGTTCCACCAGTATTTCAACGGGCTCAACGGATATTGGCTCTGTTGAGTTTACTACAGCCACTACTCCTCCTGTAGCTATTGCATCTTCTTCACCAACTTTGGGAACTACTTCAACATATTCTTTTGCTAACAGACAAGTAGCTAGTATTAATTGGGGGTCAACAGGTGTAGTACCTTTTAGTGCTACAGTTACATATTATAGTGGAATAAATGCTCCAAGTTTAATAGCAGGCAAAACTCAATATAACGGTTATGTAAATGTAAATGCAATTGGTTCTGTGGGGCTTAATTATATTATTTCTATCATAAGTGATAGTGCTATTTTGGGAAATGTTTCTAGTTCATCGTCTTCAAGACTTGCTTATTACTCTACATCAACATGGAATTCGGTAACAACAAGTTTGGCTAACGCTTCAACTGGTATATTATCTAGTACCGTAACCTTAGGTTCGTCATCTTTATCGTCAGTGTATACAGGTACTGATATTACTAATCCTTTGCCTGTTGAATTAGTAAACTTTGCGGCAAATACAGATGGAAAAGATGTATTCCTAAAATGGAGCACTGCAAATGAATTAAATAATAGAGGCTTTGATATTGAAAGGTCGGTTGATGGAAATCATTTTGAATACATCGGTTTTGTTCAAGGAAATGGAACATCATCATCATTGAATAATTATACATCAATAGATAAAGAAGCATTTAGTTCAACTGCATCAAACATTATTTTTTACCGATTGAAACAACTAGATAGAAATGGTAAAGCCAGTTATAGCAATATTGTTGAAGTTTCAACCAGTAAAGTAGAATCACAATCTATAAGTGCATATCCTAATCCTTTTAATACTAGTGTTCAATTAACTTTGTTTACTGCCAGTACACAGCCTATTGATATTTATATAATGGATATTCAAGGACGAAGCATTATGAATATAAACCGCACATCTACTAAAGGGTTAAATAAAGTAACCATTGATGAGGTTGGCTCTTTAAATACTGGTATTTATTTTATGCAAGTGAGAACAGGAAATGAAATACAAACTATTAAACTGATGAAAACACAGTAATAATTATTAATCTATCAAAAAAATCCTTCCAAGCTTTGGAGGGATTTTTTTGATTAGAATTTAAGTTCGGAAAAAAATTTCTTTTGTTTAATAAAGTGCTCCTTAACAATGCTTCCTTTAAAAGTGCCTTTAAATGAAGTATTTTTTTTGAGAGGTTTTACATCCTTACGTAATTTCCACCATTTACCAATCTTAAAAAAATAATCAACGTGTGCTCTATGTACAGCCCCACTATATTTTGGAAATCCATTTAACAGAAAAAAAACAGAACTTAATAAATCTAAAAAGGCACGGAATGGGATAAGCCAGATTAGTTTACTTAACGGTAAGTTTTTAGTAAGCATAATTAAACTGTTTCTAAAATTTAGATATGTTTTTTCCGGACTCATTTTGTTTAGCGTTCCACCCCCAACATGGTAAACAAAACTTTTAGGAATAACTTTTAAAGTATATCCTGCAAGCTGCATTCGCCAGCATAAATCAACCTCTTCCATGTGGGCAAAAAAATGTTCGTCAAACCCTCCAACCTCATAAAATACTTTTGCTCTCACAAATAAACAAGCTCCTGTTGCCCAAAAAATATATTCTTCGGTGTCATACTGGTGGGTATCTTCTTCCAACGATTCAAAAATTCTTCCTCTGCAAAAAACATAACCTAAACTATCAATATAACCACCGCTCGCTCCTGCATATTCAAATTGATTTTTATTTTTATAATCCAACATTTTGGGTTGGCAAGCGGCAAGTTGTTTGTCAAATTCCATCACTTCAATAACTGGTTCAATCCAATGGTTTGTAACTTCAATATCATTATTTAGCAAAACATAGTAATCGGCACTAACATGTTTTAGTGCATGATTATAACCACCGGCATATCCATAATTAGCATCATTTTTAACAATCTTAATTTGAGGAAAATTTGTTCTAACATATTCCAATGAATCATCTGTTGAATAATTATCGGCAATAACAATTTCAAGATTAGGATACGTTGAATTTACAACATTGGGTAAAAATTGCTCGAGCAAACTTTTTCTATTCCAGTGAACAATAACTACAGCAACTTTGGGAAATTGATTCATGCTTAAATTTCTCTCTACGAATTAACTCTTATATGGCACAAATACAAAACTGGCAATGCTTGTGGTGATGAGCATTACACACATGAATTTTTTAGGGTCTTTATAAGCTTTAGTAAATGCGTTTTTCTTAGATTCAAGAATCAAATTTTTTTCAACCATTTCTTCCATAGTAGTTGCATAAATATTAAATGTGCCTGCCTGATCATTTTTATCAATAATGAGTTCACCCAACTTCACATCTTGCTCGGTAGCAATAAAAATTGGATACTGGGTAAATCCTTCAGCCATCATATCAGCCGAAACTTCTTTAATCATCTCATCATAAATTTGGAGGTCAACTTTTAGATTCTCTATTAATTTATTGAATTCTTCTTCTATCATAATTAGCTGTTAGCAATTTACTATACATTTTTTTCAACGGACTATGTCTTGCAACCACAAAAAATCAACTTAAATACTTAGCCACAATGGGCATTCTTCTTCCAAATCCAAATGATTTTGAAGATACGCGCAAAATGGGTGGTGCTTGTAAACGCTTCCATTCATTGATGTTTACTAACTTCAAAATACGTTTTACTAAATCCTCATCAAAACCATTGGCAATAATTTCATTGGGACTTTTTCTTTCTTCAATGTATTGAAATAAGATAGCGTCCAACAAATCATAATCGGGTAAGGAATCACTATCCTTTTGGTCGGGTCTTAGCTCTGCAGAAGGAGGTTTTGAAATAATTTGTTGCGGTATTATTTCGTCTTCTGCATTCATCAAATTGGCTAATTCATACACTTCATTTTTATACAAATCACCAATTACCGAAAGCCCTCCACACATATCTCCATAAAGTGTTCCGTAGCCAACTGCCAGTTCACTTTTATTGGATGTGTTCAACAAAATATATCCAAACTTATTACACAACGCCATCAAAATAATTCCTCTACTTCGCGATTGCATATTTTCTTCGGTGATATTAAAAACTGTTCCTTCAAATTGCGGAGCTAACGTTTTTTCGAGCGCATTAAATGTTTCTTCAATAGAAATAATTTCATATTGCACACCTAATTTTTTTGCCATTTGCAATGCATCATCTACTGAATGTTGTGATGAAAATCTTGAAGGCATTAATACTACTCTCACATTTTCTTTACCTAATGCTTCAATAGCTAAAACCAATACCACAGCCGAATCGATACCTCCTGAAAGACCAAGAATCGTTTTTTGAAAACCTTGCTTCCTAAAATATTCTTTGATACCCAATACCAATGCACTTCTCACATTTTGCATATTGGTGGCAGCAGTTTTTATTTTTTTTTGTTGAAGAGATTGAACACGTTTTTCGGCAATATTTAATTCATATAAACCTGCATCTTCTTCAAAAGAATTAAGCGTATCAATTACGTTAGCATCTTTATCCAACACCATCGAACCGCCATCAAAAATAAGATGAGTTTGTGCACCAATATGATTTACATAAAATAATGGAATAGGGTATTTTTTTACATTATCAATCATCACTTGCTTTCTATTTTCAATTTGTGTTTTTGAAAAAGGTGAAGCTGCAATATTAATCATCACATCAGGTTGTTGTTTCATCAACTCATCCATCGGATTAATAATATACATTGGATTTTCATTAATATTCCATAGGTCTTCGCAAATGGTTAATGCAATTTTGCATCCTTTAAATTCAATAATTTCAAAGTGTTTATTGGGTTCAAAATACCTATACTCATCAAAAATATCATAGTTGGGTAAAAGGGTTTTATGCCTCACCGCATTTACTTTTCCATCACACAAAAAATAGGCCGTGTTGAATAAATCTTTTCCTTCGATTTTTGGGTTGATAGTTGGTGATCCAATAATAGCAGCAATGCCAATACAGGCTTTTGCAATTTGATGTACGCTATCGTTACATTGATTAATGAAATCTCTAAACTCTAAAAAATCACGAGGTGGATACCCACAAATGGAAAGTTCGGAGAATACAATTAAATCAGCACCATCTAATTTTGCTTGATGGATGCGTTGAATAATTTTTGTTTTATTAAACTCAAAATTACCTGTGTGATAATTGAGTTGGGCAAGTGCTATTTTTAGTGGTTGCAAATCGTGTACAAAGATATTTAAAACATAACTCCCAAATGTAGGGCTACAAAATTCATATTGGCTTTCCAGCGAGATTCGTCAGTAAAGTTATTCAATGCGTTATCATACCTAAAACCAGCGACTAATAACGTATTTCCGAATGCGTTATACTGAATACCTCCACCAAAAATAATGGATGAGCGAAAAAAATTAACGCTTTGACTTAAGTCGCCATTGTTTTGTAAAGTATATTTATCAACTGGATCAGGATTATTTACATCTACATTTGATGCATTAAGAACAGATGAAGTAATATCTGCTTTAGCTCTTATATTATAACTCATTCCTAAACCGAACTCTGCATAATATCGCAAATATCCAATCTCTTTTGTTCGCATTTTTATGATAAATGGAACATTGATATATTGCATTTTGTATTGGTATTCCATGTTTGTTGTTCCCGCATTTTTTTCCTTCACATATACCGAATCGGGTTTAATACTTCCTCCATAAGTTCCGATACTAAATTCAGTTCCGAAAGAATAATTTTCACTTACAAAATAATCTAAAACCAGTCCATAAGATAGATTTACTTTTGGGCTTCCGGTGCTTATAGACTTACTATCTGTGCTTGTCCAGGTATATTGTGGAGAGAATTTAACGCCCATTTTTATTTGAGAGAAAACAGGGTTTATCATTAACCAAAAAATTATTAAGATGAATATTTTTCGCATAAAACTATTTTTGTTACATGTTCAAAAATAAGAGAAACAATTTATCGGTTATAGTAGTATTGTGCACACTTATGTTAGTGAGTGCTTGCAATGGTTGTAAAAAACATACAGTTAATATTAAAATTCCTAACCATTATGAATCTGCAAAAATAATGCGTTTTGAAAAAGAATTATTTTCTATTGATACCAATCAAACAGAAATCGGTCTTAAAAAATTGTATCAAAAGTATGGTATTTTTTATCTTTCGTATGCACGAGATTTAATGGCATTAAAAGATGATAAAACGGATTCGTTATTTATCAGACCAATGAGTATGGTGGTAAAATATAAACCTTTCAGGTTGCTTGAAAAAACGGTTGATTCAGCCTTTTCGGATATAAAAAATATAGAAGATGAATTGGGGTTGGCAACAGCTATTTACAAACAAGAATTTCCTAAAAAAACTACTCCACATTATGTAACTTTTATTTCGGAATACGCCTACGCAAATGTTACTTATGATAGCGTGATGTGCATTGGTTTGGATATGTATATGAATGAAACACTCGGAAAATTTTATCGTGCATTAGAGTTTCCTGAATTTATGATTCGGAAATTACGAAGAGAATATGTGGTTCCAAATACCATAAAAGCTCTTGGTATTAGCCAGTTTGAAGAACAAACCATAAAAGATAAACGCTTTATTGCAACCATGATTTTTGAGGGCAAAGTAAGATATTTTATGAATGCACTTTTACCTTATACTGTTGATACAATTATTATGGGTTACACTGCCGAACAATTAAAATGGTGTTATGAAAATGAAGGAGAAGTTTGGGCACATTTTATTGAAAAAGATTTGTTGTATAAAGATGAACAATCTACTTTTATGCGCTACTTCAATGATGGCCCATTTACCTCTGCTGATGGCGTTCCACCCGAATCAGCTCCTGCTATTGGCGTGTTTGAAGGTTGGCAAATTGTAAAAAAATATATGAAAGAAAATCCATCCATTACTTTAGAAGAGTTGATGAATGAAACTGATTTTGAAAAAATTTTAAAGCAAAGTAAATACAGACCGTAAGAATAATGTATTGATATGTTGATGTGAAAATGTAAGTGGAATTATACTTCCTTATTATTTTTCATTTAGCTTTGGCAATAGGCTTCCTTGTTTATTTATATACAATGCAACTCCATTATAAATAATATCAGCAACACCATTATCAAACGACCCTACTGCATCAAAATCGGCAGGAATAATTAAGCTTCCTGCTGCATCAATAAACCCCCATTTCCTTTTAATTAATACTGCACACATTCCTTCGCGATACACGCTTGCATTATCAAAAACATGACGTAAAACCAATGTTCCATTTTTATCAATAAATCCCCATTTTCCATCTTTTAAAACAGCGGCTTTGCCTTCACTAAATGGTTTCACATTATCATATATAAGCGGGATTTTTATTTCTCCCTCACCATTTATAAAGCCATATTTATTATTTGCTGCATTCCAAATAGCAGCCATTCCTTCGGTAAAATCATAAGCCATATCAAATTTTGGTTTGATAACCACATTTCCTTTTGTATCTACATATCCATATTTTCCCAATCCATCAATCACAGCTTTATTTTCAAAAAAATGATCGATGTTTCCATATTCGGCTTTTAAAATCATTTCGCCTTTGGTATTAATAAGACCATATTTTTTTTTCAGTTGAACTCTTGCCAAATCTTCATCAAAATCATCAGCATCTTCATATAAAAAATTAATCATCAGATTTCCTTTGGTATCAATATATCCAAACTTATAACCAAGCGTAATGATATCATGATTGAACTTTAAAACATGATCGTCAACTTGCTTTGAAACAACAGCTAAACCATTTTTAAATTTTCTGGCTTCATAAATCGTATCACCTAAATTAATTACACGTTGTCCTTTTGTATTGATATAATATTTTTTGTGGTTGAAATCATTAACAGCGGCAAGTCCTTCAGAAAATGGACTGATGAATTGATACAAAGACGTATCAACTATACGCACATTTTTTTCGTTAATAATACAAGGTAAATTTTTGAGTGCAACTACGGCAAACCCATCTTTAAAATCATCGGCATAATCATACATTGCCGGAATAACCATTCTTCCAATCTGATCCATATATCCCCATTTTCCTTTTACCTCCATTGGGAATAATTTTGTTTGAGCTGATGCTGCAATTGTGATAAAAGTTAATACAATCAATACTGCCTTTTTCATGTTGCTAAAATAGTAAAGAGGTTTTAAGTGCGAAGTAAATAATATCAACAGTTAGTCCATCATAGTTCTTAGTTTAAAATATTACCCATTAACCCAAAACAATCAACTAAAAACTGTGAACCATGAACTATCGACTATTAACCATCGACCAAAAAAACTATACTTGCAATACATGTCGTTTTTAAAAACACCGATAGAATATTTAAAAGGAGTAGGCACTGCAAGAGCCGAAATGCTCAAAAAAGAGATGGGAATTTTTGTGTTCTCAGATTTGCTTTTTCATTTTCCTTATCGTCATGTTGATCGTTCAAATGTGTATACTATTTCTGAAATTAGTGGAGAGATGCCGTACATTCAATTGAAGGGTAAAATTATGAATTTTAGAACCATTGGAAAAAGTAAAGCCGAACGCTTGGTGGCTGATTTAATAGATGCAAGCGGACAAATAGAATTGGTGTGGTTTCAGGGAGCAAAATGGGTGCGCGAAGCTGTAAAAGAAAACAAAGAATACATGGTGTTTGGCAAGCCAACGGAGTTTAATGGAAACATTAATATTGCCCATCCAATTATTGATGAACCTGATGCGGCCGGACAAAAAAAATATCTCCGCATTATGCCATTTTATACTGCTACAGAGCGGATGAAAACTAAAGGGCTTGATACAAAAGCACTGATGAAATTGACCAATAATTTATTGAATGATGCTAAGTTTTCTATCGAAGAAAATTTGCCTCAGTCGGTTATATCATCACAACAATTAATATCACGCAAAGAAGCCCTCATACAAATACATTTTCCTGAAAGTGCTGATAAATTAAAACAAGCCGAGCAACGATTAAAATTTGAAGAACTATTTTTTATTCAACTGCGATTACTTCGATTTAAATTAAAACGCACACAATTATTTAATGGCATCAAACTCGAAAAAATTGGAGATTATTTTAATACTTTCTACAAAGAAAAACTTCCGTTTGAATTAACGGATGCTCAAAAACGTGTTATCAAAGAAATAAGAAGTGATGTAAAAAGTAACAAGCAAATGAACCGTTTATTGCAAGGAGATGTGGGCAGCGGAAAAACAGTTGTGGCTTTAATGTGTATGCTCATAGCACTTGATAATAATTATCAGGCGGCAATGATGGCACCAACGGAAATCCTTGCGCAGCAACACTTCCAAACTGTTACCACCTTACTTGGCGATATGCCGGTGAAAGTAAAATTACTCACGGGTTCTACTTCAACCAAAGAAAGAAAATTGATTCATGAAGGCATTTTAAATGGAGAAATTAATATTTTAATTGGGACTCATGCACTTATTGAACAAATCGTTCAGTTTAAAAATTTAGGATTGGTTATCATTGATGAGCAACATCGTTTTGGTGTGGAGCAACGATCAAAACTATGGAAGAAAAATCAATACCCTCCGCACGTATTGGTTATGACTGCAACGCCTATTCCGCGCACATTGGCCATGACTTTATATGGTGATTTAGATACCTCGATTATAAATGAATTACCTGCCGGAAGAAAACCCATCAGAACAGAACATCGCTTTGATGCAAACCGCTTACGAGTGATTGGTTTTATGAAAGAAGAAATTGCCAAAGGCAGGCAAGTATATGTAGTGTACCCACTTATTGCTGAAAGTGAAAAATTAGATTACATGAATTTGATGGATGGATATGAAAACTTTTGCAGAGATTTTCCTCAACCACAATATCAAATTTGTATGGTGCATGGCAAAATGAAACCTGTTGATAAAGACAGAGAGATGCAACGTTTTATAAAAGGACAAGCACATATTATGGTGGCTACAACAGTGATTGAAGTGGGGGTAAATGTTCCTAATGCAAGTGTAATGATTATTGAAAGTGCCGAGCGTTTTGGGTTATCACAGTTGCATCAATTACGAGGAAGAGTTGGGCGTGGTTCTGACCAATCTTTTTGTATTTTAATGACGAGTTTTAAACTTAGTGCTGATGCTAAATTACGCATTAAAACAATGTGTGAAACCAATGACGGATTTAAAATTTCGGAAGTGGATTTAAAACTTCGAGGGCCAGGAGAATTAGAAGGAACACAACAAAGCGGAGTGCTTGATTTACGTATTGCTGATATTGCCAAAGATCAATTTATTTTACAACAAGCACGACAAGAAGCGCAACATATTTTAGATAACGACCCCACATTAAGCACACCTGAAAACATACAACTGCTCAACTATTTTACGGAGTATTCAAAACACAATAAATGGGGAAGGATTTCTTAACAATCCTTCTTTGAGGAAGGTGGCTCACGAAGTGAGACGGAAGGTGCAATTTTTGTTAGTCGAAAGTCGTATTGCTTCGCAAGACTTTACCCCCAGTTACGCAAGAGCGCGCCACCCCTCTTGAGGGCATTGAAAAGAAAGTGTGAAAAAATCTGTGAAATCTGTGGCTATTATTTGCGCTATAAAATTTATAAAAACACTCCACCTGATGCTTCAATGCGTTGTGCATTTATCCATCGAGCTTCATCAGTGCATAAAAATGCAATAATGCCACCAATATCTTCTGCTTCACCAACTCTACCTAATGCAGTTTGAGAAGCAATGAATCCTTTTATCTGAGGATTATTTCTAATAGCAGCTCCGTTAAAATCGGTTTCAATAGCACCCGGAGCAACTACATTTACAGCAATTCCTCTTGGGCCTAATTCTTTTGCCAAATATCGAGTAAAAGTTTCAATAGCGCTTTTCATAGATGCGTAAATGGAATAACCCGGATTGCAAAAACGTGTAGTGCCACTTGAAATATTTATAATTCTTCCACCATCATTTATTAGTTGCAATGATTTTTGAGTAAGAAAATAAACACCTTTAAAATGTACGTTTAGTAATTTATCAAAATCTTCTTCAGTAGCTTGTGCAAAAGGAATGGTTGCTCCAGTTCCGGCATTGTTCACTAAAAAGTCAAATTTATCCGTGTTCCATTTTTGTTTTAAGGTTGATGAAACCTGATGAATAAAATGATCAAATGATTTTAAATCTGATACATCCAATTGCAACGCTAAAGCTTTTTGTCCTAATGATTCAATATCAGAAACTACAACTTGTGCTTCCTCTTTCTTACTGTGGTAAGTGATGATTACATCAATACCTTTTTTAGCCAAACTCATTGCCATGTTTTTTCCTAACCCACGACTTCCTCCTGTAACTAACGCTATTTTATTTTTGATTTCCATTTTGGTTTATGATTATTTTGTAATCAACAACATTACAAATAATGTTCTGTTTTAATAGTTCAAAAATATAATTGATGATTATATAACAGGAATTATATTTTTGAACTATTAACACCTTGATTAAAAATAAAATCGATGATGCTTAGATTTGGTGCAAAAGAAAATTTCTCTGAAAACACTTGTAAATAGGGCTTAAATACTTGCTCTGATTTTTTTTTAGGATGAATTTTATTTCTTAAGTCGATAAAATTATCAGTAGCATTTATGTACTCATTGCTCAATAATAATTCTTTTTTTTGTTTCATAATTTGCAAACAGACTTGTATCAACTCTAAATTAAATTGTTGTAGAAATTGAAATTTATGAGTATAAAATTTTTCAAAATGATGTTCGTAATGTTCGTAAAATGGTGATGAACGATAAGCCGATTTGATGGCTTCCAAATGTTGTTTTTGCCAGTTGAAATCATTTTCAATTTCAACTTCAAGCATAACCATTTTATGTTTCGTTTTTTTTATAGGAATGGTTAAGGCTAATGGTCCGTTTGCCGAAAGTATCACACATCGGTTTCGATAAGTTTGTTTTACAAAATGTTCATGCTGCTCGAGTATTACATGCTCATCATTCAAAAAATGTTTGAACCATTCCACACAAGGCAAATAATGAATACTTAAAACAGTTGTTGTCATTATTCAAACAACCAATTAATATGATGAATACCGGGAGTATATTCTTTACAAATTAGTGCTTTTATGTTATTGTAATGATCCACATCATTTACAAAATCAATGCTGGCACAATCAATTATTAATATCCGTAAATGTTGGTTTGCCTGAATATATTGTAGGTAAGCATCACTCAAATTTTGCAGGTATTCATTGGTAATATGTTGCTCATAACTTCTGCCTCTGTTTACAATATTCCACTGCAATTTTTCAATAGGATTATGCAAGTAAACCAACAAATCAGGTTGTTTCATTTGGGCATTAATAATATCAAATAATTTTAAGTATAAATTGTACTCATCATCATCCAAAGTAACTCTCGAAAACAGCATACACTTGGCAAAAATATAATCACTAACAGTATGTGTTTGAAAAATATCTGGTTCTAAAATTTGTTTTTTTAATTGATTGAAACGAGAGGCTAAAAAACTCATTTCAAGCGGAAAAGCATATCGTTTTTGTTCTTCATAAAACTTGGGTAAAAAAGAATTGTCTTCAAACTCTTCCAATACCAGCTTAGCATTAAAATCTGCACTAATCCTTTGTGCAAGCGAAGTTTTTCCAGCTCCAATATTTCCTTCAATAGCAATAAATGAATAGGCGGGTTGTGTTTGCATCAATTACAAATGTGCGTTACCATGATGAAAGGATACCTACAACTTTTCCACGATTCCTAAATCAGTGCAAGCTGATAGGAGTTGTGAAATACTTTTATGCAATTTTGGATGAATAAGTTGAGGGGCAATTTCATGAAGAGGAACTAAGGTAAATCTTCTTTGGTGCAAAAGCGGATGTGGAATTTGCAAATCTGTTTCGTCAATTATCAAATCATCATAAAACAAAATATCAATATCAATAATTCGTGGCTCCCATTTTACTTGACGGTTTCGCCCCATATTGTTTTCAATTTTAAGAATTGTTTTTATTAATTGATGAGGGTTAAGTTGTGTTTGAACTTGCAATACCTGATTTAAAAATGCTTGTTGATTTTTATTTCCCCAAGGTTCGGTTTTATAAACGGATGATGAACGTTCAACCTTTCCTATTTGTTGATGAATGTGATTGGAAGCTGTTTGCAAATTTGATTTGCTATCACCAATATTTGAACCCGTAAGAAGATAAATGGTATGCATTTTACTTCAACACAAATTGAACCGTGGCACGTGTACGTTGTTCCAATAAAACTGTTTTCCCTTTAGTAAGTTTTGTAATGGATTTATCATCATAATGTGTTACCGTTAATAATTCCATTCCATTATTGGTAAGCACATTGTAATTGATGGCAAGTTCGGATTTTAATCGTTCTAGCATTTCGCCACTATTATCAACACATACACTAAAGCTAATGGCTGAGTTTTGCATCAAATTTATTTTCACTTTGTGTGATGCAAATACTTCAAATATTTTACTCAAATTATCTTCTATAATAAAAGAAAAATCTTTACTAGAAATGGATAATAAAACCTGATCTGATTTTGAAATAAATGTTGGAATATTTTTTTCTTTCGATTTGTTTGAAACAATTGTTCCCGTACCTTTTGGGTTGATAAACGATTTTACATACAAAGGAATATTTTTACTTTGCAGTGGTTGAATAGTTTTTGGATGAATAACTGTTGCACCATAATAAGCCAACTCAATGGTATGAGAATAATTAAGGGCATCTAATTTTATGGCATCTTTAAATTTCTTTGGATCGGCATTCATCACGCCATCCACATCTTTCCAAATGGTTACATCTTTTGCATCCAATCCATAAGCAAAAATAGCTGCACTATAATCCGAACCTTCACGCCCTAAAGTTGTTGTTTTCATATCTTGGCTTCTGCCCACAAACCCTTGTGTTACCACCATTTGCTTTTTAACAATAGGTTTTAATTTTTTAGCAATCATTTCGGATGTTACTTGCCAATCCACTTTTCCTTCTTGGTAATTATTATCGGTAACAATAAAATTTTGCGCATCCATCCAACGGTTTTTTATTCCCGCTTCATTCAAATAAGTGCTTACAATTCTACTCGAAAATATTTCACCGTAAGAAACAATTTGATCATACACACAATCAAAAGTGCTTTCGGGTTTTGTTTCCAACATACACTCTAATTCAATAAATATGTTCTCAATATCATCATACGCATTACTATCCTTATTTTTTAGTAGTCCCGCAATTACTTCATCATGAAATGCCTTTATTTCTTTATAAATTTTATTCTTCTGCTTATCCTTCGTAAAATATGCTTTTGCCAAATTCTCTAAGCCATTGGTGGTTTTTCCCATTGCCGATAGCACAATAAGCAGCTCCTCATTTTGAAATTGCTTTAAAACATTTGCTACATTTTTTACGGCTTCAGCATTTTTTACTGATGCACCTCCAAATTTAAAAACTTTCACTTGCTGTAAATTTAATTGGTGCGCAAATTACATATTTCGTTAAATTATTGTTTGATGAAATTTTAACCAATGCTTCCTATATTCGCAACCTTTAACAATAAGGTATATGAGTAATTTTAATTTCACAACATTAGGTCAATTCATCATCGAACGTCAACATGAATTTCAATTTGCAAAAGGCGAACTATCAAGATTATTGCGTGATATTGGTATTGCTGCAAAAGTAATTAGCCGTGAAGTAAACAAAGCTGGCATTGCAGGAATTATTGGCGATACCGGAGAAATAAATGTACAAGGTGAAGATGTAAAAAAGTTAGATATTATAGGAAATGAAATGTTTACCGCCACTTTAACTCGCGGTGGCGAAGTGTGTGCATTTGCATCCGAAGAAGAAGAATTTATGATTCCTTTAAAAGGAACGTATTCTAAAAACGGAAATTATGTTGTGTGTATTGATCCCTTAGATGGTTCATCCAATATTGATGTAAATGTTTCTATCGGAACTATTTTTTCAATTTATAGAAGGGTAACTCCAGCAGGAACTGAACCTACATTGGCGGATGTTTTACAAGCAGGAAACAAATTAGTAGCAGCCGGTTATATTATTTATGGCTCATCAACTATGCTTGTTTACTCAACAGGAAAAGGTGTTAACGGGTTTACTTTAGATAATTCAATTGGCGAGTTTTGTTTATCACATCCCAATATTCAAGTGCCAAAAGACGGAAATATTTTTTCTTTAAACGAAGGAAATAGTTTAGATTTTCCTGAGGGAGTTACTAATTACATTAACTGGTGCAAACAAAAAGATAAAGAAACAAATCGCCCATACAATGCCCGATATATTGGTTCGATGGTGGCTGATTTACATAGAAATTTATTAAAAGGCGGAATATTTATTTATCCTCCAACTGTTAAAGCTCCAAAAGGTAAATTACGTTTATTGTTTGAATGTATTCCAATGGCATTTATTGTAGAACAAGCCGGAGGTATTGCAAATACTGGTAAGGAACGTGTTTTAGATATTGAACCTACAGAACTTCATCAGCGTGTGCCTGTTTATATTGGTTCAGAAAATATGGTAAAAAAAGCGTTGGAGTTTAATAAATAAAAATGTTGAATAAATTTTTGCGATTCGTATTTTGTTTAATTATTTGTTCGTGCTCCATTTCTAAATCATCAAAAAAAGTGCAAGAAGAATTTATGTTGAATGGAAAAATTTCAAGAGAAGAATTGAAAAAAAACTTCACTTGGTTTGATGCCAACTATAAAAAATATATTCTGAATGATACCGCTATAAATGAGTTAAAATCTTTTTCAAAAAACTTAAAAGTAGTTGTTATAATGGGCACTTGGTGTAGTGATAGTAGAGAACATGTTCCTGAATTTTTTAAAGTAGCAGATGCTATCAACCTCAATGAAAAACAAATTGAAATGATTGCTGTAGATAGAAAAAAACAGTGTTCAACAATTGATATTACTCCTTTTAAAATTGAATACGTTCCCACTTTTATTTTCTTTAAAGACGGAAAACAAATTGGAAGTATTATTGAAACACCACATGAAACCATCGAAAAAGATTGGATGAGAATTATTCGTGTGATGAAATAAAAAAAGTTATTTTGCTTGTTTAAAAAATGAATCCAAACAGACCTTTAATACTTGTTTCAAATGATGATGGCATTACAGCTCCTGGTATTCGTGCATTAATAGATGCAGTGAGAGAACTAGGTGATGTGGTAATTGTTGCACCTGATAGTCCGCAAAGTGGAATGGGACATGCCGTTACCATTAGCAAACCATTACGATTAGATAAAACGGATATTTATGGAGAATTAATTGCCTATCAATGTTCGGGAACTCCAGCAGATTGTGTGAAATTAGCTGTTGATAAAGTATTACATCGCAAACCGGATTTATTGGTATCAGGAATTAATCATGGTTCCAATTCATCCATTAATGTATTGTACTCGGGAACCATGAGTGCAGCTATGGAAGGTGCTATTGAAGGAATTCCTGCTGTTGGATTTTCATTATGTAATTATGCGTATGATGCTGATTTTGCAACAGCAAAAAAAGTAGTGAAACGTATTGCAAAAAATATTATCGAAAATGGTTTGCCTGTTGGAACATTACTCAATGTAAATATTCCAAATGTGGCAGAAGAAGAATTAAAAGGGATAAAAATTTGCCGACAAGCACAAGCAAAATGGCAAGAAGAATTTGATGAACGAAAAGATCCAAATGGAAGAAAATATTTTTGGCTTACCGGAAAATTTGTGAATTATGATAAAGGCGATGATACCGATGAATGGGCTTTGGCGCATCATTTTGTATCGGTTGTGCCTGTTCATTTTGACCTTACTGCACATCATGCCATTTCATTTTTAAATGCGTGGGAATTGGGAATTTAATAAGTGTTATTTTTAAAGTATGAAGTTAAAAGATTCGATGATTATTGGTGTTATTGCTGGCTTGTTGGGACCAACACTTGGCATACTTATATTTTATTTTTCAAATTTTTCGGATCAGGCATTTGGAGATTTTTTGCATGTTTCTGTTTCGCAAAAATTGTTATCACCATTGCTAAGTTTGTGTGCGATAATTAACTTGGGAATTTTTTATTTGTTTCTTCAGTTTGATTATTTGTACACGGCAAGAGGCATTATTCTTTCAACACTTATTTACGGACTCACAATTGTGGTTTTGAAATTTGTGCTGTAATCATAACTGTATATATTTGCCAACTTTATTGGGGGATTAGCTCATTTGGCTAGAGCGCTTCGCTGGCAGTGAAGAGGTGATCGGTTCGAATCCGATATCCTCCACAAAAAAAGACTTTCAGCATACACTGGAAGTCTTTTTTTATTTTAGTTGACTACTTAACCGCCACAACTTTTTAAAATTAGTTTATAAAGTATAAGACAGAAAAGACTTCATTTTACAATAGTTTATTCCACAACTATTTTCAATTGTTTACTTCCTGTTTCACTTTTCACTTCCACCAAATAAATTCCTTTTGCAAACTCAGAGGTATTAATATTTTGTTTGTAATGCCCAATGTATGAATTCACTTTTTCATTAAACAATTTTTGCCCAATACTGTTCATCACACACACTTCAATATTTTGTTTTGATGAACTTTCAAATTCAATATTGATAAAATTATTGGCAGGGTTAGGATATACTTTAAAATTATTTAACGACTCAATATTGGAAATGCCGGTTGCTGGTGTAAGTGTAATATTCAATGTTACTGTATTTCCGCTACAACCTATTCCAGAAGTTTCTTTTACTTGCACCAATCCCGTTGCTGCTACATTCCATTTTACTTGAATGCTATTTGTGTTAGTGCCTGTTGTTTGCGTACCATTTGTAATAGTCCATTGATAGGTTGAACCACCTGTATTAACCACACTATACGTTTCTGTTTTATTATAATTTGAATTTGCATTTCCTGTAATATTTGTTGTTGCAGGCAATGGAATTAAAGCATACATTTTTGCATCAGATAATAAACTACTACAACCTGTAGAAGGAATAATTTTTACATTGTATGAACCTGAATCCGTTGTTGAAAAACTATTATTTGTTGAACCACTTATTGCCAATCCATTTTTATACCATTGGTTATTGGTTGATGAACTTGAAGTGAGTGTAGCAGTTCCTCCCGTGCAAAATGCACTACCTGTAATTGTTGACGAAATAGTGGGCTTTGCCGGTCCTGAATTTACTATAACGGTTGATGGGGCTGATTGAATTTTACAACCCGAAGCATTTTGTATTTCTACTTTATACACCCCCGAATTTTTTGCTGTAAATGATTTATTAACCGCACCAACAATTGCAATGCTATCTTTTAACCATTGATAAGCGTTGGAAATATCACTCGTAAATATTACACTATCTCCATAACAAAAAGTGGATGATCCAGATGCTGTGATATTAGGAACTACCATTGCGGGAAGCACAGTAATATAATTTGTTTTAGTAATGCTATCACTGCCCGTAGCATTTGTTGCTTTTAATTTTACTGAATACGTTCCGGGAGTTGTATAAACAATTCCTGTAGGATTTTGAACTGTTGATGATGAAGTGGTAGTACCTGTAAATGTCCATTGCCAGTTGCTCACGGGGTTTTGTGTTGAATCATAAAAATTGATAAGCTCACCTGCACAAACTGTTGTTCTGTTTGTACCAAAATTGGCAACCGGTTTTATCGGAACACCACTAATATTTATATTATCAATATATAAATCGTTACCAAAACCATTATAGGATTCAAACTTTATTTTGATATTATCAAACCCAACATACGAAGAAAGATTAATGGTATTACAAGCAGCATTTGAACCACCACCTGCACCACACCAATTGGATGATGAGGAAGGTGTAAATTCTGAAGTTTTGGGAGTTGATGTTGCAAAATTATAAGTTCCATTTTCTGCTTTTGCTAAAAGACGAGTCCATGTTGTTCCGCAATTAAGAGAAATATAAACGATAAGAGAATCATTAGTGGATGTGGTATATTGGTATCGTGCGTAAGCATGTTTGAATGTAAGATTTAATGTAGAGAATCCTTTAAAACTAAACGTTGGAGAAATTAAACCACTTCTTGAATCAGTAACTGTACTATTAAAAATATTAACATACATAGCTGTATTTCCTGGTGTTGTTCCTCCTATAGTTTTTAATGCCCATGTTGAATCATTATTTGGATTGGTAATTTTCCATAAACCAAGAGTGGCAGAATTGCTTTCAAATGTTTCCGAAAATGGAACAGTTAAACTTCCTATATTAATACAATTGGGTGTGTAAATAGAATCAGTTCCAATTGTATTTGTAACACTTAAAGCTACTGCATATTTTCCTGGAGAATTATATACTACTGTTGGATTTTGTAAGGTAGATGTAGATGGTGTTCCTCCAGGAAAATACCATTTACGTGATGTTGGAGATCCTAAAGAAATATCACTAAATGTAATAGTTTGACCAGAGCATGCACTAACAATATCTGAGCTAAATGCAGCATGTGGCCTACCTGCATCTCCAGAAATTAATAATGAATAGGACTGTGCCCCAAGTAATGTTCCCTTGTGAGAAACAATAAGAGTATATGAACCTGATTGTGGTGCAGCAACATAAATTTGCTCTACATTATCTCTAACATTATTTCCTGTTGTGGCATTTGCTGATGGATTTGCTGGATTTAAAACGTAGGGATAGAAATAAGTGGAGTCAGAATTTCTTTTTAATACAATATCCAAATCATTTACAAGCATACTTGTAGGGTCATTTAATGATGGAGTCCTTGGTGTTGCATAAGGATCGTTCCAACAAATGGTAACTCGCAAAGGTTTGGTTCCATCACAGGTAAGAGTTTTTGAATAGGAAGTTCCATTGGTAAGCGTTTTTTCTAAAACAGGAATTGAATCACTGATATATTTAACCGCTTTACTAATATTAATTAATCCCCAACCAAAGGTATAATCAGGACCAATATTTCCAGCTTCATCTGCAGTATGAATCATTAATCCTTTTAGTGAAGAGGATAGCATAAATCTTCCATACGCATTATTAAAATGTTGCTGAACTAACAATAACGAACCACTTGCTGCGGGCGTTGCCATTGATGTTCCGCTTAAAGTTGTGTACTGTGTATTTCCAGCATCTGATGTTGAATATAAACTTACTCCGGGTGATACTACATCGGGTTTTATACGACCATCATCTGTTGGTCCCCAACCACTAAAACTACTCATTACCACATCCGAAATTTGTGTCCATCCGTTATTTGTATTGGTGCTTCCAATTTTATTTACGGCACCAACAGTTAAAATATTTTTAGCAGATCCTGTCGTTTCCACACAATCATAAGGTCCAACCGTATTTCTAGTTGCAGTACTTGTTACCCAATTATTACTTGCATCTCTTACTTGGTGAGAACCTGTGTGCGAAGCTCCTCTATCATTTCCTGCGGCTTTACAAATTAAGTAGTATGGATAATTATTGGCTATTTGATCCCAGTTGGAAGCTTCACTTCCATAATATCCATATTTATAATCTATAGTTGAACTGATACTTGCATCACCATACCAATACCATGTAGTTTGATCTGGAGAATACCAACCAGAAATAGTTCCGTATGAATGATTTGAAATTAACATTCCATTTGATGCGGCACTCGACATTTCACTTGCATCGTTGGTCCAATCATAAGCACTTAAAGTTGCTTGGTACGACATTCCTTTTGCGCTTGCCGAAACACCTGCAGCAATCATTGTTCCTGCCACATGTGTAGCATGTGTAATGGTGGGCGATGAAGCATCTACTTGTGTTACTCGTGATGTAGTTGACCCAAATTCTTGATGTGTGGTAAGCACACCTCCACCATCCCATTCACCAAGTTTTCCTGTTAATCCAGCTCCTGTTAATGAAGTTCCATTTGTTCCACCCGGCCAAACTTTATTTGTTGAGATGCTACGTCCGGCTCCAATATTATCTGTTTTTTTAAATAGCATTTGCCCATTTAATGCAAACCCCGAAAACTCAATAACTTCACCATTGAAATTTATGCTTCGTAAGGGCTCATTTGTAGTTTTTACAATGGCTTCTGCCTTCAGTTTATTTGTTTCGAAAATGGATTTAAATTTTTGCTCAAGTGGATTTACTTGAACGGATTTATCGCCAGTATTTGTTGGTATTTGCGCAAAAGCAATATTTAAAATTGATGAGGCAATGGCAAGTGTTTTTAAAAATTTCATATTTAGTTTTTGATGTCGGTTTTAGTAAATTTTTGTTCAGGAATTTTCCCTGTAAATCGTCCTTCTATATTATAATACTTTCGTTCGTTAAAAATTTTTCCTTTAATAATGATAGCTATTGGACTACCTGGTTTGGTTGATTTACATTTAACAGTAAGGATACTTTTTGAATTTGTTTCGTTGCTTATAAAAGGTTTTTCAGTTTGAGAAATAATATACACAACCCTAAATACATTGTCTTTTAAAACGGTGTCTTTTATATATTTTTCTCTAATTCCATTAATTTGAAGCAAGGTGTTTTTGTGTGATGTTAGTGAAATACTTAATACCCCATTACGCATTTCAAACTTTGGATTGCCCTTTATTTTAAATGCTGAGTAATAATTATTTTCATCAAACATTTTTATCACTCCAGAATCTTGGGTGCTTACCATTATTCCATCTTGAGAATGACCAAAGAAAGGGAATGAAAAAATAACTGCAAAAACGATAATGAATTGTTTTATATGTTTGTTCATCAATGTCAAAAGTAAGAAATTGCATTAATTTTTTACATCCTTTTTTGATGCTGATTGATAAGATACTATTTTGCGTAAAAATATCTACATTGAAAAAACATATTCCTAATGCGCTAACTTCATTTAATTTGGTGTTTGGATGCCTTTCCATTATTGCTGCTTTGGATGGACGACTAACCGATGCGTCAATATTTATAGGTGCTGCCGCTATTCTTGATTTTTTTGATGGCTTTGTTGCACGTGCATTGGATGCGCATTCCGAAATGGGAAAACAACTCGATTCATTAGCAGATGTGGTAAGTTTTGGTGTGGCTCCAGGTATGATTTTTTACATGCTTTCAACACAATGTTTTGGAATAACTGGTTTTTGTATCAATAGATATATTCCATTTCTCATCCCTGTTTTTTCTGCAATTCGCTTAGCTAATTTTAATATTGATACCCGTCAAAGTGACTCCTTTATTGGCTTGCCGGTTCCTGCTAATGCCATATTTATTGCAAGCATTCCGTTTATTATTTTGTATGATAAATTTGGTGTGGCAGCATTTTTTCAACACCCATATTTTTTAACATTATTCCCTTTTGCATCAGCTTATATTTTAGTTGCCGAATTGCCACTCATCGCACTAAAATTTAAAAACTTTACTTGGGCCGATAATAAAATCAGATATATATTTTTGGCACTAAGTTTAGGTAGTATTATTGCCTTTCAATTTTTGGGAATGGCCATTGCTATTTTATTATACATTATCGTTTCAATCATCAATAATATACAACATAAAACAGTATGAAATTTTTAGCAGAAATAAATGTAATGCCTCACAAAGCACTTTTGGATCCTCAAGGAAAGGCAGTTGGAAATAGCATGCCCAATATTGGTTTAACAACAGTTAGCAATGTGCGTATCGGAAAACATATTACTTTAGAATTAGATGCTCCCAACGAAACAGATGCAAAAGAAAAAGTAGAAATTGCTTGCAAAAAAATGTTGGCTAACCTCATTATGGAATCGTATGATTTTGTAGTAAGCGAAGTGAAATAATTTTCATACAAAAAATAATTCTTCAAGAAAAATATGCGCACCTGTATTGTTGCTTATGTTGTGTTTTTGTGTTGCATACAAAACTTGTGCGCACAAAATATTGAGTATGCAAGACGTGTGATAAAAGATTTGGGATCAGAGCAGCTCTTTGGAAGAGGATATGTAAAAGAGGGTGATAAAAAAGCAGCCGAATACATAAGAAAAGAATATCAAGAAGCGGGATTGCTTTTTTTTGATAAGGATTTTTATCAAGAGTATGGATTTCAAATAAATTCCTTTCCATATAATGTTTCTTTAAAGGTTGAAGATCGTGAGTTGGTACCAGGTGAAGAATTTATTGTAGATGCCACTTGTCCAAATGTAAATGGCAATTATGAGTTGTTCTTTGTCGATTCATCAACCATTGATAATAGTTCAGAATTTGAAGCTTTTCAAAAGAAAGTTTGGCGCAATACTTTTTTAGTGGTTGATGGTATTAAAGGTAAAAAATTAATCCATCAGGATATTGCCGATAAAGTATTGAAAAATGGATTTAAAGCACGTGGATTAATTTATTCCAATCAAGAAAAACTTACTTGGAGTGCTGCAACAGAATGGGCTGCTTTTCCAATTGTATATTTACTAAAAGGAAGTTTGCTTCGCCACCAATTAAAAATAAATATTGTGGTAGAGGCAGAGCTAAAACCACATAGCACACAAAATGTAATTGGCTATTTTAAAGGCACACAATTTCCTGATTCTTTCATTGTTTTTTCTGCTCATTATGATCACTTAGGAATGATGGGGAGATGGGCATTATTTCCAGGGGCAAATGATAATGCAAGTGGTGTGGCAATGATATTAGATATTATGAATTATTATAAAAAGCATCCTCCAAAATATTCCATTGCATTTATGGCATTTTCTGGCGAAGAAGCAGGATTATTTGGCTCCTATTATTATACACAGCATCCATTATTCGAACTCAATAAAATTTCATTACTCATGAATTTAGATTTAATGGCAACAGGTGATAAAGGAATGACTGTTGTTAATGCAACATTATTTCCTAATGAGTTTAGACTATTACAAAACATAAATATTGCCAATGATTATTTGCCCACAGTTAATTCGAGAGGCAAAGCGCAAAATAGTGATCATTATTATTTTAGTGAAAACGGTGTAAAAGCTTTTTTCTTTTACCTCATGGGCGATTATCATTTTTATCATGATGTATATGATACACCAGAAGCAGTTTCGTTAAGCAAATACAATGAGGCCTTTAAACTTATTGTTGATTTTACCAATGAGTATTGTGGACAATAATTAACCACTACTTGAATTTTTGCCATTAATCACTTAAACTTACACCATTAAAGTATAAGCCGCACATATGGCCCTATTCAACTCGTTGCTTAGTTGGTACCTTAAAAAACGTGAACCGTTCATCGAGTTTTTCATGCAAAATCCGCATGATGTTCAAGAAGATTTATTAACCAATTTATTAATTAGTGCCGAGAATTCTGAGTGGGGAAAAAAATATGATTATAGAAGTATTCGCACTGTAAAAGAATTTAAAGAACGTGTTCCGGTTGGCAATTATGAAACCCACAAACCTTATATAGATAGGATGATGCAGGGCGAACAAAATATTTTATGGAGCAGTGATGTAAGGTGGTTTGCAAAATCATCGGGCACTACTGGAGCAAAAAGTAAGTTCATTCCTGTTACTTATGAGAGCTTGGATGATTGCCATTTTCAAGGAGGAAAAGATGCCTTATTACTTTACTTGATGAACAATCCTGATACTACCATTTTTGATGGCAAAGGATTAATTATGGGAGGGAGCCATCAGGTAAATAAATTTAATGCAGCGCAAAGTTTTTATGGCGATTTATCGGCTGTGATGATGCAGAATATGCCTTTTTGGGCACACTTTTTTCGTACACCCGATTTAAGTATTGCCATCATGGATAATTGGGACGAAAAAATTGAACGCATGGCTAAAGCTACCATCAATGAAGACGTTACAAGTATATCAGGAGTTCCCACTTGGACGCTCGTTCTTATCGAAAAATTATTTGAGATAACAGGCAAAAACGACCTCTCAGAAATTTGGCCAAACTTAGAGTTATACATTCATGGTGGTGTAAGTTTTACTCCCTATCGCGATAGATTTAAAAAACTAATTCGCTCTTCAAAAATGAATTTTTTGGAAACTTATAATGCCTCCGAAGGATTTTTGGGAATGCAAGATCAAAATAATTCTGATGATATGTTGCTGATGCTCGATTATGGAATTTATTTTGAATTTATGCCCATGGAAGAATATGGAAATGAACAACCCAAAACGCTTTCCTTAGATGAAGTTGAAATAGGCGTAAATTATGCAGTAGTAATTTCTACCAATGCCGGTTTATGGAGATATATTATTGGCGATACGATAAAATTTTCGGAACTCAATCCGTTTCGTTTTAAAATTACGGGGCGTACCAAGCATTTTATAAATGCATTTGGCGAAGAATTAGTTATTGAAAATGCTGATTATGCCATTTCAACTGCGTGCAAAAAAATGAATGCGCATATCATTGATTACACTGCTGCTCCAATATTTTTTAATGACAATAATATTGGCGGACATGAATGGTTAATTGAGTTTGATAAAGAACCCATTAGCATGGATCATTTTACAATGGAGTTGGATGATTTGCTCAAATCCGTTAATTCAGATTATGAAGCCAAACGCTATAAAGATATAGCAATGAGCAAACCAATTGTGCGTGCTGTGCCCAAAGGAACATTCAATTATTGGTTAAAGAATTTAGGAAAATTAGGTGGTCAACATAAAGTACCACGATTATCAAATAACAGGCAATATGTTGATGAAATTTTAAACACACAAGTTGCCTCAATGTAAAAAAAAATATGAAAAAAACGTTACTGATTTGTTGTTTATTTTTTGTTTCTAGATTTGTTTTTGCTCAAGGTAATGAGATTGAAAAAGGTGATATACACTATGAATTTTTTCAATTTAAAGAAGCCATTGACGATTATGAAATCGCCCTCAAAAAAGGAAATCCAAAAGTAGAAGCCTACCTCCTTGATAGATTAGCACAATGTTATAAATATTCATTTCAATACAAAAAAGCGGAAGAATATTTTTCGAAATTAGTGAGATTGGGTGATGGAAAAGCCGCACCAGATGTGTATTTAGATTATGGAGCTATTTTAAAAATTAATGGCGATTATGCTCGTGCCAAAGATCAATTTAATTTTTACCTCACATTTTTTCCAGAAGATCCTTATGCAACTGCACAACTAAAAAGTTTATCGTGGGCAGTAAAAAATAAAGACTCAATCAGAAATTTTACGATTACACCAACCAATTTAAATATTGGAGGACTAAGTTTAGGATATTGTTTTTTTGATGATGGATTAATGTATTCAACCACTAGAAATAAATCAAACGGAAATAATACTACCCAACTTTATGATTTAGATTTTGCTGTAATGAAAGACTCCATTACTTTTATTGAGGGGGATAAAATGATGGATGAAATTTTATTTGAACTGAATGAAGGTTCGCCATCTTTAAGTGAAGATGGGCAGTTGGTATATTTTAGTGCCAATGCAACAAAAATAAAAAATGGGGTAGTGAAGAAAAAAGTTGGAGCTATTGAAATTAGTTCGGATGGTGTTTCAAACATAAAAATATATGTAGCCAAATTGGTGAATGGAAAATTTGTGAGCCCACAGGAATTATCTTTTAATAATAAAGAATATAACTGCACACATCCTTGGATTACCGATAATGGAAACACATTATATTTTGCTTCTGATATGCCTAAAGGATTTGGAGGTTTAGATATTTATAAAGTTACTAAAGGGCAAGATGGAAAATGGAGTACACCACAAAATCTTGGAGATAAAATTAATACCACCGAAAATGAAATGTACCCATTTGTAAATAGTGGAAACTTTTTTTATGCCTCAAAAGGAATGAGTGGTTTTGGTGGATATGATTTGTTTCAATCTAAAATAAAATCAGGAGTTTTAAGCACTCCCGTTAACATGGGGCAACCCTTTAATTCTTCTCATGATGATGTTGCATTTATTTGTAAACCAAACGGACGCACAGGATATTTTTCGTCAAACAGAGATAATGGAGAAGGAAATGATAAAGTGTATTTCTTTATTGATAATAAAATGTTAGCCGAAACTAAACCAATTGTTGTTGCTGCTGCCGAAACGAAAAAAACGAAACCAACTTTTGAAATCGCTGTAAAAAAAACAACACCAAAAATTATTTCACGAGTTAGTAATGATGAGTTATTACAGTTAATTTTTGATAAGGTGTATTTTAACTTTAATGATGCTTCAGTTCACGCATCAAGTTACATAACATTAGATTCGGCAATACAAGCTATTCATCAAAATAAAACCCTTAAAATAGCTGTAAATGCTTACACTGATAGCCGAGGTTCGGCTGAATATAATAAAGCACTTTCAAATAAAAGAGCCGATGCAGTAAAACAATATTTATTAAAAAATGGAGTTCCAGCATCAAGAATTATTACTCACGGTTTGGGCGAAACACAATTGCTAAATTCATGTACTGATGGAGTAGAATGTAACGATGAACAACATCAACAAAACCGTAGAGTGGAAATTAAGATTGTGAAATAAGTTTTAGGGATGAGGGGATTAAGGTTTGTTAGCTCGAGCGAAGTCGAGAACCCCGTTCACGCTAACATTTGTGCTGCTTTAGCAGTATCAGAGGGCGGTTTTGTGACGTAGCGTGTTAGTTAATTAGAATCTCTGATACAACAAACATACTGCAATGGCTATACGAGATGTTAACGTTAACAACGGGTACTAATTAATTCTTTCTATCAATAACATGCTCCACCAATAATGTTAGTTTTTGTGCGTTATAATTTTTTGAAATTTGTGCAAGAAATGGGGTTTAGTATAACAACAAAAAAATAATAAATCTGATAAAAATAGCTGTTGTAATTAGCGACAATTTATTATTAAAGCCGAAAGAAATGAAAACAGAAAAAACTCAAATTGCAATACTTGATGCTGCAGTAATCAATAAAATTTATCATATACGAGGAAAAAAAGTAATGCTCGACAGAGATTTAGCTGAGATGTATGGAGTAGAAACAAGGCGGTTAAATGAGCAAGTTAAACGAAATGAAAAACGTTTCCCTGCTGATTTTATGTTTCAGCTAACAGAACTAGAGTTAGAAGATTGGAAGTCGCAAATTGCGTCATCCAATAAAGAGAAGATGGGCCTAAGAAAATTGCCCAATGCTTTTACAGAACAAGGAGTAGCTATGTTATCAAGCGTGTTGCACAGTGAAACAGCTATAGAAGTAAACATACAAATTATAAGAATTTTACACATATATGTGAAGTACTTCTATCCCATAAAGATGTGTTGTTAAAGATGGAGCAGTTAGAGAAAACGATGCTTAAACAAAATGAAAAAACCAATAAACATGAAGAAGAAATAGAGGTTATTTTTAAAGCCTTAAAACAACTGCTTGAAGAGACAAACCCTCCAAGAAAACGGATAGGATTTAAAGCAGACTAATTAATTCTTTCTATCAATAATATACTCCACCAATAATGTAAGTTTTTGTGCTGCATCATTGTTTGAAATGGAATTGATAATTTCTAAAGCTTCGTTTTTGTATTGTTCCATTTTTTTTCTGGTATAAGCAATTCCATCATGCTCGTTCACATATTTAATTACTTCAGCAACACGTTTTTTGTCGGTGTTATGGTTTTTAATAGCATTAATAATATAGCTGCGTGTTTTTCTATCGGCATTATTAATAGTATAAATAATGGGGAGTGTTAATTTTTTTTCCTTCAAATCAATGCCTGTGGGTTTTCCAATATCATCATCGCCATAATCCAGTAAGTCATCTTTAATTTGAAATGCAATTCCAATCTTTTCGCCAAATAAACGCATGTGCTCAATGTCGGTTTCAGATGCTCCGCTCGAAGCAGCACCAATGGCACAACACGAGGCAATTAATGATGCCGTTTTTTTTCTGATGATATCAAAATAAATATCTTCCGATAAATTAAGGTTGCGTGTTTTTTCTATTTGCAATAATTCTCCCTCACTCATTGCCTTAACCGATTCACTAATGATTTCCAATAAATGATAATCCTTATTTTTTACAGAAAGCAATAATCCTCTCGACAATAAATAATCACCAACCAATACCGCAATTTTATTTTTCCATAAGGCATTAATCGAAAAAAAACCTCTGCGTTCATCACTGTCATCCACCACATCATCATGCACTAAAGTTGCAGTATGAAGCAGCTCCACCATGCTTGCTCCACGATAAGTTGACTCATTAATTCCATTAAATAATTTTGCACTATAAAACACAAACATCGGTCTCACTTGTTTGCCTTTACGTTTCACAATATAGGTCATGATGGTATCCAATAAAGGCACAGAACTTTTCATATCCGCTCTGAATTTTTTTTCAAATAGGTCGAGTTCTGCAGCAATCGGAGATTTAATTTGATCTATTGGGCTCACCGTATGCAAATAAAAGGAATTTGAATGAAATTGGTTTTATAATAGATAAAAGTAATTTTGAGCGATGGCAAAAACGCAAACAACATTCTTTTGCAAAAACTGTGGTGCATCGGCACCTAAATGGATTGGCAAGTGCCCAAGTTGCGGGGAATGGAATACTTATGTTGAAGAAGTGATTCATAAAGAAAAAACAGAGTTCAAAAAAACATGGAAAAAGGAATCAAATGGAAAAACTTTAAAACCTGTTTTGATAGATGCTGTTGAGAGAGGAAATGAACAACGTTATCCAGTAAAAGATATTGAACTTTCACGTGTATTGGGTGGAGGAATTGTTCCAGGAAGTGTGGTACTAATTGGTGGAGAGCCAGGTATTGGTAAATCTACATTGATGTTACAAATTGCATTACAATTTACTGATAAAAAAGTATTGTACATCAGTGGCGAAGAAAGTGATGCCCAAATAAAAATGCGTGCCGAGCGATTGCCTTTTAATAATCCCAACTGTTATTTATTTACAGAAGTTTCTACACAAAAAATTGGTAAAGCATTACAAGAATTAGAACCCGATATTGTTATAATTGATTCGATACAAACATTACAAAGTGAATTGATAGACTCAACACCCGGAAGCATTTCACAAATAAAAGAAACAGCCGGAGATATGATTCGGTTTGCCAAAGAAACAGGAACGCCTGTTTTTTTAATTGGGCATATTACCAAAGATGGAACCCTTGCCGGACCAAAATTATTGGAACACATGGTAGATACCGTGTTGCAATTTGAAGGTGATCGTCATCATGTGTATCGTATTCTTCGCACCACAAAAAACAGGTTTGGTTCCACTTCCGAAATTGGAATTTATGAAATGCAAAGTGGGGGTTTACGCGAAGTTTCTAACCCATCTGAAATATTAATTTCGCAACGCGATGAAGCTTTAAGTGGTGTGGCTATTAGTGCAACTATTGAAGGCATGCGACCCTTGTTAATAGAAACACAAGCGCTCGTTAGTACTGCTGTTTATGGCACTCCGCAACGAAACTCAAATGGATATGATACCAAACGATTGAATATGTTATTGGCCATTCTCGAAAAAAAATGTGGCTTAAAAATGGGCATGCAAGATGTGTTTGTAAACATTGCAGGAGGCTTGCGGGTTGAAGATCCTGGAATTGATTTAGGAGTGATAGCCGCCATTGTTTCGAGTTATGAAAATGTGGCTATTGATAGTAAGATTGCTTTTGTGGGAGAGGTTGGTTTAAGTGGAGAAATTCGTGCAGTGAGTAGAATTGAACAACGAATAAGTGAAGCCGAAAAATTAGGATTTAAAACAGTTTATCTTTCCAAATTCAATAAATTGTCTTCAATAAGCAGTAAGATGAAAATTGTACAAATTGGAAAATTAGAAGAATTGTTGAGCAATTTATTTGGATAAAAAGTTGCTACAGATTTTGCAGATTTTTTGACAATAAAAGAATCTATGACTAAGGCATCAAGGGAAAAAATATCGCCATTATATTTTAAAGATTTAAAATAAAAATAATCTGTGAAATCTGAGGCAAATAAAAAATTACATGAACAGAAATATTACAGATGGTATAAATTTTTTATCTAAATTAAATGGCAAGCGCATATTAAATGCAGCTAAATTATTTTCGAGCTATTATGTTTCAAAGGCAATCAAAAAGCCTGTGCATTGGGGCATGCCAACCATTGTTGAGATTGAACCCACAACGAGTTGCAATTTGCGTTGCCCTCAATGTCCGAGTGGATTAAGAGAGTTTTCACGCAATACAGGTATGTTGGATTTACCTCTTTATAAAAAAATTATTGATGAACTTTCTCCGGAGTTGGTATATGTAATTTTATATTTTCAAGGCGAACCGTTTTTGAATAAAAGCTTTTTGGAATTTGTAAAATATGCAGCGCAAAAAAAATTATATACAGCTACGTCAAGCAATGCACATTATTTTACAGATGAAATGGCAAAGGCAACTGTTGAAAGTGGTTTGGATAGATTAATTATTTCTATTGACGGAACTTCGCAAGATACCTACTCAAAATACCGAGTTGGAGGTAGTTTGGATAAAGTAATTGAGGGTACAAAAAATTTATTGAAGTGGAAAAAAGAGCTGGGTAAAAGCACTCCACATATTATTTGGCAGTTCATCGCTTTTAAACATAACGAACATCAAATTCCAGAAATAAAAAAATTAGCAAAAGAAATTGGTGTGAATGAGCTCGGCATAAAAACGGCTCAAATTTATGATTACCAGCATACCGATGAATTAATTCCTGATGATGATAAATTGAGCCGTTATAAAAAAACGGATGAAGGATATGTGATTAAAAATAAACTCTTAAATCAATGTTGGAGAATGTGGCGAGGAAGTGTAATTACTTGGGATGGATTGGTGGTGCCTTGTTGTTTTGATAAAGATGCTACACATCGTTTTGGAGATGTGAGCCAACAAACATTTACTGATGTTTGGCGAAGTGAGCAATACAATAATTTTAGAACCGCTATTCTTAAATCCAGAAAAGAAATTGACATCTGCACCAATTGCACCGAAGGGACTAAAGTGTGGAATTAAAATTATTTTGGATATTGCGAATTATTTTATTTATTGCATTCGAAATAGAAGTTCATTTACCTATGAAACGTTTGATGTGTGTTAATCTGTTATTTATATTCGGTATTAATCTGTATGCCCAAAATCAAAGTAATATAAAAGATAAAATTTTTCAAAGTATTGGCGTGTCAGTCTTCACGGATATTGATATAATGCCTTTACGCGATATTAGTTACTCAAAAATTAAACATAATATTCCTACCAGTTCAGGAGGAACATCTGATGTGCAAATAAATTTCTCAGGAAAATATTTTGGTACATCTGTATCCTATTTCACATTCGTATACGGCTTACGATATAATATTTATGAACCAACAAAAGATTTTTCGGTTTCACTTTATGCTCCTTTGGCATTAGGCCTAAATATGTTTTTGGGTTCGTCCATTGCTGATCCAACCAATTATACTGCTGTAAATAAAGATTACTTGTTTTATAATGATGAATCAGATTTTGCTTATTTGGGATTTTTAAAACTAGCTATACCATTATACTTACAGGTTAATTACGGAAATATATCTACAATGGCAACAGAGAAAGAAAAAGGGATTACCGGTGGAATTGGTTTTGAATACCAAATTAATCCAATTTTTGCTTTTACAATGAATGGTGAAAGCAATAAAAATGATAACTTTACTAAATCATCTTTTCTTATACCAAGTATGAATATTGGTTATAGGTATTGGGGTAAAAATAGCGACCCTAAAGAAGTGAATCTCAAAGTTGGATTAGGAGCTGTAAGTACTTATTCCGGAACCGATGGAACTACAAAAACATCTGCAGCTCCTTTTAGTGTTATGCTATCGTTTCATAAATATTTAGGCTATTAATAATTATTCTATTTTCCCAATATATTTAATACATATATTTTAAATCCATTTTTAAATATTACTAATCAACTTTACATGAAAAAAATTACTCTAACATTTGTATTATTACTTGTTTTTTTATCTTTCGCTAATGCACAAAATCAAGGAGGGGGTTTAAAAGATAAATTTTTCCAAAGTTTAGGCTTTGCTTATTTTACCGATTTTGATAAAACACCTTTAAGAGATTGGACTGCAGCAAATGAAAGTGGTAAGTACTATGGTTATTCATGGACAATTGTTACAGCCGTTTATGCTCCCAGAATAAACTTATATGAACCAACTCAAAATTTATCGTTTTCAATATATGCACCAATTGCATTAGGATTTAATGCCTTTTCAATAAGTAGTAGTGCTACCACAACGAAACCTAATCCACAATCTAGTAGTTCATCATTTGGAATAGATAATAGTTATGGCTATTTTAAATTTGCACTTCCTGTTTACCTTCAAATGAATTTTGGCAATATTGCAACAATGGCTACTGATATGGAAAAAGGATTTACAGCAGGAATTGGATTTGAGTATCAAATTAATCCAATATATATGAGTACTGATTCAAGAACAATTAGTAAAAGTACTTTTCTTATGCCCAGTATGAATATTGGATATAGGTATTGGAATAAAAATAATAATGCATCTGAGGTTAATTTAAAAGTGGGCATGGGTTCATCAAGCTCAGCGGTTGATATATATGGAAAAACTATTACAGGTACACCATTAAGTATTATGCTATCTTTTCATAAATTTTTGAATTATTAATTGCATAATTCACTCTTACTTCTATTTATATGAAACAATTTATAAATACACTATTCTTTATACTTTTATATCAAACTGTGTTCAGTCAAATATATACTGATAAAGAAAATGTTGAATTGGCTAAAAAAATAAAAGCAAAAAATCCAACTGATGATTTTGCTTCATTATCATTTGAAGAAACCTATTCTTTTATTTATAATAAATATAACCAAGGTACTTCAAAGATTGGAGCCTCCGTATTAACAAAATTTGAAATCATTGCATTAAAATCAAATATTAGTTTTTTGAATACTGAGTTTTATAATAGCCAGTCGGCCATTAGTTATGTAAAAGCATTTGATAAAAATGATAAAGAAGAATATATTAATTTAAGGGTTAGTGATTATGAATCAAACGGCATTTTTCATTCCGACCAAAAAGTTTGCTATTTCAATTATTATTTTGATGGTTCAGGATTAAGAAAAAAATTTGAAACTAAAAAAACATATTTTGATATCAAATATCTTACTTCAGCCTATTTTCACGAGGCCTTTCCAATAAAAGAAAAAACAATAGTATTTTATATTCCTAAATGGCTTAATGTAGAATTGATAGAGAAAAACTTTGAAGGATATACTATAACAAAAGAAATTACTGAAGACACTAAATTAAAGGCTACAAAAATAAAGTACACATTAAAAGATTTAGTAGGTAAAACCAGTCAATCGCACTCACGAGGTCCATCCCACATATTACCTCATATAGTTATTTTGGCAAAAACCTATTATGATCCTAAAACCCAAAAGGACGAAAAATTATTAACAACAACTGCTGATTTGTATGCTTGGTATCATTCACTTACTAGTGAAGTAAAAAATGATCCTGAAGTATTAAAATCAACTGTTGAGAAACTTATTGCTGATAAGAAAACAGATGATGAAAAAATAAAAGCAATTTTCTACTGGATACAGGATAATATCAGATACATAGCTTTTGAACAAGGAATAGCCGCGTTTAAACCTGAGGCAGCAAACCTTGTATTTAAAAACCGATACGGTGATTGTAAAGGAATGGCTAATCTTGCAAAACAAATGTATTTACTGGCAGGTTATGATGCACATTTAACTTGGATTGGGACAAATTATTTAGCCTACGATTACTCCTTACCATCACTAATGGTTGATAACCACATGATATGCACCATTTTTTTAAATGGCAAAAAAATATACATAGATGGAACCGAAACATTTGCACCCTTAGGTGAATATGCATACCGTATTCAAAACAGACCTACTATGATTGAAAACGGGGAAAACTTTATTTTAGATAAAGTTGATTCCAATACAAAAGAGGAAAATTTAATTGTAACCACTAAAAATGTAAAAGTTGATAATATGTCTTTAAGCGGGAAGGCATTATTTGAATTTAATGGAAATGCACGCTCAACAATGTTATATCGATATCATTATTTCAAAGCAGATAAAAAATTAACAGAACTTGAAAATTATTTAACAAATAGTGATGCAAATGTTCATCTGGATAATATAAAAATGAGTAATGTAGATGACCGAAAATCAAAATTAACTTTTGAAGGGGATTTTTTTGTTAATAATGCAGTTACCGAATCGGACGGAAATTTATTTATTAACCTTGATGATGAAAGGTCTTTCTCAAATTTTCAATTTGATTCAACAAGGCAATTTGATTATGAGTTTTATTATAAAATATACGACAAAACAAATATTACTCTTGAAATTCCTAAAGGATATAAAATAGAATACTTGCCCGAAAATGTATCAAAAAAATTCGATCACTTTTCATTTGAACTTATCTATAAACAAGTGGGCAATACAATACAATACCACAAAGTAATAAGTGTTAATAATGCCATCATTATGAAGCAGGAATTTGATTCATGGAATGAGTGCATAAAGGCCATTAAAAAATTTTATAAGGATCAAATTATTTTAACTAATAAATAAAACTACACTAATGAAAACTAAAATTTTATTATCAATGCTATTTGGTTTTATTGTAATCCATTTGGGTTATGCACAAACACCATCTCAACGAAGAGCTAGAAACGATAAACCAGTAGAAGAAAATGAAACCAATAAGCCATTAACAGTATCCGAGACACGTAAAAGCAGATTAGAAAAGCAAAAAAAAGAGGCCATATTTAGTGATAATGCTGAAGATTTTCAATTAAATAAAGAACCTGAACAATGGAAAAATGAATCGGCAGTAATTCTTGGTCAACATGTTAAATATTCATATGATAGTAAAAGCTTTGAATGTATTGAAAAGACAGTTATCAGACGGAAGATAAAAATTTTAGACAAAATCGCTCTTGAAAAATTTTCACAATTTTATTTTGCTTCAAATGAAAATACTGATTTAGCTATTAAAATTATTAAACCAAACAATCAAGAGGTGGATATTGAAATGCAAAAAGCAATAAAAGTAGATAATTCATCTGATGTACCTACTTTTTATAAAAACTTTGTGTTTTCCATTGACTCTTATAAAAAACTGGCTGTTCCGGGATTAGAAGTGGGTGATATAATAGATTTTTATTATTTGTTTAAACGTACCTATATTACAGCTAAAGCTAAACAGTTTGATTTCCCACCTGTTATTTTTCAATTGGCCAATGAGTACCCCACAGTAAATCAAATTATTGAATTTGAAGTTGAGAGAAATTTTTATATAAATTTTATTTCACTTAATGGAGCGCAAAAAATTGTTTCATCAAAAGTAGATAGAAAAAATTATAACTATCAATTAACTGATAAAATGCGCGAAAAAAAACTTGATGAAAGATGGAGTTATCCTTTTCGCTCTTTACCCTCTATTAAGTTTCAAGTTATCTATTCTTCAATTAAGCCTGAAAAATCGAATTACTTATTAGGTGAATTAGGTACCCCTAAATCAAAAGTTACTCCCGATGAAGTAGTTGACAAAGCGCATAATATTTTGATTGATTACTCATCACACAAAATGGCAAAAGGAATAGCTTCAGATGCCATAGCAAGTTTAAGGAAACAAAAAATTGATTATAAACGAGATAAAAGTAAAGCTTTGCAAGAAGCATATTATTTTTTTAGAAACTACTTTTTTATAAACAATCCAAAAAATAGTTATTCAATTGCTGGTACATGGTATCAATCTGATGATGAAATTTTATGGTACCCTGTAATGTCAAAAATTTTAGAAGAACTTGAAATACCATACGAAGTTGGCATTACTGTACCTAGGAATGTAGGATCACTGGATCAACTGATATTAATTGCCGAACTTGAAATGTTTTATATCGTAAAAATCCCTGAAGGTGATGTATATCTTTTCCCATTTTCTAAATGGATGACTTATGGACAAATACCAGGTAAATATGAAAGTAATGATGCATACTCATTTAAGCCATATAGGGGTGATAAAAATGCAAATTATAAGAAAATAAAAATTCCTGTTACATCTCATGAAAACAATACCCGTACTGAAAAATTCAATATTACCATTAATGATAATTTAGAAGATATAGATGTTAAATCAGAAGCCATAGCAAAAGGATTATTTAAATATGATTTCTATTCTGATGTTATCTATGAAAATGATAACAAAGAAATGGAAGATAAATACTATAAAAAAGAGGAGGAAAAAGTTAGAGGAAATAAAAATAGGATAGCAGAAGAAAAAAGAAAAGAGGAGGAAGTAAAGCTACAAAATCAGGAAAAGAAAATAGAGACGTTGCAAAAAGATTTAAAAAGCAGAGGCTTCAATATTAAAAATACAGCCGATTTTGAACTCATTAGTAATGGCCGAATGCCTAATAGTAATGAGCTATCATTTAAGTTAAATTTTACTCTTTCTAATACCGTTAATAAAGCGGGTAAAAATATTATTGTTCAAATTGGAAAGCTAATTGGTGAACAAGCCACATTAAGTAAAGAAGAGCAAAATAGACAAATAGATATATATCATCCATTTGAAAGATCAATGATAAATACGATTACATTAACTATACCAGAGGGTTATAAAATAGATGATGTTTCGTCATTAAACTCAAAATATGAAAATGCATCTATTGATTTTATTACTTACGCAAAAATAGAAGGCAAAACGTTAACTGTAAATGTTACTAAATCATATAAAAAACTTGTAGATTCAAAACAAGATTGGAATTTATATATTGAAGGACTAAAGAAAGCTACAGACTTTTACGATAAGAAAGTTATTTTGAAACCACTCAAATAATTATCCAATTAAAAGCTATTAATTGATTTAGCTTTTTTATTTTTTCAGTCAAATGATTTACTTCTTGTAAATCATTTTGCTTTACAATCATTATGCCTTTCATTTGTCAATCAAAAAAATCAATTACATTTATCATGAAAATAAAAAACATAATTATGCTTTCAGCTATCGGTGCAACTAGTATGATGTACAGTTGTAAAAATGATCATAAAACACAAGGAGGTGAAACCAACACTTCAAATTTTGAAGTAGAGTGTGATCGCTTTGCCGATTTACAAGTATTGCGTTATGAGATTCCAGGATTTGAGGAATTATCAGCGCAACAAAAAGAACTCGCTTATTATTTATTTGAAGCGGCAAATTGCGGACGAGATATTATTTACGACCAAAATAATAAAAATAATTTATTGGTGAGAAGAACGCTTGAAGCAATTTGTGATGCAAAACAGGATGCCAATGATGCGGATTGGAAAAAAATGGAAGATTATACCAAACGTTTTTTCTTTTCAAACGGAGTTCATCATCATTATTCAAACATCAAATTTGTACCTGAATGTAGTTATGAATATTTTGTTGGTTTGGTAAAGAAAACAGATGTCACAAAACTTCCATTAGAAGGTAAATCAGTAGGTGAATTTTTGACGATGATGAAGTCAATTATGTTTGATGCAAAATACGAAGCTAAGAAAGTTGATTTAGCTCCAGGTATTGATAATGTTGCAGCTTCGGCAAATAATTTTTATGAAGGAGTTACACAAAAAGAAGTAGAGTCATACTATGATGCCCGTGCAAAAAAAGATGATGCAGAGCCTATTTCTTGGGGATTAAATTCTAAGTTATTAAAAGTAAATGGCAAAGTAGAAGAGAAAGTTTGGAAGGTAGGAGGCATGTATTCTGCGGCTATCGAGAAAATGGTGTATTGGTTAGAAAAAGCAGTAACCGTTGCCGAAAATGATAAGCAGAAAAAAGCATTACAACTTTTGGTTGAGTATTATAAAACAGGAGATTTAAAAAAATGGGATGAGTATAATATTGCTTGGGTGGCTGATGTGGACTCGAGATTAGATGTAGTAAATGGTTTTATTGAAGTGTATGATGATGCCATTGGCAAACGTGCTTCTTATGAATCTGTTGTTTCCTTAAAAGATATGGAAGCCACAAAAATGATTGCCAAAATTGCTAAAGAAGCGCAATGGTTTGAAGACAATTCTCCCATTGCTGCCGAACATAAAAAGAAAGAAGTAAAAGGCATTACGGCTAAGGTAATTACTGTTATTCAGGAAGCAGGAGCAAGTGCACAATCTACTCCTGTTGGAATTAATCTTCCAAATGCAAATTGGATTCGCCAAAAGCATGGTAGCAAATCTGTATCACTCGGAAACATTGTTCACTCTTATAATATTGTTGGTGCTAAAAGTCCGGTACTAAAAGAATTTGCAGTAAGCGAAGAACAAATTAATCGAGCTAAAGAATATGCAGCACTTGCTGGAGATTTACATACTGATATGCATGAAGTAATCGGACATGCATCTGGTCAAATAAATAAAGGTGTTGGAGATCCAGATCAAACATTAAAAAATTATGCAAGTACATTAGAGGAAGCTCGTGCCGATTTAGTGGCGTTGTATTATATCCTCGATCCCAAGTTGGTAGAGATGGGTGTGATGCCTTCTTTAGAAGTTGGAAAAGCAGAATTTGATAGCTATATCATGAATGGATTAATCACTCAATTAACACGTTTACAGTTAGGTGAAAATTTAGAAGAGGCACACATGCGCAACCGTCAATTAAATGCAAAATGGGCTTATGAGATGGGTAAAAAAGATAACGTGATTGAGTGGATAAAACGTGATGGAAAATCTTATGTAAAAGTAAATGATTACGAAAAATTGCGTGCCCTATTCGGACAATTATTAAAGGAAATTCAACGCATCAAATCAGAAGGCGATTATAAAGCGGCAACTGCTTTGGTTGAAGGTTATGGAGTAAAAGTAGACCAAACATTATTGAAAGAAGTGAAAGAGCGTTTTGATAAATTAAATGTGGCTCCATACAAAGGATTTATTCAACCAAAATTAACAGCAGTAATGGATGGTGATAAAGTAAAAGATGTGACCGTTGAATACCCAACTAACTTTTTGCAAAATCAATTAGAGTTGGGAAAAAAATATTCTTTCCTGCCTAATAAAAATTAATCTAAATTGAAATAATAATTTGAAAGCGTTTGTATATTTTTACAAGCGCTTTTTTATTTTAAATAATTATGAAAAAAATAATCGGTTTGTTATTTGCAGTTATTTGCACTTCGAGTTTGTTTGCACAAAGTTTTAGTTTAGGAGTTAGAGCAGGAATCAATTCAAGTTCGCTTAGCACCAATATTAATGGAGTAAAAGAAGGGAGTCAGCAAATTGGTTTTGTGGGTGGAGCTTTTTCACGGATTGGTGTTTTAGGTTTTTATATAGAACCAAGTGTTCTTTATTCTCAACGTAAAGGCGATTTTGATGCCAGTGGTAAAACACTCACCACAACGTTACATTATGTAGATGTTCCTGTAATGATTGGGTATAGTTTTTTGGGAATTGCCAGAGCATGTATCGGTCCGAATTTTCAATTTTTAACAAATGCTACACAAGCAGGTGATGCAACAGATCCAAATTTTAGTGCAGGTAATTTTAATAATGCTGGGCTTGGTTTTCAGGCTGGAGTTGGAGTAGATATTTCTCGTGTTACAATTGATTTAAGATACGATGGTTGTATAACTAATTTGGGTAAAGAAGTGATTGGCTCAAACAATCAAAAATATGATTATAGCACACGAGCAAGTATGTGGCAGCTTACCGTTGGATATAAATTCATTAAACTATAATTTTCTGTATTGATATATAAAACAACATACCAAAGAAAGACTTACGCATACCAATAGTAAAATAGATAACTTAGGCCAAAAAGGTTTATTAGTGGCCGTACAAGATTTTACTAACTCAAAATTATTGGAGTACTGTTTTTGCCAATTAATTCCCATTTGCTGATGAAATAAATTCAGCCCCTCTTCGTAAATCTTAACAGGATCCATGGGTTCACCATAAACAAATCCTCCATTACCACGAGGTTGAATATTTTGAGCCATAACTCTTTTTACACTATCAATCTCAAACATATCAAGCGCTAATTTTCTTTCCATCTGTACCATCTCTTTTTGGTGAACATTCTTCATTTTTGAGTAATATGGGCTATTCTCCAAATAATTATAAATGCTGTTTTGAACAGTTTCAAAACTGGATGGATCATTGGTATATATTTTTATTACAAGTAAATGAACGGTATCAATGTATCTATTTCTTTTGATTGGATCAAAGTCAAGCTTAACAAGATTGTTTATTGTTTTTTCATCAAGATGCAATTCATACATCAATGCTTCTTTATCGTTTTCCTTTACCAAAATGGAAATGTCATAAATTAAGTTGATGAAAGTTAAATCTCCTGAATTTTGAGGTTTTAATATAAAAGAAGATTTATAAGTAGGAGGAAGAGAAAATTTTAGTAATAGTGCTAACCCAACTCCTAAAGCTAAAAATAAACCCAACGAAATTGGTTTAGAAAAAACCACCCTAAAAGGAAATCCCAATTTTTTAAAACCTCTAATAATAATATGATATATTTTTTGAGTAAATACCTCTACATCAAATTCATCATTTTGTAATTGATTATTGCTCATACTTCAAATTAGTTTTCACGAATCTATTAAAATTCATAAGATTGTTAAATGAGCAGCAGAAGAATTTATTTTTTATAAATTGCCAAACATTGGAGGATAAACTAACAGATACTATTAAAGTAAGCAGTATAAAAATTAATTTTTATGCACTGTTAAGTTACGTTTATTTTTTTTTCAATTCTGTGGGATTACCTTTTGGTTTGTTGTATACCAATCTGCTAACTCCTGTTTTTTATATTTGGCTTTGGAAACACCACCAACGATTTATTTTAATCGGATTATTCGTGTTTCTTATTCCTTACGATATTATACATGTTATTTTGGGGGTGGAGTGGAAATCGTTTTTAAAATCCAATCTACTATTTATAAGTACCTATATTTTTGTTTTTTCTTTTGTACACTTCATAAACCATTATCAATACTTAGGAAAATTATTTAAACATATTCTTATTGCTAATTTCATATTTTCATTAATAGCATGCGTTGTTTTTTTTACTCCATACAGAGAAGTTTTATGGTATATAAAAAAATTTACATCCTCTGTAGATAGCCTTCCAAGATTAGCTTTATTAACTTATGAAGCCTCATATTACTCGTTACTTTTTATTCCAATTGCATTTTATTACATACTAAAAGTTTTATTAAACCAAAATCGAACAAATGGTTTCTATATCATGATTATGGTATTTGTTCCCATCATTTTATCTCTTTCAATTGGAGTTATTACAGCTTCATTCTTTGCATTTTCTTTGTTATTCTACATAAATCGAAATTCATTGCTTAAGAAGAAGAAATTTTTTTATACAATATTAGGTGGGGGTATATTATGCATTTTGGTATTATTCATTTTGTTGATTTTTTTTCCTGAAAATCCTGTTTTTGTTCGCATTGCGAATATCGTAACAGGGCAAGATACTTCGGCTAATGGGCGTACTATTGATTCATTTACGATGGCATTTAGAATAGCCCATTTAAAAAGTCTGTTATTTGGAGCTGGTCTAGGGCAAATAAAAATTTTAGCACCAGATATAGTTAGTAAATATTATTATTATTGGGGGGAATTAGATGTAGTTAGAATACCTAACACTATTGCAGAAACACTTGTCATTTTTGGGTTCACAGGCTTGTTTCTTAGATTATTTATTATTTATTATTTATTTCTAAAAACAAAAGTGTTGACTAATTATTACCGTACTGCATTATTCATTTTTATTTTTTTATATCAATTTACGGGAAGTTATATTACCAATATTGTTGAATATGTTATTTGGGCTTTGGCATTTTCAAATGTATTTGAAGAATTCGATGTAAAAAAAGCAGCCAATTCTTTTTCTATCGGAATTGGTTTATGATAATTTGATTGATAAATAAATTTCGATCTTCTTTTGTTTTTGGGTTAGTATAATCATTCATCATTTCAATTTTAACAATATTGTTCATCGTATGCACATCAAAATGAAAATCAATTGAGGATGTTATATCTGTTGCTGTGTAATGCCCTATTATAGTATCATTAAGTAATACTTTAATTCTAGGAAACTCTTTTTCAGAAGATGTACCTCGTGAAATAATTTTCATGCTATACTTCCCTTTTTTGAGGTGAATGGGTAACGATTGGATTTGCCCTCCCCATAAAGTTATAACTTGTTCATTATTTACAGTAGATAATAATGATTTGTCGAACTGAATATTTGTAAGTCCACTTCTGCGTTCATACAATTGAGCCCAAGCATCAAAAAAATTTAAGCTTTTTACAAGCACATAATTAGCATAAATATTTTTTAATTCATCCTCTCTAACCTTTGGGGTACTGTGCGCTCCTACCAACCAAAATCCTTTTTTTGTTTTTATTTTATTTACTAAGTCAATTATGTTTTCTGAATCTTTTATTAACAAGTTTTTTGAAATCCCGTTTTCGTAAGCATAATATGAAAAATGCCATGAACTTTTAGGTGAAATAATGGCATAACCATCTTCATAATGTTTAGCTATGTATTCTGTTAATTCTCTGAACTGAGTTTTTCTAATTGTGGTGTAATATTTTTTGACAAATAGAATATCTGTTAACGATACAACTAAAAAAAGCACTAAAATTAAATTCCTTATTAAAGTGTTTTTTATAAATGAAACACCGGAAGACAACATTAACAATATTGCAGGAAGAACAATGATAGTGTACCGACTTGCTAGCATTGGAACGACAAATACTGATCTTAAAAATGGAATAAAATATGAAATAAAAATCCATAAGGAAAGAATAACAAATCCAAATATATCAGATGAAATTTTAACAATGTTTCTTTCATGTATGAGGTTAATAAAGTAAGAAATTAAGAACAGTAAAAGAAACGGTTTAAGTAAACCTGTGTCACCAAAATATTCAAAAAAATAATCAGAAGCAAAACTGGTAGATACAGAAGTAACCCAATAGGTATTGATATTGGCAACTTCTAATAAAAAGGGAATCCAAATTGAATAAACAATACCAATAACTAAAAAACATATTGCGAATGTTTTAAAAAATTTAGGCTTATCATTTGTGTAGGCAAACCCCAAAATAAATACAATAAAACACTGTGAAACTAAAATAAACAAACAAAAATAGTGTGTATATATCATGGCCAAAACGAAACCAGAATACCAAACGGCATTTGTTGTGCTTAAATTTTTAATCAACTTAATTAGAAATAAAAATGAAAGGCAAACAAATAGAAATGCTAACATGTAGCTTCTAGCTTCTTGAGAATAATAAATACAGAAGTAATTAATTGAAGTAAAAAAAGCGGCTATAATTCCAACTCTTTTGTTATATAGTTCTCGCCCCAATAAATACATTACCCATATACATAATGTTCCTGCTACTGCAGATAATGAACGTGCAACTATTGCACTTGTACCGAAAACACTAAAAAGAATTCTTTCTAAAAAGTAGAAAAGCGGTGGGTGTTGGTCATGGTATTTAAGATAATCAAATAGTTTTCCAAGAGGCATTTGTGGTGCAGATTCAATCATTGTGTGAATTTCATCAACCCATAAACTTTGAAAATCTAAATTGTACACTCTTAATATAAAACCAAGTAAAACCAAGCCAAAAAGAATAAATTCAGCTTTCTTAAGTTCTAATATGTTCCAATTCATTTTATACTTCAATGGTCTAATCTATTTTTTTTCTTATACGATTACTTTAATGAAAAAAAATTAATCCTATTATTTAATTTCTGAAACAAGTATCTTAGTGATAAAGACATTCCTATCTTGTTTACTATTCTTGTCACTAAAATCGTTCATCATCTCAAGGCTTAAATTAGCTATTCCTTCATGTGATTCATAAAGGAAGTTAGTTTGAGACATATTTTCAAAAGCCGCATATTCACCAATAATATTTCCATTAATAGTGACTTTTACACGTGGTTGTTCCCCTGATGCTGGTGTGCCTCTTGAAATAATGGTTATGTTATATTTTCCTTTTTTTAAGCTAATTGGATGCGCATTTATTTTACCGTTCCACAATGCAAGTAAAGTATCCTTGTCTATTTTAAAATAAAGGGATTTATCGAAAGTAATTTCTTTTGATTCTCTTGCTAAAGGTAGATATAGTTGAACCCATGCATCATAAAAATCTTTAGTTTCTGATAACGAATAATTAATTGAAAGCAATTTTACTCTATCATCAGTAATTTTAGGAGTATTATGAGTTCCAACAATCCAAAAACCAATTCCATTTTTAATTTGAGCAAGTGAGTCTAAAAGTTGATCTGTATCTTCTCCAAGTATATATTTTTCTATCCCATGTTTTTTAGCATAGTATTGAAAATGCCATGTGGTATTGGGATTCACAATTGGGTATTTGTTACTTCTGTGGTTAGCTATATATGAAGTTAATTCCCTGAATTGAGTTTTACTGATTTGAGAATAATACTTTTTTACAAAAACTAAATCAATTAAGGAAGTAAGAACAAACATTATTAGTAAACCATTTTTTACATGATTGTTCGGAATAAGTGTTATGCCAAAAGAAAGCATTAGTATAATGGCAGGTAAAACAACTATCGTGTAACGAGGAGATAGCATTGGTACCATCAAAATAGATCTGAGATATGGAATTAGGTAAGTGATAAATATCCATAAAGAGAAAACGATAAAGCCAAATATGATTGGAGAATTTTTAATTTCTCTTTTATCTCCAATTAAGAAAACGCAATAGATAATTAAGAACAACAATAAAAAAGGTTTTAATAATTCAGTATTCCCAAAGTAATCGAAGAAATAGGCTTCTGCAAAATTTGTTGGAATAGTTGTGATCCAAAATGATTTGATATTAGACATTTCAAAAATAAATGGGAGCCAAAGTGCATATACCAAACCTATAACAATTGCGCTTATTGAATATATCTTCAAGAATTTCGGTTTATTATCCGATATGTATAACCAATAAAAAAGAGCAATAGAAGTTTGTGAAACAAATACGAAAATTCCATAATAATGAGTATACATCATTAACAAAGTAAATAGGCAATAAACAACTGTGTTTTTAACAGATATATTTTTTTGTAGTTTAAGAAAATAGAGAAATGAAAGGCTTGTGAAAAGAAACAAGACAATGTAGCCTCGAGCTTCCTGAGAATAGAGTATATTAAAATAGTTTACACAAGTTAACAAAGCCGCTATAATCCCTAATTTTTTATTATACAATTCTTTCCCCAACAAAAATAATACCCAAACACTTATTGTACCTGATAAAGCGGAAATTGAACGTGCAACAAATTCAGAATAGCCAAATAGAATAAATGCCAATCTTACAATAAAAAAAAATATCGGAGGATGTTGATCGCAACATCTTAAATAATTAAATAATTCTGAAAAGGATAAACTTGGATCTGCTTCAATCATTGTATGCAATTCATCTACCCATAAGCTTTGAAAATTAAGTTGATAAAATCGCAGGAAAAATGAAACAACGAGGACTAACGAAAGAAGTATTTTTTCTGATTTGCTCATATAATTTATTTTGGCTTACGTACTATCGTAAATATGGTTTGTAAATCTTTACTTCGATTATGGATTAAATTTAGCAACAGTATTCCCATAATAAAAAAACCAATACAAATAATTGCTAGATTTAATAGTCCTAGAGAAAGTGTGCTAAACCATCCTAGAATTGCTGTATGAGCAATAAATTTTTGATAGACCAAATTTCCTGATGTAATCAAGAGCATAATAAAAACTAAAGAAAATAAGCGAAGAAACCAAAGTAGAAGATCATCTCCAAATTCTATAAATGATTTAAATGCATGAAGTAACAAATTTTTATAGCCCATTTTCGATTTACCTGTTATTCTTTTATGACGATCAAAAATTATGCTTGTACGATTTACTTTTTGTTTAAGCAAATAAGCGGGTAAATGAATAAATGAAGTGAGCTGAATTCTTTCAACTAAGGAATATTTTAACATACAATAATTTCCGAAGTCCATTTCTTTTCCAGTTATTACTTTAAATAAAACTCTGTACATATAATATAAAATTTTAAAGCGAATACTTTCATTCCGTTTTCCTCTTTTAACTTCAACAAGTTCATATTCCATATGTCTTAATAAAAATTCAATAGCCTGAGCATCATCTTCCCCATCTGAATCCATAATAATTGCGTGAGTTTGATCCAATGTTTTTAAATATTGCAAACCTTGAAATATAGCTTGCTGATGACCAACATTAAACTTCAATACAAGTAAATGAAAATGAATATTCTGAGAAAGTAGTTCAACTTTTTTTAGTAAATCAATGGTATTATCATATGAACAATCATCAACAACAATAATATTAAATTGATAGGGAAGTTTACTCAATGTTACTTCTAATTGATACAAAAAATCAATAATATTATTGTTTTCATTAAAACATGGAGTAACAATACTTATTTTGGGAATATTCGATGGGTCAATCATATTAAATAGTTATATCAAATTTCATTAAACTAAAGTTTTACATAACTAAACAATTTCAATGAATTTCATTCAGAAAAATTTGATATAGTATAGCATTAAATTTTAAATTCTCTAATATATATATTGCGATAGAATTAAGACATTACAATGAATGAAAGTACTTTTTTTAGCTAGGACAACATTATACTCCGTATCAGGCGGAGATACTATTCAAATTGAATCGACTGCAAAGTATTTAAGAAAATTAAATGTTACAGTTGATATTCGGTTAAGCAATGAAAAAATAGATTACTCGGCTTATGATTTGTTTCATTTTTTTAATGTAATTGATCCTGAAGATATTTTAGGTCATGCCATCAAATGTGGCAAGCCATACGTTGTTTCTACCATTTACGTTGATTATAGTGAATACGACAAGCACCATAGAAAAGATATAATCGGGGTTCTGAGTAAATTCTTTTCATACAATAGTGTAGAATACTTTAAGACGTTGGGTAAGTTCTTATTCAAAAATGAGCAAGTGAGTTCGCCTTATTTTTTTATAAAAGGACACCGCAACTCCATTAAATATATATTAAGAAACGCAGCCTGTTTGTTACCTAATTCAAATAATGAATATTTGAGATTAACACGTGATTTTGGAATTGCCTCAAAGCATATTGTTGTTCCTAATGCTGTTGATACAACTATTTTTAACAATACCCTTATTAAAGACAACAGAGATGATAATTTAATTCTTTGTGTTGGGAGGATTGAGGGCAATAAAAACCAATTAAGATTAATTGAGGCAGTTGCAAATACTAATTTTAGGTTGGTATTAATAGGAAGAGAATCAACTAATCAAAAGCAATATGTAAATGAATGTAAGCAGGCTGCAAATTCCAATGTAACCTTTATTTCTCATTTGGAGCAAGCTGAGTTATTAAAATATTATCTAAAAGCAAAAGTTCATGTTTTACCAAGCTGGTTTGAAACAACAGGACTAAGCAATTTGGAAGCAGGTGTGTTGGGATGCAATATTGTGGCAGCTGATCGTGGAGATGTGCGAGAATATTTTGATGGATTTGTTGAGTTTTGTGAACCAGATAACATAGAGTCAATTAGAAATGCTATAATGCGAGCAAACAAAAAACCAATTAATGCTAAATTGCGTGAACATATAATCAAAAATTATACTTGGGAAATAGCTGCGCAAAAAACATTACAGGCCTATCAATGGGTTTTGAAGAATAACATATGATAAATTTTGACAATTTAGAAAAGAATATAGAATCAATTAGAAACCATTTTTCTTCAGCTAAGCCATTCCAGTATGTGGCAATAGACAATTTTTGCGAAGATGGAAAAGCACTTAAATTATATAACGAAATTTCAGACATTCAAACAAAAAGTCGTGATTATATGTTTGCGGCAAACAAGTTTGAAAAATCTAAATTTAAAACTATTTCACCATTATTTGAAGAACTTTATAATGATATTACATCAGAGAGATTTGAAAAAATACTTAGAGAGATTTGCCAAGAAAATGTATTTGTAGATAATGCTTTTCATGGTGGAGGAATTCATCAAGGTAAGAAAGGAAGTTTTTTAGATATGCATGTTGATTTTAATTACCACCCACTTCATAAAAACTGGTACCGAAGTTTAAACTTATTGCTTTATTTAAATAAGGATTGGAAATCTGAATATGGCGGACAATTAAAATTAGAAAATCTTATTACAGGAGAAAAAACTTCTATTGAAGTTCCATTTAACAGAATGGTTATTCAACTTACAAGAAAACACACTTTACACGGATATAATATAACTCATTTTCCAGATGGAAACTATCGAACATCAATTGCATCATATGCTTATACCATTCACGAAAAACATATTGAAAAACCGAGAACAACAGATTGGCACCCTAGAGATGATGAGCCCATTAAAAAATTGATCGCTTGGATTTATGATCCTGCTGTTAAATTAAAAAACAAATTATTTGGTAGCTCAACCGCAAAACACTGATGAAAATTTGTATACTTGGAACACGTGGAATACCAAATAATTATGGAGGCTTTGAACAATTGGCCGAATATCTTTCTATTGCATTAGTTGAGCGTGGGCATGAAGTATATGTGTACACTTCATCACTTCATAATTATCAAAAAAAAAAATATAAAGGAGTAACTATTATTCATTGTTTTGATGCAGAAAATAAAATTGGAACTGCCGGACAATTTATATATGATTTGAACTGCATATTAGATTCACGTAAAAGAAATTTTGATGTTATTCTTCAGTTAGGTTACACAAGCAGTTCGGTATGGTCATTTTTATTCCCTAAACAATCCAAAATAATAACCAATATGGATGGGTTGGAATGGAAAAGAGGTAAGTACTCCAGTTTGGTAAAATTGTTTTTAAAAAAGGCTGAAGGGTGGGCAGTAAATGTTAGTGATGGGCTAATTTCAGATTCTATTGGAATCCAACAATACATTCAAAAAAAGTATCAAAAAAATTCAACTTTTATTGCTTACGGTGCCACGATTTTTAACCATGCAGATATTGGTATACTAAAAAAATATAACCTTGAGAAAGAACATTATCTTTTATCGATTGCACGCTTTGAGCCTGAAAATAATATTGAAATGATTATTAAAGGATTTTTAAAAAGCAATACAAATGAAATATTAGTATTAATTGGGTCAACACAAAATAAATTCGGTAAGTATATTAGATCAACTTATGAAAACCATCAAATAAGATTTCTTGAATCCATTTATGATATTAATGAATTAAATAATCTAAGATTTTTTTCGAAATTATATTTTCATGGGCATTCTGTTGGTGGTACCAATCCATCCTTATTGGAAGCCATGGCATCCCAAACATTAATTTGTGCTCATCGTAATGAATTTAATGAGTCGGTGCTAAAAAGCAATGCATTATATTTTTTAAACGATATTGATATTGCTGATATTTTAAAAAATAGATTGCCAAACATTGATCGGAATAAAATGATTGAAGAAAATGTTATTCGAATTCATACTTCTTATACTTGGGAGAGTATTATTGATGCGTATGAAAAATTAATGATAGACGTAAAATGATGCAACTATCATTCGAACATATACATCAAAAAATACATCAATGGTTATTAATTGCAATTGCTTTTACATTGGCATTTCCAATAAAATATAATAGTTGGGCAATTGCACTTTGTACGTTGAATTGGATAGTTTCAGGGAATTGGATAAACAAAATAAAGAATTGTTATAAAGACCGAATAAGCATTTTACTTTTGTTGCTTTTTTTATTTCACGTACTAGGCACCTTATTAAGCAATAACACACATGAAGCATTAGCCATTTTGGAACGCAGGTCTTCCTTGATTTTACTACCACTTCTAATTATTGGAAATAAAAACTTAACAAATGCTATCATACAAAAAGTATCTTTTTCTTTTGTTATAGGAATTGTAATATCATTAATTTATTGCATATTTAGGGCATACATAAGATACCAATCACGACCCGTTATAGCTGAATTTTTTTATCATGATTTATCATCTGCCGTGAATATGAACGCTATTTATATGGCAGCTTATTGTATTTTAGGATTACATATAGTTATTCATTATTCTAATAGTATAAATACATATTTAGCTATTTCATTATCATGTATTTTATTAGTGGGATGCATTATGCTCAATTCAAAAATGATGTTTGTTGTTTTGGCAATAGGTATTACTTATAAACTATTATCTGATAAAATTAATTTAAAATCAGTAATGACCTCAATAGTCATATTTGTTGTGTTAGGGTTGATGATTATGCTAATACCAGAAACCAGAAAAAGAGTATCGTATGAACTTACCTCTAATTTTGAAGTGCTACATCAAGATCAATTTAGGTATGATACACATTTTACAGGAACATCTTTAAGGTTACTCATTTGGAAATATTGTTTTGCTATTCAAAATCGAGAAAAAGCATGGTTAACAGGTGTAGGCATAGGAGATTTTCAAGATCAATTAAATTCACAATATTCAACTGTAGGGATGTATACTGGAAACCCTGCTCTTCATGATAAGGGATATTTGGAATACGGACCACATAATGAATATATTGAAGTACTGTTTTCCTTAGGTATATTTGCTCTGCTTGTGTTAGTCTATATTTTTTTTACACTTATAAAAGAGTCAATAGCATTAAACCAATATCTTCTAGTTCAGTTGATGTTACTCATTTTATTTTTTTGTTTTACGGAGTCTGTTCTAAGCACAAATAAGGGAATTATTTTCTTCGTATTTTTTGTGGTTTTGTATAGGCATAAAATCGATAAAAATAAACTAAGTTTGGATGTGCTTTATGTGAAATAAATTAATGCAAGCAAATATTAACAAAATAATTCCGCTCGAAAATAGGGTAAAAACAGAGTTGCCAAATTCATTTTATGGAATTATTAAACTCTCTTCTATAGAACCTTTGGATAAACTTGAAAATTTCATTCTAAAAAGACTCTTTGATATTGTGTTCTCAATTATCATTCTCATATTGTTTTTATCGTGGTTAATTCCACTGTTTGCTCTATTAATCAAGCTTACTTCAAAAGGTCCGATTTTTTTTATTCAAAAAAGAACTGGTATGCACAATAAAACTTTTTTATGTATTAAGCTTCGCTCTATGTATGTAAATGAATATTCGAACACCAGTCATGCTATAAAAAATGACTCCCGCGTAACAATGGTTGGATACTATTTACGGAAATTTAGTTTGGATGAATTACCTCAATTCGTAAATGTGCTTTTGGGACAAATGTCGGTTGTTGGTCCACGACCATTAATGTTAAAACATACCGAGGAATATGCTCAACAGTTGGATAGTTTTATGCTTCGTCATAGAGTAAAACCTGGCATTACGGGATTATCGCAGGTGAAAGGATATAGAGGTGAAATGTTTGAAAAACGAATGCTTAAAAACAGGTTAAAGTTGGATTTATTCTATCTCAGTAATTGGAATATTTTTTTGGATATAGAAATTGTTTTTGAAAGCATAAAATTAATGTTGTTTGGTGATGACAACGCATATTAATCAACCAAAAATATTTCTGTATTTAATTCCAACCTGCCTATTAGGAATCTATTTTATAATGTTATCATCAACAAAACCAATTGGTGATTTTGGCAATTATTATTATGCGTCAAAATTTCTTTTAAACGGAAACTGGGGGCAATGGATTTATGAACCGTCAAAATTTAATTTAGCCGTGTATGAATTGGGGCAACGTGATTTTTTTCTTAACTATACTCCGGTTCCTCCTTTCAGTGCTATTCTCTATTTGCCTTTTAGTATTATGCAGGTGTCTATTTCAAAATTGATATGGGATATACTTACTTTTTCTTTTTTTATTTTTAGCGTTATAAAGCTACAAACTCATCTAAAATTCAACCACCGTATTTTACTTTTTATACCATTAATAATTTATACTCCCTTACGAAATGGATTATACGAAGGGCAATCTTATTTACTATTATTTTCATTACTCTCATTAGGCTTTATTTTTTATCAAACGGATAAATTATTGCTAGCTGCGTTATTTTGGAGTTTATGTATTCATCTAAAAATAAGCCCTGCATTTGTGTTATTTTTTTTACTTTTTCAAAAAGATATAAAAGCTATTATTTACTTAATAATATGCACCTTAAGTTTCATTATAATATCCATCCCTTTTATAGGATTTTCTGTTTGGCAACATTATCTATTAGATATTATTCCCCGGCTGTTTAATGGAGAAATTAATAATACCTACGCTATCAGCTATCAAAGTATGCAGGTATTATTAAAAACTATGTTAGTGCCAGATTTAATGCATAATCATTTTGCTTGGTTTAATAACCCAACTATGTATAAAAAGCTATCTATTTTTTTTATCACACTAATTTATGGAATTACTATTTTGTGTTCACTTACCAAATCAAGTAAGGAAAGTAAATTTAGTTTATGGTTAATAACCTCATTACTTGTGAGTGGATATGGCAATAGTTTTAGTATGCTATTATTATTAATTCCAAGCCTTTTATTGTATCATCAATTAATCTTAAAACCTACATTATCTATCTTGTTTCTATTTTGTTTAATCATCACCATAAATCTTCCTATTCATTTTTTTGCCAACGATAATATGTTGACTCATTTTCCAAGACTATATGGCTTAATCATTTTATTCATATTAAGCATTAGTTTAATAGAAATCCGATTTAAGTATTATTATCTTATACCCTTATTAGTAATTTATTTTATACCATATAATAATACAGTTTATGCTCAAAATTATTTATTTGATAAGGAAGAAGCATTGCTCATTTACGATTTTAAAACAAATGAGCGCTCTATAACGATTCATTTCTTTGATAATAATGGACCTCAGTATAAAACTATTTTTATTCCGCATAAATTTGAAGGAAGAAAAGTGACTTACGATACAACATATTTTCATCACAATGATGAAAATATTATAAAAAGTTGTTCAATAAATGATAGTATTTATATTTACCTTTCTGATAAAAACAGAGGAGTGGGGTTTTATACAATTAGATTTAATCATTTAAAAAAATATTCCTATTAAATGAACATACAAACATTACCTCGCATTAATAATAAATTTATATTGCAATGCAAATACTAAATCTTGGCTCTGATTAAACCCAAAAATCTTGATCGATTATATATTATAGCATCGCATTCGGCAAGCCAGTTTTTGCCAAGCGCAGCTAATATGCTTACCTCAGTAATTGTAATTAGAATGCTAATACCTGAGTGGTGGGGGCAGATAACAGTTTTACAATTATATATGTATTTGGCAACCCAATTTTGCGCATGGGGGAATAAAGATTTTTTAATGAAACGATTTAGTGAAAATCCATCACAAATTCCTACGTTATGGATGGACTCTTTTAGTGCTCGTTTTTTTCTTCTTGTGCCTGCGATTATAGGTACTGTATTTATTACTCAGGATTTGACTTCTGTTTTCTATCTTATCATTTGGCTTCTTTTAAGATTCTTACTTCAATCATTTGATGCTCCAATTGTTTTTAATAGAAATTTTGTAATGGTAATTATTTCGGAAGCTATTGCAATAATTATTACTGCCACAGGGCTCTTAATATATCGTAAATATATTTCTTATAATGATGTACTTCTAATTTTAACAATTGGATATTTTATAAAAACTTGTATTCAAACTTATTATTACAAAGAATATTTTAAGTATCCATTTTCTTTTATCCCCAATATTAAAAAGCTCAAAATATTGCTTCCATTTATGATGTTAGGTTTTGCGGGAGTGATGCAACAAAAATCGGATATGATATGTGTGGTATGGTTATGTAATAAAATTGAAGTGGCACAATATCAAGTATTCAGCGGACTATTGATTTTTACGCAAATGATTCCAGGATTAGTGGCCGGACCATATATAAAAAACCTGTATCGTATTTCATCCACATCGTACAAAAAAATTCAGCTTCAGTTTTCCATTTTGGGGATTCTTATATCCACTATATTATCAATACTCACATATTTCGTAATTACATATATTTACCATTTTAGTTTACCAATAACTATTTATTTGCTTGGTTTTTTATACGGATTGTTTACTTATTTTTATATGTTACAAATCTATTTACTTTTTAAAGATCAAAAGCAAAATCAGGTAATGATAATTAGTATCATATCCATCGTTATCAATTTTATTTTATGCTTTATTTTTATACCTTTTTGGGGAATACAGGGCGCTGTAATAGCAAATGTAATTACACAAATTGTTTTATTTGCTGCATACAAATATTATTGGAAGCAAACGCAAGCGATTAAGTAATATGAAAATTGCCCGACTATTTTTCTCAATTATTATGCTCTTAATTGTGTTTGATTCATGTAAACGTGATGCCGAAATTACTATTCCACAACATGACTATTCTATAAATCTTCGTTGGAATCAGGCTTATGAAAATGAAACAAAGGAAAATGTAGAAACCGGACTTTTATGGGTATTTAGCTTTTTAGGTGCAGATATTCCTAAGGGCAGTTTTAATCAAGCGAAGACATGGGGAAATAATATTCTGAAAATTGATTTAAGTAAAGTTGGATTTAATCCGATTGCGCTGAACGCTTTTTCAAAATTATTACCACAACTCAAACAAAGCGAAGAGTATCAAAAAATTAATGCAATAGATATAGGGCGTTTTATTATGCTCACTCTTAATTCATCAAATCATTATTATGCGATTACTGGTGCATCTAATAATTTCTTACCTGTTAAAGCGAACCATTTTTTTGATTCTGTAAGTGTGGCTATTACTCAATCGACAATTACACTTACGAATAGATTAATTGAAGTTCCAGATTCAAATGTGAAAGCTATTTTAAATTTAGTTTTTATTGCCAATGAATGTGATGGAAGTGTTGCCAATGGAACGCAAATAGTATACGAGCATGAAGTAGCGGAGTTAATGCCTAACGGACAATTTAGGTTTAGTATTTATGACGTGCAAAATAACTTATTGGAAGTTTCAAATACAGCTAAAACAAATTCAGGAAAACCGTCAAAATGTTTATGGTGCCATGAAATTAATATCCAAACTTTTCATACTATTCAAACCGATGTTCCAGGATATTATGGAGCTGATATGTTTAAACATGTTGTTTCATCAAATACATTGACATTGAATAGTTATAGAAATACATTAAAAAGTGATATTGATTTTAGCAAAACTCAAGATCATACATTTGCTGAGTTGTTATATATTTCATTTATGGAACCCTCCTCATTAAGATTAGCCATTGAGTGGAATATGGGCGAAAGTGAGGTGAAGAATTTATTGATAGGAATTCCAACTCATATTAACGCAGAATTTAATTTTTTAGGAACTCTTTACGATAGAAAAGATATTGATTCATTTGCACCATACAAAGGAATAAAAGTTCCAGATTCTGCAAGAGAATATTCTCCTTATGAACCTAATTTGATTAAATAATAAAAGAGCTTAAAAGAAAAAATGAAATCGATTAATGTAAATGTTTATCCAACTCATTTTTTTATGCTTCTAACAAACTAAATTATCGAGTTTAAAACTTTATTTATTGTACGTATATATTTTTGAGCGTATAAATGAAGTGTTATCGTTTACCAATTTTACCATAATGTATTTAGAGATATTAATAGTAAATCGTATCCATACTTTATTAAATTTGTTACTATGAAGGTGCTTCTATTTAACCCGCGCAGTGCTTATAATAAATTTAGAATCCCAAATTCTGTTTTACAGATTGCCGCGTCAATTGAAGGTTTATGTGAGTGGGTGATTGTAGATGGAAATAGGGAAACAGACCCTTATGCTAAAATTAAAGAAAACTTAGATACAGGCGAATTTGGATACGTTGGATTTACAGTGATGCCAGGCCCACAGTTAAAACAAGCCATTCCTTTTGCAAAACTCATCAGACAAAATTATTCATCAATAAAAATAATTTGGGGTGGATATTTTGCCTCCAACCACCATAAATCTGTTTTAGAATCTGGGTATGTTGATTATGTAATTAACGGTCCGGGTGATTATGCATTTCCCGCATTAATAAATGCTATCAAAAATGATTTGCCAATATTAGGAATTGATAATTTGATTTACATTGTTGAAGGAAAAATAATAAAAACTAAAAAGGCTGACCTATTGGATTATGACAGTCTTAAACCACTTCCTTATGATAAATTAAATCAATTTTATACTACCGGAAGCTATTTAGGGAAAACATATTTAGGTAATAAAACACTTGCCTATCATAGTAGTTTTGGTTGTCCGTTTACATGTTCGTTTTGCGCTGTAGTTCCAATTTATGAAGCACGCTGGAAAGGAAAATCAGCTCAAGGGATTTATACTGATGTGAAATATATTAAAGATAAATGGGGGGCTGATTCAATAGAGTTTCATGATAATAATTTTTTTGTATCCGAAAAACGTGTCGTTGAATTTTCTCATTTGATAAAAAAGGAAAATATGATTTGGTGGGGAGAGGGAAGAATTGATACCATTGATAAATACAAAGATGAAACTCTTGCATTGATGAGAGAGGCAGGTTGTAAAATGATATTTTTTGGGGCTGAAACTGGCAATGATGAAGTACTGAAAAAAATGGATAAGGGTGGAACTCAAACTGGTGAACAAATAGCTGCATTTGCAGCACGAATGAAAAAATTTGATATTATTCCTGAATATTCTTTTGTGCTTGGACTACCAGGAGAATCACCCGAAAAAGTAATGCAACAAATTGATGAAGATATTTCTTTCATAAAAAGAATAAAAGAAATTAATCCCGATACTGAAATTATCATTTACGTTTACAGCCCTGTTCCTACTGAAGGTTCGGAGATGTATAATGATGTATTAAAAAGTGGCTTTAGGTTTCCAACATCTTTAGAAGATTGGTTACATACCGAATGGGAAAATTTTGATTTGAGAAAAAATCCTCTCACACCATGGTTAACTTCAGAAATGATTGATAAAATAAAAAATTTTGAAGTTGTTTTAAATGCCTTTTACCCTACAGTATCTGATATAAAAATGAAGCCCTACCAAAGAAAAATTATTCAACATATTTCTTCATTCAGATACCGAAACAGTTTTTATAAATCTCCGTTCGAACTAAAAATACTTCAAAAAATGTGGAGGTATAGACAACCCGAAATACAAGGGTTTTAATTTTATCTCTTTTTTAAAATAATAAATAAATGAGTAAGGGTTTAAAATATATTGTAGAAAAAACGTGTCGACCAATTTTAAAATGGTATTTAAACTCAGACAGGCAATACAATTATAAGGACATAAAATTAACTGTTAAGAAAGGAGTTTTTCATCCGGCCTTTTTTTTTAGTACAAAATTTTTATTGAATGAACTTACTCAATATGATTTGGATGGTAAAACATTTTTAGAACTCGGTGCGGGAAGCGGATTGATTTCTATTTACGCTGCTAAACGAGGAGCGGTTGTGGCTGCAAGTGATATTAATGAATCAGCAATTACTGGACTCAATGAAAATTTTAAATTCAATATTCAGCATTCAACATTCGTTATTTTAAAAAGCGATTTGTTTGATTCAATTCCTCAACAAACGTTTGATTACATTATTATCAACCCTCCTTATTATCCCAAGCATCCTAAAAATGATATTGAAAGAGCGTGGTATTGCGGAGAAAATTTTGAGTATTTTGAAAAAATGTTTTCACAATTAAAAAATTACTTGCAACCAAACTCAATAGTTTTGATATCCTTATCTGAGGATTGTAACTTAAATAGAATTAGTAAAATTGCGCTTAAAAATAACTATCGTTTTGAGGTGGTTAAAAAACAACGTATCATGTGGGAGTTAAATTTTATTTATCAAATAAAGCACAGCGATTAATCATGCAGAATAGTGAACGATATGATAATAGAAAAGTAGAGATAGATGAATTAAGTTCATCAATACTTAAAGTATTGCTTTATTTTAATATTTTTAGTCATCCACTTACTGCAAGTGAAATACAAGAGTTTAGTAAGGTTAATGCTAATGAAACAAATAAAATCAATGAAATATTAAACCAATTAGTTACCCAAAAATTGATTTATCAATTTGATTCGTTTTACTCTATAAGTAATAACAAAATACTTATCGAAAAGCGAATTCAAGGAAATAAATTAGCACAAGTATATTTGAATAGAGCTATGTGGGTTTCTCGTTATATATCATGGTTTCCATTTGTTAAAAGCATCATGATTTCAGGATCCTTATCAAAAGGATATATGGATAAAGGATCGGATATTGATTATTTTATAATAACTCAAAATGGTCGTCTATGGATATGCAGAAGTATTTTGGCACTGCAACGAAAACTAATGATTAAACCACTTAAAAAATATTTTTGCATCAATTATTTCGTAAGCACTTCATCACTTGCTATTCCTGATCATAATTTATTTACTGCCACAGAAATAGCTTGTGTATACCCCACATATGGTCAATCTTATTATACTCAATTACAAAATGAAAACACTTGGATAAAAGAGTTTTTACCAAATAAAAAAATGTATACCGAAAAAGTAAATAGCAGGACATACAGATTTAGTTTAAAAACTATTATAGAGAATGTTTTTAACGGTGATTGGGGTGAAAAACTAGATTCGATTTTATTTAAATTTATGTTAAAGAGGTGGAAAAAAAGATATGCAGATTTTGATGAAACCCAATTTGATTTAAATATTCGAACAAAAAAAAATGTATCAAAGCAACATGAAAAAGGACATCAATTTGTTATTTTAGAAAAGTATACTCAACAGATAAATAATTATGAAGAAATGAATCAAGTGAAGTTAACTAATGATTGATATTTTACTTACACACTCCTATTTTCTTCGGTTTGACCCTAAACAATGGAAAGCTCAGCAACCCTTTCCACCGCTTGCTACTCTTTATGCTGCTGCGGTTTTACGTTCTGCTAATATCGATTTAGCTTTTCAAGATATGATGTTTGCTGAATCGGCAAGTGAAATAAAGAACGTTATTGAAAAATATCAACCAAAATATTTTATCATTTATGATGATGGGTTTAATTATCTCACAAAAATGTGCTTAACCAATATGCGTGAAGCAGCATTTGAGATGATTAATATTGCAAAAAAAAATGGATGTATAGTTATTATTTCAAGCTCTGATGCGACCGACAATAGTGAAGAATATCTGAAGAAAGGTGCAGATTTTATTATTGTGGGTGAAGGAGAGCATACATTATTACAACTCATTCAATCACTAAAAAACAACTCTTCATTTCAAGCAATTGAAGGGTTAAGATTTATACAAAATAATCAACTCATTCAAACCAATAAAAGAGAAAATAGTAAAGAGTTGGATTCTATTCCATTTCCTGCTTGGGATTTGGTTGATATGAACGAGTATAAAAATAGATGGGTGAAAAGTTCTGGATATTTTTCGTTGAATATGAGCACCACACGCGGTTGTCCGTTTAAATGCAATTGGTGTGCAAAACCTATTTATGGAAATAGATATCACTCACGTTCACCTGAAAATGTTGTTGCAGAAATAAAGATGCTTAAAGAAAAATATAGCGTTAATTATATTTGGTTTTGTGATGATATTTTTGGATTAAAACCAAATTGGGTAAATCATTTTGCGGATTGTATTGAACGGAACGAATTGTCTTTTAAATTTAAAATTCAATCACGTGTTGATTTACTTTTAGAAGAAGATAATATTGAAGCATTGGCTCGATCAGGATGTAATGAAATTTGGGTAGGTGCTGAAAGTGGTTCACAAAAAATTTTAGATGCTATGGATAAAGGCACTAAAGTAGAACAGATATATAAGGCAACAAATTTGATGAAAGCGAAAGGAATTAAGCCTTGCTTTTTTTTACAATTTGGGTACTTAAATGAAACAAAAAATGACATTGATAAAACATTAAATATGGTATTTGAATTGATGCCTCATGATATAGGAATTTCAGTTTCATACCCTTTGCCAGGCACGAAATTTTATGACACAGTAAAGTCACAATTAAGTGAAAAAACCAATTGGACAGATAGTGATGAATTGGCTATGATGTTTAATGCAACCTATCCGGCTATGTTTTATAAAAAACTACAACGCTATGTTCATCATGAATTTAGAAAACGAAAAGCATTTGAGGCATTCAAAAAACTAAACGACCTAAAAAAAATATTCTCATTACTATATCGTATTCCACAAACATATTTGTCCAAAATAGCTATAAAAAAATATGTTGCATAAAACTCCTTTTGATTCTGTTGCTTCAACATACGATGAGGATTTTACACATACCCCAATTGGAAAGCTTCAACGAGAACGAACACATTATTTCACCCAACTATATTTACCGAAAAATAATTCACTAAAAATACTTGAATTGAACTGTGGAACTGGTGAAGATGCAATATGGATAGCGCAACAAGGGCATCAAATTTTGGCCACAGATAGTGCTGAAAATATGGTAGATGTTGCACGTTCAAAAAACAATAAATTAAATCTTAATATACAATTTGAAGTTTCTTCTTTCAATGAGTTAAACAACAAATTTTTAGGGCAACAATTTGATATTATCTTTTCTAATTTTGGAGGATTGAATTGTGTAGATGAAATTGAACTCGAAAAGTTAAATGCAGATTTAGCCAAGTTATTAAAACCTAATGGCAAACTAATAATGGTTTTGTTGGGTAAATATTGTTGGATAGAAAAACTTTATTTTTTATTGAAGGGCGATATTGAAAACTCTAGGAGAAGGCTGGTTTCAACAAGTGCTAACTTAGGAAATGGAGCTATGCAAAAAACTTACTGCTACTCAGTAAAAAAAATTGAACACATTTTTACTTCATTCAAATTAGAAAACCATAAACCAATTGGAATTATTATTCCTCCATCTTATTTTAATGCTTTATTGGAAAGAGTAAAATTCACCATACCTTTAATCAAACTATTTGAAAAACTATTTTCTCGGTTTTCTATTTTATCAAATTATGGCGATCATACTTTTATTATCATGACGAATAGATCCAAAAAATAAATGAAAATAATTTTAACACATGGATATTTTTTAGAGGACGACCCGAAAGAAAAGGTAATCATGAGACCTTATGTACCTTTAGGTATTTTATATATTTCTGCTTGGCTCGAAAAATTTGGATATAACAACGATGTGTTTGATGCTACCTTCTCAACATTTGAAAAACAAAAAGAATTTATTCTTTCTCAAAAGCCTGATATAATAGCAATTTACACCAATTTAATGACGAAGTTAAATGTGCTGAGAACCATTCAATTTATTAGAAGTAGCAGTGAACTAAAACAAACTAAAATAGTTTTGGGTGGTCCGGAAGTTAGAAATCATGTAGATAAATTTTTGGAATCTGGAGCAGACTTTATTGTGTTGGGTGAAGGGGAAGAAACTATGTTGGATTTGGTGAAGTATTTGGATAATCAATCAGAAAAAAAAATTGAAGAAATTGAAGGAATTGTATTTAAAAGTAATGAGCATAAAACACAGTATACTGCCGAAAGAGTTAAGTTGAAAAACTTAGACGAATTGCCATTGCCAAATCGTACAAAAGTTAATTTACAATTGTATTTTGATGCTTGGAAAACCAAACATGGCACAAGTGCAATTTCTATTAATACCATGCGAGGTTGCCCATATTCTTGCAAGTGGTGCAGTCGTGCTGTATACGGACAAAGTTATAGAAGGAGAAGTGCAAAACATGTTGTTGATGAAATAGAATGGATAACAAATAATTATCAAGTTGATACGGTTTGGTTTGTAGATGATGTATTTACAGTTAGTCATAAATGGTTAACAGAATTTAAAGAAGAGTTGACAAGTAGAAATATTTCAATACCTTATGAATGTATAACCCGTGCGGATAGAATGAATGAAGATGTAATTAAGGATTTGAAGGAAAGTGGTTGTTTTAGAGTTTGGATTGGAGCAGAAAGTGGTTCTCAAAAAGTAATTGATTTGATGGAAAGACGTGTAGATGTGAATCAGGTTAGAGATATGATACAACTTTCTCAAAAATATGGAGTACAAGCCGGAACCTTTATTATGGTTGGTTATCCGGGCGAAACAGAAAAAGATATTTTTGAAACAGTTAGGCATTTAAAAATTTCAAATCCAGATTATTTTACCATTACAGTTGCTTATCCAATTAAAGGAACTCCATTGTATCAAGAAGTAGAAAATTTATTTGTTGAAGATTTGCCTTGGGAAAAATCAACCGATAGAGATATAGATTTTAAAAGAACTTATTCAAGAAAATATTATGATTATGCGGTGCGAATGATTGTGAATGAAGTGAATGCATTTAAAGCCAATAAAAACTCTTTCAGTAAATATAAAATGAAAGCAAAATCCCTTTTTGCAAGGGGTGGAATGATAATATACAAATAATTGAATTTATGAATATCGAACTCATTCGTGAATATTGTTTAAGTAAAAAAGCAGTAGAAGAAACATTTCCTTTTGGAGAAGACACCTTGGTTTTTAAAGTAATGGGGAAAATGTTTGCGCTTACCTCATTAAGCGATCCCGATCATTGTAATTTAAAATGCAACCCTGATAAAGCTATTGAACTTCGTAATGAATATGATGCTGTAAAACCGGGCTATCACATGAATAAGCAACATTGGAATACCATTCAATACAATGCTGACCTCCCCGATAAAGAAATAATAAAACTCATCGATCACTCTTATGAAATTGTGGTGCAGGGATTAACTAAAAAAGCGCAGTTGGAGTTGAGTAAAATGAAATAATATTTTTAAAACTATCCAATTAAAATAATATTCCTATTTATAATAATAATTTAAACATCTAAACGCTATGAAAAAACGCTTATTTACATTCTGCTCCTTATGGTTTTGCCTATATTCAATTGCACAAACCCCGGTTTCTTTTACTGCTTCTATTCAATATAGTGGAAGCGCATCATCCGGTGATTATACTATTTTTAGCAATAGTGCCTCCACACCTGCTTTTGATGCTACACAGAGCGTGGGTGCAGGTTCCCTTTTCCTATTCAGATCAATGGGAAAAGTTTACAAAAACTGCTGCGGATTATGTTAGGTAAACTAAGTAATAAAGTCAATTCCTTTTCCAATAATAATAATAGACTTTTCCCAACTACTTTAATGCTCACGTACATATTTTGATAATGTCAATTTTCTATTTAAAATTGCTTGGCCGAAGCAAATTTAAACTATGAAGATAATTCAATTGAGCTGTCTACTACTCTTAGCCATTATAGCTTCTTCTCAAAATCCACCTAAGAAAAGCAAACTACTGCAAGGTTTAGTGCAAGTTGGCTGTGAAATTCCTTCTGCTTTTAGGGATAGATTAGGAACAATAGCAAGTGTTGGATTTATTTTTGACGAACAAGTGGTTTACAAGTTTACTTATCTTAAGTCAAATGAAAACACCTATAATCAGGAGCATTCAATTGATATATTACTAAGCAAGTATCAAAAAAGTAAGCAAGTTTCTATTGGTGGAGCATATTATATTTCTTCTAACTCGAAAGATATTATTCTACCTACTGTTTCATTCTACAATTTTCACTTCTATAATACTAATTTTGGTTATAATATTAAATTAGGTTTTTCTTTACAAGCCTTGGGATATGGCTTACCAATTGCCTCACCAATTTTACAGCTAAACGTTTCCTATATTATAAGCAAGCATTAAAACTATAATAATATCAACCATTAACTTACTTCCTATGAAAAAACTCTACTTATTTTAAGATCTTTTTTTGACAGATTTTTCATTCATGTCAAAATTCAAGAGTTCTCTAGGATGTACATTTAATGCCTCCGCTATTTTTTTAATTGTAAATATAGAAGTATTTATTTCCCCGCGTTCAATATTTCCAATTTGATTTTTACTTATATCGCTTTGCAATTCTAATTGTTCTTGTGTTATTTTTTGTGACATACGTAGCTCTCTTAAGTGTTGTCCAAATTGCTTCAAGTACTTTTTATCACGTATGTTTATCACACACCGAAAGTGAAAAACATTATGTTACAAGACCACCAAATGTATTTGGTATTTTCAGTAATTGTATTACTTTTAATTTATGATCATCTCAAAACGCCTAACTTAGTTGAAACAAAATTTTATACTCATGAAAAATAAAAGCCTATTTAAACCATTGTTTTTTTGTTGCTTAATGATAACTCTTCAATCAATATCATGCAAAAAGGAAAGTAAACCAATTGGTCCTGAACAACAAGAACCACCCTCTTCTATTACAGAATCTTATGTATTTACGGATAAGGATAGCAATTATTTGTACCGTTTTCCTGATTATATAAACTCCAAATATGATCCACGCAAAATTTATTGGGTAAATGATTCAGGTATAGTTTGTAAAAGTAATTATGCAAAATATTCGTATTACAATAACAAACTCATTTTTGTTTGGTGTTCTCAAATTGATAGCATAGATACCGGTCAATTGGTTTCATTTTATTTAAGCTCATTAATTCATGGAGGTAAAAACTATTTCTATATCCATTTACCTGATGGAGATATAGACACTCTAATGTATGATGGTAGTAAAGATTATAATGAGGGTGGATATCGTGAATATAATGGCAAGCCTGTATATTGGTATAAAGGTGGTAGTAAGCTAAATGAATATGTTGCTCACTTTATAATTGTTAAATGATAGAATAAAATTAAAACCTATATAAAACTATGAAATCAATACTCAATTTATTACTCATTATTGTGGTATTTCTGTTTACCATAAATGCTCATGGTCAAATTGAAATATGCGGTTCTCAAAAACCACTTATTACTGATACTCTTGTTCAAC
>JANXRU010000186.1 GCA_025356715.1 Bacteroidota bacterium
GTAAAACATTAATATTAACTAAAAAAATTAATTTAACATGGCAGAAATAGCAGATAGTGGCGGCGGGCATGGTAAAGGCGGTAAAAAACGTGCCAAGAAACAAAGTACCCGTGTGGATATGACCCCCATGGTAGATTTAGCGTTCTTGTTATTAACGTTCTTCGTTTTAACATCAACCTTTAGTAAACCCAAAAGTATGGAGTTAAGCTTACCGGCTGAACCACCTCCAGGGAGTCCACCCCCGCCACTATCTGCTATTTCTGCCATGTTAAATTAATTTTTTTAGTTAATATTAATGTTTTACTTCAGCTACTGGAACTGCTGACCCACCTTCCATAGATGTTATCAAATTGAAAGTATAAATTTTCATATCTGTAAAGGTTTTAAATACATCTTTTACATAAATGTATTTTGCTTTTCCGTCGGCTTTAATGGCATAACGAGGCTTTTCTCCTTTAAACTCTTGTCCTAATTCAGCAGCTTTGTCTTTATTTCTCATGTAAATAACATTCAATTCTGTGGCAGATATATTGATCCAATCACGTAATTGATTATTTACTGAGTCTAAAGGCACACCTTTTTGTGGTTGAAACTTTAATCTTTCTGCTTCCGAAGCGTCTAAGTATCTTGGTAAGTCTTTTATCTCAACACCAAAACTTGATAAGCCACCAAATTTTTTAGTTTGGTCAGCGTTAAATTTAACGCCATACTTTTCGCTCATTTTCGCTAAAGTATTTGTTCTAGCTTCGCCATTTCCTACACCAAAAAACGCTCTACCATTATTATCTACTGTTACTAAAACAGTATTTTCTGGTAACGTTTTATCTGATTGAGAGCTTGGCGGATCCACTATTACGGGCTCTGCCATACGGAATGATGCGGTAAGCATAAAGAAGGTAACCAACAAGAACGCTAAATCCACCATCGGCGTCATATCAATAGACGGAGCGTGTGCTGCGACTTTTATCTTTCCCATGTCTTATTTTTTAGTTACTAATTAATATATACAATTTGTTTTATTCTGTTATGATTTTGTTGACACTCGTTTTTTTAGATGCAAAACGAATGCATACTTCATAAATAAAATAAATTTATTTTCCAGATGATTGAAATTCTCCAATGATAGAGAAACCAGCTTCATCCATTGCATATGTAATTTGATCTACACGGTTAGAGAAAAAGTTGTAGAAAATAATAGCTAATGCAGAAGATAAGATACCCACTAACGTATTTACTAAGGCTTCAGAAATACCAGTTGCTAAAGCAGCAGTATCAGGAGTACCAGCTGCAGCTAATGCACCAAAGGCACGAATCATACCTACAACCGTTCCGATTAGACCAACTAAAGTACCAATAGAAGCACAAGTAGAAATAACACTTAAGTTTTTTGATAACATTGGTAATTCTAATGCAGTGGCTTCTTCTAATGCTTTAGAAATAGCAGCTACTTTTGATTCTTTATCCATGTGTGTATCATTTTGAACAAATTGGTATTTTACCAACCCTTCACGAACTACATTTCCTAAAGATCCTTTTTGCTTATCGCAAGCAGCAATAGCACCGTCTAAATCATTAGAAGCAATTAATTCTTTTATTTTAGAAACAAATTTATCAGTGTTTCCAGCACCGTTTGCTTTTTGAATCGTAATTAAACGTTCAAAGAAAAAACAAAGAACTGTAAACAATGTTCCTAATAAAATAGGTACAATAAATCCACCTTTATACATAATACCAAAAAAGTTTTGTGGATGACCCTTTTCAGGACCTTCTGCGTCAAAGTTACCAGCATCGCCTAATACAAATTTATAAACTACGATTCCGATTACTAAACAGATAACGATTGCAATTGCTGAAACGATTAATGGAAAACCGCCTGATGTTTTTTTGTTACTCATAATTGTTGTTTTTTAGTTAGTTTCTATTTTTTTTAGAATGACGCCAAACATAGCAAAAAGGTTTTTAAATAACAATATTCTAATGCTATCTTTTTATTAATGTTTTAAGAGGTTGTTGAAATTTTAGTTAAAACAGTTAATTAAGCCTTTTTAAATATTTTGCAATTACGCCATTTTAATACAAATATGGTTGTTTTGTAAGTAATGGCTTGCATCAACTTTGTAACTGGTAGGTTTTTGACTATAAGTGGTTAGTCTTTCGTTATAAGTGGTTAGTCTTTGTTTATTAGTAGTTTGTATTGAAATATTTATTGTATTTTTACTATAGTAAGATTAACTATTTTTTATTACTTATGAAGAAAACTGAAGATATCCAATCTCTAAAACAACGCATAAAAGAGTTAGAGAAAGAAAACCTTATGCTACGTAAGAAAAAGGATGTTTTTTATACAACTAAAAAAACAGTAAAAACGCCAAAGGATATTGAGCCAATTTTTGATAAGGCGTCAGAAATTGTAAAAAAATATTTTCAAACATTTAATGCAGATCCAAGTTTATCTAAAATAGAAGTAAATGGTCAACGCTATGTGCTGATGCGAGCTGAGTCTTTAGCAAATGATTTCTTTAAAAATATTTTAACATTATACTCCAATAGGCCAACAGAAGAAGCTATTAAAATTGGAAGAAATATGTTATTTGATTTCGCTCATTTGATAGGTGTTGAAGATGGAAAAAATTTCCATAAAAAAATGAAATTAAAAGACCCTATTTCTAAATTATCAGCTGGCCCTATTCATTTTGCATATACCGGTTGGGCATTTGTAGATATATTACCAGAAAGTAGACCAAGTCCTGATGAAAATTTTTATTTAAAGTATAATCACCCTTATTCATTTGAAGCGGACTCTTGGATTCGTTCAAAGGAAAAAACAAATTTCCCTGTATGTTCTATGAATGCGGGCTATTCGTCGGGCTGGTGCGAAGAAAGTTTTGGTATTGAATTAACTTCTGTTGAAATTTCGTGCAGAGCAAAGGGTGATAAAAATTGTACGTTTGTGATGGCGCCTCCACATAAAATTGAAGAGTATTTAACTATAGAAGAACAAAAATTAAAACAAAAAAAGAAGTATGATGTTCCTCTGTTTTTTGAACGAAAAAAGACTGAGGAAAAATTGAGTAACACGATTAAGGAGAAGGAAACTCTATTGAAAGAAATTCATCATCGGGTAAAAAATAACCTTCAAATTATTTCTAGTTTATTAAAACTTCATGCAGAGAACTCTAATGATCCTAATTTTTCGGCATTGGTGTCAGATAGCCAAAACAGAATCATTTCAATGTCTTTAATACACGAAATGCTATATGCTAATTCTGATTTGAGCAACATAAATTTAGCAAAGTATATTGGGTCTTTAGTTGAAAAACTAAAAACCACCTACAACAAGCCTTCTGTAAAATTGAAGGTTAAAATTTCGAAAGATTTATCAATTTCAATTGATAAAATGATTCCAATGGGCCTTATTTTAAACGAAGTAATTAGTAATTCGTTTAAACACGCCTTTAAAAAAACGGGAGGAGTAATAACAGTGACTTTAGTTAAAAATAAATTAAGGATTTCTGATGACGGGTCAGGTATTTCAAATGACTTTACAAAAACAGACAGTTCTAGCTTTGGTATTCAGCTTATATACTTGTTATCAGAGCAAATTGATGCCGATGCTGAAATTGAAAATGTAAATGGGACTTCAGTTTCTATTCGTTTTTTAGAAAAAGTATAAACAGTAAATATCCTATTAGCTTTATTAATTAGTTATTTCATTAATGCAAAAGCATCTCTACTTAATTGGTCTCTATGGTTTGGATGAGCAATATCAATTAGCAATTTTGCACGTTCGGCTAAAGTTTTTCCATAAAGATTAACGGCACCATATTCAGTTACGACATAATGAACATGAGCTCTTGTTGTAACAACACCAGCGCCAGGTTTAAGGATAGTAGATATTTTTGATAATCCATTTTTTGTTACAGAAGATAAAGCTATTATTGGTTTCCCACCTTCGGATAATGATGCTCCTCTTATAAAATCCATTTGGCCACCAACTCCAGAAAATATTTTACTGCCAATTGAGTCTGCACATACTTGTCCAGTTAAATCAATTTCGATAGCGCTATTAATGGCAGTTACTTTAGGGTTTTTTCTAATAACATCTGTATTGTTTACATAAGCAAAATCTAATAACTTTACAATTGGATTATCATCAATAAAATCATATAATTTTTTTGTGCCAATTACAAAAGAGCCAACAATCATTCCTGGATGTTTTATTTTTTGACTGCCGTTAATAACGCCAGTTTCAATCAATGGTAATATTCCGTCAGAAAACATTTCGGAATGAATCCCTAAGTTTTTGTGATTGGTTAAACAACTTAAAACTGCATTCGGAATGGCACCAATTCCCATTTGAAGAGTTGCTCCATCTTCAACTAATTCAGCAATGTTTTTGCCAATTGATTTTTCAATGTCAGTAATAGGATGAGTTTTAATTTCAGGTAATAATTCATTATGTTCAACTAAAAAATCAATATCTCTGACATGTATTAAGCCATCTCCATGCGTTCGAGGAATATGTTTATTTATTTGAGCTATTACAACTTTAGCAGATTGTTGAGCGGCTAATGAAATATCCACAGAAGTGCCTAAGGAACAATAGCCATGAATATCGGGTGGTGATACGGATATTAAAGCAACATCTAATGGAATAATTTTTTTTGAAAACAATAAAGGAGCTTCACTTAAAAATACGGGAATATAACTTCCTTGTCCATGCTGAATAGCAGCACGAATATTTTCGCCAACAAAAAAAGCTTTTATTTTAAAGGCATGAGCGCATTCTGGCGTCGCATAAGGCGCATCCCCTTCTGTATGCATGGAATAAATGCTCACATTAGTCAACTCAACCGCTCTTTTAGAAAGCTCGTTTACTAACAACTGAGGTGTAGCTGCAGCTGAATGAATAAATAGATGATCTCCTGATTTTACAATTTTTAAGGCGTCTTTAGCAGTAGTAATCATTTTATTAGTGTATTGTGTGGATTTTGTTGAAATGGTTAAAAAGTTTACTAAATAATTAAATCAAAATAAAAAACCCTCTGAAATCAACTGATTTAGAGGGTTTTAGAGGTCCCGAGCGGAACTGAACTATCCCTCAAATCTATAATAATATCAATGGTTT
>JANXRU010000244.1 GCA_025356715.1 Bacteroidota bacterium
TGAAAATTTAGATTTCTTAATTGAAATTCAAACGGACATCACTGACTTTATTAATAAAATTCAGTTCCAATTAGACGTTTACAAAAAAGCGCAACAACTCAAAGAAATCAAGGATCACGGAGCATTACATTTCAAAACTAATTTCAGAGAAATTGTAAGCGGCATCAACACACTCAAACACAACGGACATAAAACGCCGAAAACAAAAATCCCTATTGATTTCTTGTACAGTGATGACGGCCATGTATTGTGTAAACGTATTGCTGAAAAATATAAAATTACGCGTTTAATGGTGCGTGGCTTGGCCGATAAAATGCCAGGTAACTTTAAAGACAAAGGATTAGAGCAGCAAATAAAATTAGATACCGAGAAATTAGTAGAACGTTTTTTAACTCAAACGAAAGCAAATTTATTTGAATATTTAATGGATTACAAATTCCCAAAAGCTATTGGTACTGTTACGTTTGAAGACCGACTATCCTTATTCGTAGAGATTGCGATGGAATATCAAAATCAATTGGATTTTAAATACCGCCTACAATATTTCGATTATACTTTAGGCGATGATGTTAAAAAACGTTTAGGTTATACGTTGATATTACCAATGAAGGAAAAAAAAGAAAAAGTTAAATAATTCGTCCCACATGGGGATTAAAACATAAAACATGGAAGACACAATTAACTTCAACCTACCAAAACAAACACACGATATTTTTGCTGTTATGGCTCGTGGTAATTTTATTTCCAGCAATGGCAGTAAAGACGGGATGAATCGCTTATACGACGTCATCAACAATCCTGATAATTTTGATAGACTCCAAGCTTATTTTAATGTGATACGTTACAACATAGAGCGTGGAAATAATTTCTTTTACTTTTCTAAATTAGGTGAACCAAACAGTGAACTTGAAAAAAAGTTAGAACGCTTTGAGCGTTACATCGATATTATTGATTTATTTGCCAGCATGGATAATAAAATTGGGATTGGTAGTCGTTTCCGTCCAGGAGAAATTTCGGAAGAGTGTAATGCTAATGTTCGTTTGAAACAAAAATTACAAAAAATACCACTATACCGCTCGGAAACCTTACATAATAAGGTTCGCGAAATATGTGATTTAATGAGTCGTGATTCTTTTTTAGAATTAGAAGACGAAAAATCTGAGTCTTATAAAGTCCTTGATTCTTACACGTATTTATTAGATGTAATTAATTCTGTTGCAATTTATGAAGACACTAGCTTAGGCGGTGATGACACACAAGGGATAGTTTATAATTAAAACTCACAAGATATAATGAAAAAAATAGTATACATACTAAGTGTATTCATTACGAATATTGCTTTTGCACAAACAAAATACAATACTACAACTGAAGATTTTAATAATTTTCATGTTACGGTATCGTATGCAGAACGTATGTATAAAAATGATTCATTATTAGAGGCATTTGGCCAATATGGAACTGCCTTTGAAAACTATAAAGGCGCAATAAATCCAACGCACTATTTTAAAGCAACACTTTGCGCTTTAAAAATTAGAGAAGAATTTAAAGCATTGGATTATTTAGAAAAAGCTATTAAAAATGGGTATGTAATTGATAGTAATAAAATTTCATTGATAGTTTTTAATAACCAAAATACGAATAATGAATATAGGAACAATATAAATAAATGGACTAGATATAGAGATTCTTGCAAAAACGCAGGTTGGCAAAATGAAATTTACGCACTAAAAGAAAATGGTAAAAAATACTCAACCTCAACCTATAAAACTGCTACCGAATCATGTATTAACTGCTTAAAAAACAAAAACTGCAATAAAACTACTCCTGATTATTTATCTAAATACAAATTAGTGAAAGAAAAAATGAAAGCAGATTCAGTAACCGTGTCTAAACTTTTATCTAGTATTAAACAATTTGGATTTCCAAACTTGAAATTTGTAGATATAAATGCCTGCGCTATTACTCGAACTATTTTACTAAACTATGATAGTGATAAAAAAAATGAACGTCTTAATGATATTTTGTTTAAAGCCCTTAATGATGGGTATATTTCGCCATCGTTTTATGCACTACTAATAGATAGACGTAATATAATGAACGGACTTAGTCCGGAGTTTTATGAGCCAATAACTGGTTACGAAAAAACAATTGGCAAAGACTTACTAATTGCAAACAACAAGCGAAAAACAATTGGCTTATATCCCATTATTTTACCAAAAGCAACTGCCAAAGAAAAACCTGTTGCAGGAACTAAAGCATTAACAACAGTAGAGACTAATTTATATGATTATTAATGAATAATCAATTATCAAAGAAAAAAAATACAGAATAATAGAAGAGAACATAAAAAAAATGGAAAACAACTGTAGAATATTAAATAGAATTGTAGAAATAAACATTGCCAATGTAAAATACACCGATTTAGAATTGAGTGGCAATACTTGCTTTGTTGGGACAAATAATTTCGGAAAAACATCTTTACAACGTGCTATCTTGTTTTTTTATAGCGCAAATAGTCGCGGATTAGGTATTGCACCTTCTCAAAAACCATTTGATGAACATTATTTTAGAAATGAAAATTCCTATTTAATTTATGAAATTAGAACGGAAGATAAACCATTTTTCGTTATAGTATATCGTCATAACAAATTAGTATTTCGTTTTGTAGATGCTGAATATAGTCCTGATTATTTTTTTAATGAAAACGATGAAGCCTTAAAAATAAAAGATATAGCCGCTGGTTTTGATAAACGAGGTATTTATATTTCCAATCAAATTGACACGTTTGAGCGTTACCGTAATGTATTGTATGGAACAGAAACTGATAAACAATTGTCAAAGTTTTATTTACTAAAGGGAAATGAAAAATATCAAAACATACCTAAATCAATTACTAACGTTTTCTTAAGTTCTAAAAGTAGCATTGATAGTCGTTTTATAAAAGACTTTATTGCTAACTCATTAACTACTGAAAATAGTAGTATTAAATTGGAACAAGTAGAAAGACAGTTACGTCAATTCAATGAAAAATATTCGGATATAGAAACCTATCTGAAAAAGGAAACTCAACAACTAATCGAATTCATTGATAAAAAATACGATCAGGTACACATGCTTAAAGGCGCACAAATGGAAATGGCCGATAAGTTAGGTAGTAGTTTGCGATATGCAGAAACGCAAAATGAAACAATCATTAAAGCCTCTCGCGAAAAGGAAGAAGAAATTGAAAAATTAGCCGAAGGTAATGAAGAGCAAAAAACTCACTTAGAAGAAAAACAGAAAGATATACGCGAAGAAATTGGTTATTATGATAAATCCATCCGTGAAGCCAATAAAAAATTAAAAGAATACAAGGAAAAAAACATTGATGCCGCTGTAGAAAAAAATTCAGAAAGAGAAAAACTACAAGTTGATTTGAATATTGCTCGTCGCGAATACGAATCTCTAACATCCAATGTACAAAGCATTGAAATGAAGTATTCGTCTCTTATTGAACAATTACGTAATGACAAAACAGCTTATGTGAATAAAATAAATTCACGTACCAGCGAAATTTTCAATCACTATAATGAATTACAATTATTACAAAAAAACGAATTCAATAAAAAAGACAACGAGCTAAAACAAAAACGCGAAGAAGCTATTACTGAGTTAAACGCAGAGGTTACTTCTAAACAAATTGAATTTAATGAGCTAAAAGCAGAGGAAAAAGTAATTCGTAATACTCGATTTTACGAAAATGAAATTAAAGGTCAGGAAACAGAATTAGCAGAGTTGAGAGCCATTAATTACAAGAATAAATCAGAACGTGCTATTAAAACGAATTTGGTTCAAAGCAATCAGAAAGAGTGGGAAAATTTAGAACAAAAATTAAAAACAGCATCATCTGTACAAATTCAAAAAACTAATAATGACATCATTCGTGTAAAGAATGAAATAAAAGCTATTGAAGAAAAACTAAATGTACAACACGATGCATTATATGGTTATTTAGAAAAAAATGTAAAAGATTGGCATACAACTATTGGCAAGGTAGTGAATGAAGAGTTGTTATTTAGAACAGATTTGGATCCTAAAATTATTGCCGATAAAGCTTTTTCTTTATACGGCGTCACATTAAAATTAGATGATGTAAATGTTGTTTCTAAAACCATTGAAGAATATCAGTTTGAAAAAAATGAACGCAATGCGCAAATCCGTGATTTAGAAGAATCTTTAAATCAATTTCAAACAAGCAACAACGAAGAGAAAATGTTGGCTGCTGATAAATTCGGGAAGCAATTAGGGGAATTAAAAGAGGATTTAAAAGTATTAAACTACTCTTTAGAATTAGCCGATAAACGTGAGAAAAAACTAATCTTAGAAATTGAAGATTGGAAACAACGTGCTAGCACTGAAATTGAACAATCATTAACAGGGAACAAACAAAAAATAAATATCATTGAAGAAGAATTAGCAATCTTAAATAAAAAGAAAAATAATTTATTGAATGATTTTAATATTCAATTAGATAAATTAAAAACGTTTAATGATGAGCGTTTAGTTGATTTGAAAGGGAGACAAGAAACAGAGATATCTGAATTAGAAGTTGAAAAGAAAAATCAAGTTAAAGAATACGAAGAAAAAGAAACGCAATTAAGCTCAGAAAAAGAATCAAACTTTAAGGCAAAAGGCGTTGACAGTAAAGAAATCAAAAAAATTGATACTCGCATTAAGGAAATTCAAGAAGCTTTAAAAGAAATTGAACAATACTCTCAAGTCGTTAATGATTACTTAAAAGATAAGCGTGATATTTTTGATAAGCTTCCAGACTATGTTCAGAAAAAAGAAGAATATGTAAAAACAGCCAATGATTTAAGCGCTGAATTAGAAGAAATTGCGCGTAAATATAACATCAAACGTATGGAGTTGAATAAACAAAAACGTGCATTTGATGAAGAACTTATTGAGTTTAATAATGGGATAAATTATTTTACTAAAAATTTCAGAGAAACGCCTGTTTATAATAAGTATGTAGATATTATTGAACGTGCAGAACCAAAGAAAACAAATTATTCGGTAATGGATTTATGTACACAACTTCTTAAAAATGATTCTCATTTTAATGAAGAGTATGGAGCATTTCAACGTTACGTAAATGAATTTGCAGGTAAATTTAGATTAGAAAATCACTTTAATTTTGTAATCCGTAATGATGCGTCACAAGGTGAATTTGAGCGCTTTGCGCAAAATTTACGCTCATTTATTAATGAAGCTAAAATTGAATTATCTATTGCAGAAACCGCCACACAAATTGGATTAGTAACTGATAGTATTGCTACTAAAGTAAAAGAACTAAGTGGGCAAAAAGATAAAATTCAACATATCATTACTTTAATTGCTGAAGATTTCAAAAAGGCAGAGTTTGAAGAATCAAAATTAATTGAGTTTATCAAAATTCGTTTAGAAGACTCTGAAAATAAAGTTTACAAACTATTAAAACGAATCCAAGAGTTCCGCGAAGAAAACGGCTTAGTATATAATGAAGGGTTATTTAATACAGATTTTGCAACTCATAAAAACAAAGAGATTTCAAATCGTGCCGTTAAATTATTAGAACAATTACGTAGCGCCATTAAAGAACAAGAGCAAGAAGAAATTCGTTTACAAGATTTATTTGAATTACGATTTAATATTAAAGAAGGAATGAACGAAACGGGTTGGACACATAAAATTGATAGTATCGGAAGTACAGGTACAGACATTTTAGTAAAGGCAATTATCTACATTACCTTACTACATGTCTTTATTAAAGAATCTTCGCACCGTAGTAGTACTGACTTTAAAGTACACTGTATCATTGATGAAGTGGGTCAAATTTCAGCACATTACTTACGTGAATTATTACGTTTTGCAAAAAACAGGAACATTATGATGATTAATGGCTTACCAAATAAATCAGGTTTAGAGGCGCATTATAAATACACGTACCAATTCCGACGAGAAGAAAATAACAACGTTCGTATTTTCCCTAGTATTGTTACGGAAGTAGAAGCTTAGTTTATTTTTTATATGAAAAACCCTTTAAGAAGAATTACTTAAAGGGTTTTTTCATACCTACTCTTTTAACCTCACGATGTTAATAACCAAAAAAGAAAATAGTTATACGATGTAGTTAAAATTGCATTTTTGATATTATCGATTTTTTTAATTTAAAAAACAATAAGTATTATTAATGCGTAAACTTCAATTTATATTTTCTTTGTTCATTTTCTTGTCATCTATTGATATATCAGCTCAAAGCAAAGATGTAAAGGCTGACGCGAACTATTACTTTGAAAACAAAGATTATAAAGCTGCTTATGATTTATATGATAAGTTAGCTACTCAAAATCCGACTAATCTCGAATATAAATTCCGCTTAGGCTTTTGTTCATTAAATTATCCTGACAAAAAAGCGCGTTCTATCGAATTATTTAAAGAATTGAAAAAAGTAGATAAATCCTTTGATATTGATTACTATCTAGCGAAATCCTATCATATAAATTACCGTTTTGATGATGCGATTGCTATATACACACAATTTATAAATGAAAAAGGAACCAAAATAAAAACTGAAGATAAGCCCTTGATCGACGACGCCAAATTGGGAATTACAAATTGTAATAATGGTAAAGAATTAATTGCTAAAAAAATTATTGCAGATATTAAGAATATCGGATCACCTATTAATACTGAAGAAACGGAAGGTGTACCAGTTATTTCTGCTGACGAATCAGTTATGATTTTAACTTACGCTGGCAAAAAAAGTACGGGCGGTCTGCTAAATGATGATATGAAAGAGGATGCAGAAAATGGCAGATATCATGAAGATATTTTTATCAGTACAAAAATAAATGACAGTACATTTAATGAGCCTATAGGAATTACAACTCTAAATACTAATGGTAATGATGCGGCAGTAGCGCTTTCGCCAGATGGAAACACATTGTTTTCTTTTATTAGTAATAACGACGAGGGAGATTTATACATTAGTACTTTGTCAGGTTCAGATTGGAGTGAACCAAAACGACTGAACAAAAACATCAATAGCGATGCTTGGGAAGGAAGTTGCTCTATTACATCTGATGGTAGATATTTATATTTTGCTTCTGAAAAACCAGGAGGATTAGGCGGTAGAGATTTATATGTTTCAGAAAAGGTGGATGGAGATTGGGGGCCTGCTAAAAATTTAGGTCCAAGTATAAATACTCAGTATAATGAAGATGCTCCTTTTATTCATCCTGATGGTATCACACTATTTTTTAGCTCCGAAGGTCATAAAAGTATTGGTGGATATGACATCATGTATTCCATCAAACAAGAAAATGATTGGATTGCTCCTATCAGTATGGGTATTCCTTTAAATACAACCGAAGATGATCGCTATTACGTAATTAATGCGCAAGGTGATAGGGGTTATTTTTCTTCTAATAGGCCTGGAGCTGGAGGTAAAGGAGGACAAGATATTTACACTGTAACGCCTGGTATTTTAGGCGAAAAACCAATTTTAGCCTTATTGAAAGGGAATGTATATGCAGATGATAAACCAATAGAGGCGAAAATAGAAGTCTCTAAAAAAGGAACTGGTGAAGCAATTGGCCCCTACTATTCGAACTCTAAAACTGGAAAATTTTTAATGGCGCTATCGCCAGGAAATGGTTACAAAATTAAAATTTTAGTATCTGTTCCAGGCTTCGAACCAATTGAAGAAGAATTAGATATAGAAAAATTACAAAAATTTGTTGAAATAAAAAAAGATTTTTTCGTGTACTCTGCAGGATATGAAAACAAAAAAAATCACAAATCGGTTAGTTCTTTATTGGATAGTATTTTAAATGCAACCAAAAATCCCGATGCGATAAACGCTAATCAATCAAATACAATATCAGCCAGCAATTCCTTGAAATTTCCTGATAAAACTAATCCGTGTAATGGAGGTGTAAATCCCGATTTTACTTCTCTAAAAGGGAAATCATTAAATGATCCCGCAATTTATAAAAAACTATTGGATATGGCTGGAAACGTTTGTGCAGAAGGACTTATTCTTAAAGTACAAATAGCGGCCTACAGAAAGCCAGAAAATTATAAATACGATCATTTGGCAGAGTTCGGTAAACCAGAAATTGTTAGCTATCCTGATGGAATAACTCGTTTTACTCAATTACAATTTACAACGCTAAAAGATGCTGAAAAAGCTCGCCAACAAATAATAGCCAAAGGCCAAACAGATGCATGGATTACTGGATTTATTAACGGTAAACGTTATACTTTAGAAGAGTTAATTATTCTTGATTTCTTTGGCAAGGCAGTTAATTAATAATCCTTTTAACACATTTTCTCTATAATCCTGCAATGTTTTAGCTAAATTTGTGTAAAGTCACAAATTTTGCACTCAAGTAAAAAAATACTCCTTTACAAACTTGATGAGTTTATACGTAAGTATTACAAAAATCAACTCATCAAAGGTCTATTGTATTCTCTAGGCTTATTGGTTGCTTGCTTCTTATTTATAGTCGTCACTGAATACTTTGCTGAATTCGGTACTATTGTTCGAACAATTCTTTTTTACACCTTTCTTTTGCTAAGTGTATTTATTGTAGTTAAGTATATTACTATCCCTATTCTAAAGCTCAATAAATTTGGGGCTATAATTTCTCACGACGATGCCGCAAAAATTATCGGAACACATTTTAATTTCATTAATGATAAACTATTAAACACATTGCAACTACAGCGTAGTAATGAATCTGCAATATCATCTGATTTATTAGAGGCAAGTATTAATCAAAAATTAGAAGAACTTAACCCAATTCCGTTTACATCAGCGATCGACTTAGCTGAAAATAAATACTATTTAAAATATGCAATACCTCCAATAGCTTTATTACTACTGCTTTTTGTAATTAATCCGAATATTATTACTGACGGTACTGAACACATGCTTTATCATCAACGATATTTTGAAAAGCAAGCGCCCTTTCAATTTAAAATCAATAATAAAAATTTACAAGCCACTCAACAACAAGACTTTATATTAGAACTAAAATTAAATGGTAATGAAATTCCAAATGAAGTGTTTATTACAATTGAAGGTATAGAACATAAGATGGGAAAAATTGATAATGTTAATTACAACTACACTTTTAAAAATATTCAACAAAATCAAGAGTTTTTCTTTAATGCGGCAGGCTTTAATAGTAACAGCTACGAGCTAATTGTATTGCCTAAGCCAATGTTACTTAAATTTGATTTACACTTATCTTACCCTTCTTATCTTAATAAAAAAAATGAGACTATCTCAAATCTTGGAGATTTACAGTTACCCCAAGGTACTAAAGTAAATTGGGTCTTTCATACAAAAAATACAGATAACATTAATTTAAACTTTATAGATACAACTATTACAATTAACCAAACTTCCGAAAATGAATTTACATATTCCAAACGATTTATGCAGAGTTCAAATTATAGTATTAAAAACACCAATCATTACTTAAAACAAAATACAGACTCCGTAAACTACACAATCAATATAATTCAAGACCAATCGCCACTTATAGAGGTTTCAGAAAAAAAAGATTCGATTAATAGTAAAAATATTTATTTCTCAGGAAATGTAAAAGATGATTATGGTTTTTCTTCCTTAGTTTTTAAATATTCTCTTTCGGGTGAAGATTCTGCAGGTAAAACTGTTATAAAAAATGGGGAACGGATTATAGGAATAAATAAACAACAAATCACTCAACCTTACTTCTATTTTTTAGATGTGACTCCTTTTAATTTACAACCTGGTAATAAGTTAGATTACTATTTTGAAGTGTGGGATAATGATGGAGTTAATGGCTCTAAATCAGCCAAGACACAAGTAATGCAATTTAAAGCACCAACAGTAGATGAAGTAAATCAAAATACGGATAAAAACAATTCCGAAATAAAAAAAGACTTAGACGATGGTATTAAAAAAGCGAAGGATTTACAAAAAGATATTAATGACTTAGCAAAAAAATTAACAGAGAAAAAACAAATGGGTTGGGAAGAAAAAAAGAAATTGGAAGATATTCTAAAAAAACAAAACGATCTTAAAAATAAAATTGAAGAAACAAAACAAGAAAATCAATTAAATAACCAACAACAAGGGGAATTTACACCAACTGATGAATCTATTTTAGAAAAACAAAAAGAGTTAGAGAAGTTATTTGAAAATATTATGACTCCTGAAATGAAAAAATTATTTGATGAGTTAAATAAATTGTTGGATAAATTAGATAAAAATAAAGTTCAAGAAAAATTAGAAGAATTAAAGCTATCTAATAAAGATATGGAGAAGGAACTTGACCGTACTCTTGAAGCCTTTAAACAAATGGAAATTGAACAAAAAATGCAACAAGCTATTGATAAATTAGATGACTTGAAAAATAAAGAAAATGCCTTAAAACAAGACACCGAAGATAAAAAAGGGAGTGAAAATACTGAAGATAAAAAATCAAACAACAAAGAACAAAAAACAAATAACCCAACTGATTCAAAAGAATTAGAAAAAAAACAAAATGAACTAACTAAAGAATTTAATCAATTAAAAGATGACTTAAAAACTTTAGAAGAAAAAAATAAGGCACTCGAAGAACCAAATCAATTGCCTAAAACAGACGATAAGCAAAATGAAATAAGCAAAGAGATGCAAAAAAGCTCAGAGCAATTAAATAAGAATAACAAAAAAGACGCTGCCAAGTCGGAAAAAGATGCGGCAGATAAAATGCAAGAAATGCAGGAACAAATGCAAAAGTCGATGGACGATATGCAGAAAGAAGAGCAAGAAGAAGATATGCAAGCCTTAAGACAAATTTTAGAAAACTTACTAAACTTATCCTTTGCGCAAGAAGAGTTAATGGGGCAATTGAGTAAAATTAGAATAGATAATCCGCAATATTTAAAAGTTCCTCAGGTTCAGAAAAAATTACAAGACGATTCAAAAATTATTGAAGATAGTTTATTGGCATTAAGTAAGCGTGTTCCAGCACTCAGTGCTACTGTAAATAGAGAAATATCTGCCATTAATATGAATATGGGTAAAGCCGTATCGGAACTTGCAGAGCGCATGCAATCAAATGCTCAGATGCGTATGCAATATTCTATGACTTCTATAAATAATTTAGCCTTATTACTTAACGAATCGCTCGAACAAATGCAATCGAAAGCAAAAGAAAGTAAAAAGCCTGGGAAAGGTAATTGCAAAAAGCCAGGAAAAGGATCTAAACCAAGCCAAAAACCAGGAGAAGGTAAGCCGAGTATGCAGACAATGAAACAAATGCAACAAAAATTAAATCAACAACTCGAAGAACTCAAAAAACAATTAGAAAAAGGCCAGAAGCCTGGAGGAGATAAGCCTGGCGATAAGCCCGGACAAAAACCAGGGCAAAAGCCTGGCGGACAAGGAGGCATGGGTTCACAAGGGAAAGATGGTAAAGGGCAAGGTATGATGCCAGGGCAACAAGGACAAGGTATGAGCGAACAATTAGCTAAAATGGCTGCTCAACAAGAAGCATTAAGAAGGCAAATGCAACAAATGATGGACAAAATTAAAAAAGAAGGGGGTGCAAATCCTGGTGGTAATATTGCTGAAATGATGGAACAAACCGAAAAAGACATTGTAAATAAAGCAATTACCCAAGAAACCATGAAACGCCAGCAAGACATCATTACCAAACTTTTAGAAAGCGAAAAAGCAGAGCGTGAACGCGAGCAAGACGAACAAAGGAAAAGTAATGAGGCAAAAAATCAAAATTTAAGTAACCCAAAACAATTTTTAGAGTATAAAAGACTGAAGGAAAAAGAAATGGAGTTATTAAATACAGTTTCTCCAAGTTTAACGCCTTATTATAAAGAAAAAGTAAACACTTATTTTAATAGCGTGAATAAATGATACCAGCCAAAGGAAAAACCTTAAATATAAGCTCTTCAACAGATAATATTAGGTTAGTTGAGCGCCTTGTTGAGGATGTATGTGAAGTATTTAATGTTAATGAAGATAATTATGGTAATATTTTAATTGCCGTAACAGAAGCCGTAAATAACGCAATGTATCATGGAAACAAAGGTAATCCCGATAAAAATATCAAAATAGGATTTGAATCACACGACAAAAATATCCAATTTTCAATAGCTGATGAAGGTGCAGGTTTTGATTACGACAATTTACCTGACCCCACAGATCCATTAAACATTGATAAACCAAACGGAAGAGGTGTTTTTTTAATGAAAAATTTAGCGGATAAAGTAGAATTTAATAAAAACGGTCAAGAAGTATTATTGACGTTTAATTTGAATTAAATTTCGCATGATTTCCTTCCAAAACCTTAGTATTTCCTTTAAACTTAAAGACAAAACAAAATTAAAGCTTTGGATTAAATCTATTGTTGACAAGGAGAAACACACTCTTGGTGCTCTTAATTATATTTTTTGTTCGGATGATGAATTATTAGAAATAAACATAAAACATCTCAATCACAATACATTTACCGACATTATTACTTTTGATTATACTGAAGCTGAAAAAATAAGTAGTGACCTATTTATAAGCATAGATAGAGTAAATGAAAATTCAAAAAAATTTAATACAACATTCGAAAATGAGCTACACCGGGTAATGATACACGGTGTATTACATTTATGCGGTTATAAAGATAAAACAAAACTTGATGCCGAATTAATGCGCAAAAAAGAAAATTGGGCCTTAAAGTTGTTTAAATAAGCAATCTCCATACTTCTTTATTTTAAACCCCTTCATTTATCGTTATTCATCATCAATACGTTCGTATTGAAAAAGGTTCATCGCCAAAAACAATCATTTAGTCTGAAAATCCAATAATACTGTCAAAAAGTATTGCTTTATTAAAAAAATTTAGTATATCTTTATAAGACCAATTAATTAATTGAACGATCCACTCACTCACTGAAACACACATTTTAATCATTAAAAGCCATGATTGCAGAAGTAGAAACGCATAATCTAGTAAAACCCTTAAAAGATTTTTTTGGTTTTGGCGGATTTAAAGGAACTCAAGAAGCTATTATTAATAACATCTTAAATCAGCAAGATACTTTTGTTATAATGCCTACTGGTGGGGGTAAATCTCTATGCTACCAATTACCGGCCATAATGAGTGAGGGCACAGCAATTATTGTATCTCCATTAATTGCACTAATGAAAAATCAAGTAGATGCGATTCGTGGTTTCAGTAACGAAACTGGTATAGCTCATTTTTTAAACTCTTCTTTAAACAAAGCAGAAATAGCAACCGTAAAAAAAGACGTATTATCTGGAAAAACTAAATTACTTTATGTAGCACCTGAAACATTAAACAAGGAAGATAATGTTGCATTTTTTTCTGAGTTTAAAATTTCGTTTTTTGCAATAGATGAAGCACATTGTATTTCTGAATGGGGCCATGATTTTCGTCCAGAATATAGACGTTTACGCCCCATTATCGATAAATTAGGGTCTGTGCCCGTAATGGCATTAACTGCCACGGCTACACCAAAGGTTCAACAGGATATTCAGAAAAATCTAGGGATGTTGGATGCTAAATTATTTAAATCTTCCTTTAATAGAGGAAACTTGTATTACGAAGTACGTGCGAAACAAAACGTGATTAAAGAAATAATAAAATACGCGAAACAAAACATTGGTAAATCGGGAATTATTTATTGTTTGAGTCGTAAGAAAGTAGAAGAAGTTGCTGAAGCATTAAAAGTGAATGGTATAAAAGCAGCTCCTTATCATGCTGGACTAGATGCAAAAGAAAGAGCAAAAACACAAGATGGTTTTTTAATGGAGGACATTGATGTGATTGTTGCTACTATTGCCTTTGGAATGGGCATTGATAAACCAGATGTACGTTTTGTGATTCACCATGATATTCCGAAATCTTTAGAAGGTTACTATCAGGAAACTGGTAGAGCTGGCAGAGATGGTGGAGAAGGAAACTGCTTAACTTTTTACAGTTATGACGACATCATGAAGTTGGAAAAGTTTATGAAAGATAAGCCAGTTAATGAACAAGAAATTGGCAAACAAATGCTTTCGGAAACTGCGTCATTTGCTGAAACATCTGCTTGCCGTCGTAAATTTATTTTACATTATTTTGGAGAAGAGTTTGAAGAAAGTAAATGTAATGAGATGTGCGATAATTGTCGTCATCCTAAACAACGCTTTGAAGCTCAAGATGATTTAGAATTAGCTATTGAATGTGTTACTGAAAGTAAAGAAAAACATAAAGTAAAAGATGTAATCAATATTTTAATGAGTAATAACACAGCTACATCAAAATCGTATAAACATAATACTTTAGAAACTTGGGGCAAAGGTATAGAACACGATAAAGACGATAAGTTTTGGAATGCCGTATTACGTCAAGCTATTGTTAATGGCTTTTTTGCAAAGGATATAGAAAATTATGGTTTATTAAAAATAACCGATAAAGGAAAAGCCTTTTTAAAAAAACCAACTAGTATCAAATTCACAAGAGACAATGACTTTAGCAATGCGGAAAGTGATAAAGATGATGATATTTCGGGTGGCGGCAAAGGATCTGGAACAACAGATGAAATATTATATGCTATGTTGAAAGATGTAACAAAAAAAATTGCCAAACAAAACAACTTACCTCCTTACATTATTTTCAATGAAATATCTTTGGAAGAAATGTCTACGCAATATCCGATTAGCATGGAGGAATTAGCTAAAATTACTGGAGTTGGAACTGGTAAAGCAGCAAAATATGGTAAAGCAATTTTGGAAATTATTAAAAAGCATGTTGAAGAAAATGACATAGAGCGCCCTAGTGATTTAGTTATTAAGTCGGTTGTAAATAAATCAGGTTTAAAAGTGTTCATTATTCAAAACATTGATAGAAAGGTAAGTTTAGAGGATATGGCTAAAAACAAAAACCTCAAAATGAATGATTTATTAACTGAAATTGAAACCATTGTTGCTTCTGGAACGAAGGTAAATATCAACTATTATATTGATCAAACAATTGATGAAGATAAAAAAGATGAGATTTACGAATGCTTACGCGAAGCTGAAACAGACGACATCAATGCTATTTTAAAAGAATTAGGTGAAGATGAATACAGCGAAGAAGAAGTAAGATTAATGCGTATTAAATTTATCAGTGAATTTGGAAATTAACACCCAATTTTATTTTTCTTACAAAAATTTATAGCAAATCCATTTATAGATATAGATGGATTTGTTTTTATTACCATCCTTAAGTTAATAAAACATTTCTAAAAGTTATTTAAATCCTTGGTTTTTAGTAAATTCGCATTACTATGACAGCGATTACTAAAAAAAATGAGGTGGATGCTAAGCACAGCTTGGCTATTTTATGTTCAGATTTTAAAAATAAATCAGCATACAACCTCACAAAAGAGCAAATAACTTACATTTCGGATGAAATAAAGGAAAATGATAAAAAATTTATTTGTATCAATACTTTATCTCGCTTGATTATGGTGATTTTAGTGGATGCTAAAAAAAATCACTACACCGCTTTAGAAGCTATACGAAAACATGGGGCAACTATTACGGATACGCTCAATGCCAATAAATTAACAAGTATTCAAATTAGCAATGAATTATCAAATCCTGATTATTCATTAGCATTAACAGAAGGATTAGCGTTAGCAAACTATCAGTTTATCAAACATAAACCGAGTGCTAAAAAAGAAAAAAACACCTTAGCTTCTATCGTTGTTGTCGATTCAAAAATCACCAATACGCATCTTTCTAATTTATCTATTGCAATTGATGCCACGCTTAAAGCGCGCGATTTAGTAAACGAGCCTGTAAACATATTAAATGCAACGGATTTAGCTAACGCATTCAAATCAATGGGTAAGCAGGCTGGTTTTAAAGTAGACGTATATAGCAAATCTAAAATCAAACAATTAAAAATGGGTGGCTTATTAGCCGTTAATCAAGGAAGTGTAGATGAACCTACTTTTTCGGTAATGGAATACAAACACAAAAATGCTAAAAACAAAAAACCTTATGTATTAGTTGGCAAAGGAGTAGTATACGACAC
>JANXRU010000265.1 GCA_025356715.1 Bacteroidota bacterium
AGCACCAATATATTGGTCATTCACAAGTATTGGATTGCCTCGGTAATTATTTAATAACGCCAAACGAGGATGAGGGAGTATTCGTTACGACTTTAATTAAGGAGGAACTGAATGCCACAATAAAGAAACTGGGTTTTCTAAACGACAGGGACGTATTTACGGTTTTAGATTGACAACCTGGTCGATGTCCCAGTTTGCACGCACGACAATGTCTTTTGGAAAATAAATCACTTCTTCAGGCTGTTTTTTCAAAAGATAATTTGTTTGGCGAAGGCGTTAGATGGGGTAGGATATTGATGGGGATAAAATAAATGACTGAAATTAAAAACAACATATTACTTTCAACAGCTTATTTGCCTGACTTAACAGTACTTTCAAAGGTTTTGAATGCAGACGAAATTTATATTGAGAAGCACGAACATTTTGTAAAACAAACCAATCGTAATCGTTGCGATATTTTAACATCCAACGGTAAATTAACGTTATCTATTCCTTTATTAAAAAGTGCAGAAAAAGAGTTGATTTGTAATAAAGGTATTTCTTATGCCGAAAACTGGCAACAGCAGCACTGGCGCTCTATAACAAGTGCTTATAAAAGTTCGCCTTATTTCGAATTTTTTGAGCATGAGTTTAGTCCGTTTTACACAACGAAATATGAGTTGCTTATTGATTTTAATACGCAGTTATTACTAACCATATTGAATATTTTAAGAATCAAAAAAGAAATAAAGTTTACAACAGCGTTTGATTTACATCCAACTAATTGTTTGGATTTAAGAGAATATGACCAAAGTTTATTAAATGCCTCAAGTCATAAAAATCCTTATTATCAAGTGTTTTCAGATAAATTTGATTTCACACCTAAGTTAAGTTGTATAGATGCCTTATTTAATATAGGCTTAGAAACAATAACTATTTGTAACGTAAAATAAGATGGAAACATATATATCAATACTAAGAGGCATTAATGTTGGCGGACATAAATTAATAAAAATGCAGGTATTAACTAAGCTTTACGAAGACTTAGGTTTTAAAAATGTTAAAACATACATACAAAGTGGTAATGTGGTTTTTAAATCCAAACAAACGGATAATTTAAAATTAGAAGCAATAATTTCAAAAAAAATAACAGAAGTATTTTCCTTTGAAGTGCCCGTTATTGTTATGAAACATAAGGAGGTTGAGGGTGTTTTTAAAAACAATCCTTTTATTATTAAAAAGAAATTAGATGTTAATTTTTTACATGTCACTTTTTTTTCACAACAACCAAAGCAAGAGGATATGGATAAAATAAGCGGTGTATTTGGAAACGATGAATTTGTTTTTACTGAAAAGGCCGTGTATTTATATTGCCCAGATGGATATAGCAAATCAAAATTAACCAATAGTTTTTTTGAAAATAAATTGAAAGTTATTGCTACTACTCGCAATTGGAAAAGCACGACGGAGCTTGTTAACATAGCGTCTTCGCTTTAAATGTCTGCAAAAGATTAAATTATTAGATTAAATTATTGTTGTTATACAGTCACGTTATAGCGAAATTCATTATTTGTCAAGAACCTCAAACAATTTCATGGCGACTGAGTAATGTTAGTTCGAGTGAAGTCAAGAACCAATTTAACCAAAATAAAAAAGTCTCAGATTTAATATAAATCTGAGACTTTTTTTTTGAAAACTAATACCAAATGGCTTTACGTTTTATTTCAAAAATGGGAAGTTATTTTTTTCTTAAGCAATTATTTTTGAAGAAGCGTAAGGGAAAAAGAACGAGCATATTGGACTAAAATATATATTTATTTACTTGGTATAATACCTAATTATTTAGCAGCATCAGCTAAAAACTGCGCCAATCCTTTGTCAGTTAATGGATGGTTTAAAAGTGCTGTAATAGCTGATAACGGAGCAGTAATAACATCAGATCCTAATTTAGCACATTGTATAATATGTAAAGGGTGACGAACAGAAGCCGCTAAAATTTGAGTTTCGTAATGATAATTATCATAAATCATACGAATATCAGCAATTAATTCCATACCATCCTGGCTAATATCATCTAAGCGACCAACAAATGGAGATACATAAGTAGCTCCTGCCTTCGCTGCTAATAATGCTTGCCCAGCAGAAAATACTAAGGTGCAATTTGTTTTAATGCCTTTATCCGTAAAATATTTAATAGCCTTAATACCATCTTTAATCATGGGAATTTTAACCACAATACGTTCGTGTAAATCAGCTAAAGCTTCTCCTTCACGTACCATTCCCTCAAAATCAGTAGCAATTACTTCAGCACTCACATCACCAGTGGTAATGTTACAAATATCCACATAGTGTTTTAAAATATTTCCTTGCCCTTTAATACCCTCTTTGGCCATTAATGATGGGTTAGTGGTTACGCCATCTAAAACACCTAAGTCTTGGGCTTCTTTAATTTGCGCTAAATTCGCAGTATCGATGAAAAATTTCATAAGTTGTTGTTTTTTCTGTAAATTTAAAATAAGCTAAACGAATATTTGCTATTGTTAGTTGTTTGTTTAAAGTTTATTTTTACCCTTTGATGAAGAAAAAAAAGATAGTTGTTTTTACTGGAGCAGGTATGAGTGCCGAAAGCGGAATTAAAACGTTTAGGGACTCTAATGGCTTATGGGAAGAGTATAAAATAGAGGACGTAGCAACATTTGATGCATGGGAAAATAATCGGGCTTTAGTACTAGATTTTTATAATCAACGCCGGAAACAAGTATTGGAAGCCTCTCCAAATGAAGCTCATAAATTAGTGGCTCAATTACAAATTAAATATGATGTTCAGGTAATTACTCAAAATGTAGATGATTTACATGAACGAGCAGGTTCTAAAAAAGTATTGCATTTACATGGAGAGATAATAAAGAGTAGGAGTACAGCGCATGAACATTTGGTATATCCTATTAATGGCTATGAAATAAAAGAAGGTGATGTTTGCGAAAAAGGTTCTCAGTTACGACCACATATTGTTTGGTTTGGTGAGGCGGTGCCCGAAATGGACGCTGCTATAGCTATTGCCGAACAAGCTGATATTTTTATAACTATTGGAACTTCTTTAAATGTATATCCTGCTGCTAATTTAATTCATGTGACTACACCTAAAACGCAAAAATATTTAATTGATCCAAGTAATTTTAATTTAGATTATATAAAAGATTTAATTCACATTAAATCCAATGCCATTGAAGGTATGCGCATCTTAGCAAATAAATTAGACTCGTTGGAGAAGTAAGTTATGAACGAAAAATTAAGCATGCATGATTTAGGAAGATTGAGTTCTGAAGAATTTAAAGCTTCCAAAAAAAACAATATTATTTTAGTTTTAGATAACATTCGGAGCTTAAACAATGTGGGGTCTGCTTTTAGAACGGCTGATGCTTTTTTGATAGAAGCCATTTATTTATGTGGTGTTACAGGCGTACCTCCTAATAAAGATATTGCTAAAACCGCACTTGGCGCCACAGAAACGGTTACTTGGAAATATTTTAAAACCACACAAGAGGCTTTTGATAGTTTAAAAGAACAAGGTTATTATATCGCTTCTGTAGAACAAGTAAAAAACTCAGTGATGCTCAATACATTTTCTAAACCCGAAAAACCTTTGGCGCTTATTTTTGGTAATGAAGTATACGGCGTAGAACAGCCTATTATTAATCAAAGCGATGCGTGTATTGAAATTCCTCAGTTCGGAACCAAGCATTCCTTTAACGTAACGGTTAGTATGGGAATTGTGCTTTGGGAAGTTTTGAGGTAGTTTTTTATTTAATAAAACTCTTATTAGCCGTTAATATTAAACGAAGCGATGAGTTTTTGGTAATATATGCCCAAGCCCAATTGATGAATATTATAAGTTTGTTTTTTACACTTAATATGAGCATAAGGTGTAAGAACATCCATATTAACCAAGCAAAGTAACCTTTAATGGTGCTTGATTTGATATCCACGACTGCTTTATTTTTACCCACAGTAGCCATAGAACCTAAATCTTTGTATTCATATTCTATAGTTGGCTTTTTTTGTAAAATTGACTTTAAATTTTTTGCTAACGTTTTTGCCTGATTAATAGCAACATTTGCCAATTGTGGATGACCTTTAGAATACAAAGGTGTTTCCATATAACAAATATCTCCAATTGCATAAATAGAGTTTTCCCCTTGTATTTGATTAATGCGATTAACTTTCAGTCTATTGCCTGTCGTATAACTTTCTTTTGATAATCCGTTTATGGTATTAGGAGTAACACCTGCAGCCCATATAACTGTTTTTGTTTTTATTACATTACCCGAACTTAAACTTAAGGTTATGCCATCATAATTTTTAACAAAAATTTCTTTGATAATAGTTACGGGTCAAAGATAAAAGTTGGGGATAAAATTCTATGCAAATAGTTTTTGTAGTCTAAAAAGGAAGAATTTAATATCTGTAACACCTCTTAAATTAGCTCTAAAGTTTTTTATTTTAGAATTAAAAGATTCAGCATTTGCAT
>JANXRU010000273.1 GCA_025356715.1 Bacteroidota bacterium
GCTCTATCCAACGCTACTCTATAAGTATAATTTTCCTTATTTCTCCATTTACCTCTTGCTCCCGATTCATAAACATTAAGTGAAAACACAGAGTTTGAAATTGGATAAAGATTGGAAGTATAACCTTGATAAGTTGTGTAATCCCAATCGTCGGAGAAAGTAGAAGCATTTGCACTCACTACTAATGCCGTATTTGCAGAAGGATCCTTACAAATCTCTAAACAATTTACAGGAACTCTACATGTTGTGGTACCGTACATAATATAACCTGATCTTTCGTCATAAGAAAACACACCTCCAGCTACCACACTTACTGAACTTCCACATGTTTTTGGTACTGTTACAGGATGTGTTACAGTATGATAAAATTGAAGACCAAAAACTCTTTGAGAGTTCGTACAACTAACCGGATTGTCGTTTGTAGTTCTCTTTGTATAAATTAAATAACCCTCATCGTCTTGATCAAAATAACCCATTATATCTGTATGCTTTTTATTAAGTAAATTTGCATGGTTCAATAAGTTATATAAATTTTGACCGGTTTTGTAAGGTTCATACTCATCGCAAGTTGATTTATCGTTTAGAGTACGAACGAACCCTTGATTTGCGGGTAGAGACGTCGTAGCTTCTACACGCACATTATTTGCAAAACGTTGTGGAGGAATTATAGTAGAATATACAGAACCTACATTCGGATTTACAACTTTTGCTTTAGCTCCTGGATTAACATACACCGTTGCAAGTTTATAACTTTCTGTTGGAGCCAATTGAAAACCATAAAACGTAAAATTAGTATTAACAGGAACTAAAGTAATATAGTTTGCAGGCCCAGTAACATCTATAGGTGTTGCACTACCATTTATACACGAATACGTGTTTGCCAATCCTACACTAGCGAAATTAAAGATTGTATAATCTCCATAATACTTAGCATTTATAGTAGCAGGAGAGGTGAATATTGGATTTAATACGTTAGTCGTATTTCCTGGATTATTAATAGTTTTCCCCCAATAAAAATTGAGATAATTATTCAAATCTGTCACCAAAGGATGAGGTGTACCTTTACTCAAAGGTAATCCACAAATTTGTTTTTCAGTAATTATAGTAGTCACATCTTTACCAATATCAACATTAATCATAGCTCCATTTCTATTTGCATAAATATTATCTGGCAACGCTCCACATTTTCCAGAATTTGGATTTATAATATTAAGAGGAGTAGATGTTACCGTCACACTTGCACTTGAATTATTGGCAACTTGATTTAATTGACTAAGCAATTTATTAATATCAGCATTCAATGGTGGAACTGACGATCCAAATGGATTTGTCTGATTGTTCATTACCAAAGATCCTTCCTTTACATTTAGTTGATTTGTTCGTCCACTATGTAAAATTGTTACATCTTGAGTTGTATTAGATGAAATAGCAGAAGGATTCAATGTAGAAGGAATTATATATACTCTGCTGTTTACAAAATCCAATAGGTTAACATGATATAAATAATAAGGGGCAGTTCCAATCTCCAGAAAATCACCTCTTGTAAAGCTACCCATCGCACCACAGTTTCCTGTAGCCAAAAAATCTAAATAAGTTTGTCCGTCAGTGCTAACTTTAATACTAGTACCTGCAAACAACATTTTTTCATTTTGAGACTTTGCGCTCATTTCTTTATAATCCCAACTCGCTTTAAAATCCTGGACTAATACATTTTGTTTGAAATCATCATAACTTCTTACCACCACAGGATCTCCAGTAAATTTATCATAGACCAAATTCTCTGTTATATGTGTAATTCCATCTGCTCGGTTTGTAATCTTTTTAATAATGGCCGGAAAACTAATTAGTTTTGTAACAACGTGTGTTCTGTATTTATTTTCATTGAGGTAACCACTAAAACTCAGCCCTTCTACAAAGACTATTGGAACAAGCACAGGAGGAGGGGTAGGTGTAAGTAGACCTACAGCACTAACATCCACATCAACTGTTAGCCCATCAGATTCATCATATACTTCTCTTCCTTCTGCCAACATTTCTGTTTCTTTTCCAATGATTGCTGAAGTAATCGCTTTATTTTCATCCATTACTTTAACCGACTGCCCTGGC
>JANXRU010000362.1 GCA_025356715.1 Bacteroidota bacterium
ATAACCTGTGGGGCCACCACCAATAATAATTAAATCGTAGTGTTCGGTATTTTCGTTAGGTTGCATAAACTCAATAAATTTAGTGAAGATGTTCTGGATTAAAGATTAGTGTAATAACCAATGTTAGAAAGTATAAGCCATAAAGTACCCCAAAACAAAGTATAGCAAGGAAACATAATCTTAGTATAAATATCAACCCAATGAATTTGGATAAATATGAGTTTATTAAATACGTTAGTGGAAAAACTGTAGCGAATATCATTAATAGTACTCTATGATCTATATAAAGATAATCAACGATTTTTTCAGTCAAGTTAAATAGTATAACTAAAATAATTAATACACAAGATAGAAAAGCGCTCAGTATTAATTTAATTTTCTTTTTTTTAGGAATGTCAAATATCGTAAATACAGCTAATATCCATATTAGTGAACATATTGCTGGAAAAATAATAAATGACTTCATTGTCTTTATAATAATTTTCTATTTTAGTTTTAGATGCCTTGGCTAAAAAGCTCTGTTAATACCTATCATCCAACGAAATTGAAAATAATCTTTTTCAGCATAAGGCAAACGGTTTACAAAAAATGGCATATCAAACCGAATAGTTAATGGCTTAATACCATATAATGGGCCCCATTTTTGAATGCTTAATGCAAAGCCAAGTCCAGCGTCTGCCATTACACTTGACATTACCATGGCTTTACCTACTGCATTAGTATTGATAGAGCCAGCATCTCCAAATAAATAAGGATTAATTTTAAATGAATTATTCAATTTTTTGAAATTCATGAATTTAAATAATTTACCAAACTCAATTTCAGCACTTACTGACGCGCCTGTTGTACCTTTGTAGTTATAACTAAGATTTCCATTAGCATCCGTCGTAGCTAATAAATAACCTGAATATCCTCGCAAGTTCAATCCGCCACCTGCTGTAAAATGATTGGTTTCAATACCATACTTGCCCCAACTTGGTGGGATAAAACCCATAGAGCGTGTGTATTTATTATCCATTAAATCTTCGGAGTTTGCGCCCGAAGCATACAACATTGATTCGCTAGCTTGTTTTAAACCAAAGCCCAATTGTGCATACACACGCGTATTGATATTAATTTTACCCAAATCATTTTTATTTATGGCGGTGTATTGTAACGACGAATAATCATAATCATTCGTAAAAGCTGACGCACGTGCATTTAAATTCATGGTTCCAATCCCTCTGTTATAGCTGTAATTATGATCAATGCCAATATTTAGATAACTATTTAATTTTTGAATTTGCCAATCATTTGGATTAATTAAATACACTAAGTCATTTGGCAAATCACGCAACATGGCTTTAGCCTGGATGTAAATACGATTGCGTTCGTTATTACTTTTTTTCTCAAAACCTACTAATGCACTTTGTAAACCATCTACTGCTTTTATAGTAGCATATACATTTGATTTTTTTATAAATTTAGAAGTAGATGTTTTATAATTTAAAATAAACGAAAGAATACGGTAACTGTTTTTTTTAGCACCAGTATCTAAATAAGCTTGGCCCAAACCTGTGCTAAACCATGCTGTTAAGTCAAATACATGTTTAGTGTTCATATAACCACCATTTAAATGTGCTCCCACTTTTACACCATCAAATCCATTGTACCATAAACTTGGACGTGCCTTTAACTCGTAATGCTTCCAATCTAATGGATTATATATTTTGGAATCAAATGAAATGTTTACTTTTTGATGCTTCACGTTATTCATCATATCCACATCGGCTAAACGGCGAGAAGGATCAATAATCACATTTTTAATTTTATTACTCAATTGTACCTTCGCTATATAAGTAGGCTTAACTTTGCCCCAACCTATCCATCGCTGTAAAACATTTGACTTTACTGGCTTTTCGAACCAAGTGTTTGGTATATAATAATGGTAAGCCGAATCGTTTCTATCTAATACTGTAAAATCAATAGGCATTTGCATATCGCCTTTACGTTTAAACTTAATTAAATATTCGCCTGCCTTAGCTCCTTTTTTTATCCGTCCCACTTTATAGTCAATCTTTTTGGTGGTTTCAAGCCATTGATCAAAAAACCAATTCAAATCAACGCCACTATATTGTATTACTGAATTTCTAAAATCTTCTGGATAAGGATGTGCAAATTTCCATTGATTGAAATAGTGTTGCATACATTTATCAAATAAAGAACGCCCTAATACATACTCCATATTTTTTAACATCGTGGCTGTTTTAGTATATACAGCTCCATAGCCACCACCGTGACGAATACCGCCATTATAATCATCACTATGCGTGTTTAACGTTACTTCTTCCTGACGCACTGTTACAGCGTTCATATAGCCATTATAAACTTGGTCATCTAATATTCTGTTTTGTTCAGTAAAGCGTTGAACATATTTACTTTTTGGTTTTTGTTCAATTTTATTGGGGCCATCAATAAATTGGTATGTATCCGCCGTATAAAATTGAGTAAATCCTTCATCTAAAAATGCGCGATACGTTTCATTATTTCCAACCATTCCAAAAAACCAATTATGCGTCATTTCATGAATTAATAAATCGCGGTAGTTAGGATCATAGCCACCGTCAAGGGTTAGCATCGGGTATTCAACTCCATCTTGCGCATCGGCACAAATCATTTTAGGGTAATGATAAGGCCCAATATTATACGTATTCACATCCAATACTTTTGCAATAAATTGTGGGCAAGTTTGCCAACCTGCAGCATGAGGCTCTTGCACTAATGCGACACATTTAATGCCTTGCCACATATATTCTCCAATACGATAGGTTGGGTCAGCTGTTAATGCAAAATCATGAACATTTAGTGCTGAAAATTTCCATGTTTTAGTAGTTCCATCTTTTTTAATAATCACGCTTGGTGGCGAATTAAAAGGTTTACGAGCAAAGTTTGATAAATCTAATTGCTTACGTAAGGAATCAGGAAACATTTCTTTTTCGTTTTGTAAAACACCTGTTGCATCTAATACATAATTATTAGGTAAAGTAAATTCTACATGAAAAGACCCGAAATCGCCATAAAATTCATGATCCATGTGTTGGTCAGTATCCCATCCAAACTTCCTGTCAAATACAGAAATGCGAGGATACCAATGCGTCACATCATAATGTTTATATCCAAATGCATTAAATAATTTCATACGGTTACGAATTACTTCCTTAGCGTAATACGTTTTAAAATCTAAATCGAAAGTGATGGATTCATTTGATTTTAAAGGCTTTTCGAGATATACTTTTAAAACGGTATTATCTAATTCAGTTCTTAACTCTACATTACCAACTCTGATTTTTTCAACATTAGTTCCTTTATCATCGTTACGGTATTTATTAAATTTTAAATGGTAATTATTATTTTTGTATAAATCAGCTAAGTATGAATCTTTACATTGCGCATTATTATATAAATGAAAATATACAACATACAATTCCTTAGGAGAATTATTCCAATAGGTTAATTCTTCATGTCCCGTAATAATATCCGAACTATCGTTTAATTGAGCCGTAATGTTATAATGCACATCCTGCTGCCAATAATCAGCAAAAGGTTTACGGTTTTTCCAATACAACTCATTGGTTTGGGAGCGGTAGTCGATGAATTCGACTTGAGCGATTATTTCAGTAAATGAAATAATACTCAAAATAAGGAGTAGTAATAATTTCTTCATAGGAGATAAATAACCCTTAAATATAGGGATTTTTGAGAAGAAAAAAAGGGAGAAATTTGTCTATATTTTGCTAGTTTCTTTCATCATCCATTCAACAGAAAAATATAAAATTAGGGTAAATGTTATTTCATCAACTCCAAAAACAACTTTAATCCTTTTTTCTTATCATCATCCAAATTATAAGAAATTTTGTTTTTCAAATAATCAATAGCGTCAAATCCTTTTATATGTATGGGTTTTTCAACAATCGCTTCATCAATGTGATTAACACCATCAGCTAATACAGCATTAAATTCCGATACAAAATCTTGACTTAATGGCATATTACTTACCCAACAAGCAAATACAAACGGTAGGCCTGTGTATTTTTTCCATTCTTCCGCTAAATCATATTGATAAGGGTAATCCGTTAGTCCAAACGTTCTATCACCAATAATAACTGCACCAGTGGTATCCTGTATTTCTTTTTCAAACCCTTGTTTCGCATCTATAAATTGAATGGGTAATTTCCAAAAATATTTGTTCAACACTTGAACTAAAGCAACAGATGTCCGAGATTGATAGTCTAACAATACATGTGTTATTTCGTGTAAAGGCTTATTAGCAAAAAGTTTCACGCTATCTACTTTTCCATTGGCGCCTATACAATAATCAGAAATGATATGATACGAATCTAACTGTGGTAAAATAGCAACTGGCACTAAACCAATATCAACCGTTTTGTTTTTGAGTTTTTGAGCGCACACACTTGGTATATCAAGCTGTATATTCAATTGGTGTTTTAAAGCGCTGCGATTTAATCCAAATAAAAATGGAGTCGTATTATAATAATTAACAATAGATACTGAATGCATGAGTTAATTGATACTAAGTGTTTGACTATTTTTAATGTGTAAAAAACAAAGTGTTGCGCCAACAACCGATATTACAGGCCCAAACATTAGACCTATAAAAAATGGCAATATCATTAAAAAGGAATAAACTGCTCCTATACCGCAAGCTAATCCCTTATTATTTCTTGTAAATACGATGCTTTGAGAAATAGACATTTTATGTCGTTCGAAATTATAATCGAGCATCGTAAATCCAATAAAATACCACGATAATATCATTAAAAAAGGTGCTGTCACAAATATTAATGGTGGAAATAAAATAGTTATGGTGAAGCACACTATAATAAACACATACTCCAGCAACATATTCCTTAAACTAATGCCAATTCCTCTAAAAATATCCTTAACCAATTGAGAAGTAGTGAATGGATAATTCTTTCCTGTTATTTTTTCTTCTAACGACTCTGATAGTAAATAAAATAATGGCGCTAAAAAAATCAACACCATATATTTAGAAAACGTACTGGATACAAACCAAAAAATCAATTTTAAAATCCAAGCAATTATGATAGAAAAATAACCTGTAAAAAAAGGTTTAGCAAACGATAACCAGGAACCTGAATCAGGGATATTATTAATGCTTAATTTTTCATTTATCGTATTTGCTAAATGATCTGCAAACTCAGCAAATAGCCATAAGCTGAAACCCCACATAACGAACCATAGTAAAAGTGGATAAAATAAATAGGGCCACAATCCTTTTTCAAACACAACACTAAATCCTTTAAAAGAATGAGAGATTGCTTTAAAAAATCCTTCGAGAAATTTCATGGATTACTTTTTTAAATTGGAAACATTTTTCCATTTAAAGGTCGTTATTAGATGCTCAATATCTTTTCTAATAAAATCAACAACTACTTTTTGTGAATCAATATTAGGAACTGCATTAAAATATAAAGCACCACGCATAAAATGATGTGTGCTATCCGTTAAATAAAATTGAATATTTGAAGCAGTGTTACCGCTAATATCATAAACTAATCCATATACACGCGCACTATCTCTGATAATAACCGTTTCGTCGAGTCCAGTTGCTTTTATTTGATGCTTAATAGCAAAGTCACGGCTTTGATCTAAAATAGTGTCTAAATTGTTAGTTACTACTTTATAACTCAAATGTATTTGCGCATTAAATTTCGGGAAATTAATATTTAACCAACAAGGATCCGCACCTAAGTGTTTATCATTGTCAATGAAGGAATATGAAGGAATTTCAAAACTATAAGGGCAAGTGCTATCATATAACACATATTTTTTTTCAGGAAAATCAATTCGATAATAACCTTTAGGTTTAGGTGTAAATACTTCGTCGTCGTCATCATCTCCACACGAAGCAAAAGATACAAGAGAGATAATGATAACCAGAAATTTTATAATGATGGATTTCGGCATACGTTTTATTAAAATTAATTGAATCAATTTATTGAACCTTATCAGCATCTATCACTCGTAATTTAACCATTTCAACCGTTTGTTTTTTACGTTGGAGAATCGTTATTTCATATCCATCGTATTGTCTTTTTTCATTAACTGCAGGTATACGTCCCCATAAAAAATTAATTAATCCAGAAACCGTTTCGTATTTTGGATTTTCAGGTAAAGACATTGGTAAAGCAGCATTAACATCACTAATACTACTGTGAGCATTAATAATATACTCTGTTTCACTTTTCTTTTCTACTATCGGTTTTTCCTCATCATGTTCGTCCTGGATTTCACCAACCAACTCTTCAATAATATCTTCCATGGTAACCACGCCGGCTGTTGCTCCAAATTCATTGGTAACAATAGCCATTTGTATATGCAATTTTTGAAATTCCTTCAATAAATTATTGACATGCATACTTTCTGGAATAAAATGTGCCGGACGCATAATATCCCTAATGGTTTTAAATTTATTGTCAATAACTGCTTTCAATAAATCTTTTGAATGAACAACACCAATTACGTTATCGATATCCCCTAAATAGACTGGTAAACGCGAGTAGCCTTCATCTATAACTCTTTTAATCATTTCATTTCTTCCCATCTCCACATCAAGCGCCGACACGCGGTTTTGTGGTACCATAATTTGTTTAACTAAACGGTCATCAAAATCAAATACATTCTGAATCAATTCATTTTCACTTGGTTTAATAGCGCCACCCTCTTCGCTTTCGGTTAAGATTAAACGTAATTCTTCCTCCGTATGAACCTCATCATCCCCTACTCGTTTAATGCCAATAATTCGCAAAATAACATTAGATGATTTATTTAATAGCCAAATAAATGGGCTAAAAACCATATAAAATATTTTTAATGGCCAAGCTATAAATAACGCCGTATCCATAGAATATTTAATACCTATCATTTTAGGAATTTGTTCGCCAATAGTAACATGAAAAAAAGTAAGCAACGTTAAAGCAACTGGTAAAGAAATACTGTGAACCGTTAAGGGATCTACTTCCCACCCTGATCTTTCAAAAAAGCGCACAACAATATGAGAGATCGCCTCTTCTCCCACAGCACCTAAGGCCAAAGACGCTAGTGTAATACCTAATTGAGTAGCAGATAAATAAGCGTCTAATTTGTCGAGTAAAGATTTTGCTAATTTAGCACGGGTACTTCCTTTTTGGACTTTAATATCTAATTGAGAGCCGCGCACTTTTACCAAAGCAAATTCAGCAGCTACAAAAAAACCATTTAATAAAACCAATAAAAATGTAATAAACAACATAGTAATAAATAAAATTCTAATTACAAATATAGCAATAGAAAAGAGATAATTAAGAGGATATTAGTGACAAAGCTAATAAGTTATAATCTAAACAAACCCTAATTTATAGTGCACTACTTTTTTAGTATCAAAAAACTCTTCGGTAAAATAATCCTTAAGGTTATAAAAGGTTGCTTTTGTGTAATGGTGTCCAAATTCTTCTTGTAAATCGCCCCCTTTTAAATATAAAATACCGTTAGGTAAATCATTGAAATTATCTTTTAATATTTTACGATAAATCCAATTATAAAATACAGGAAATTCTGTAACCGCACGACTTACAATAAAATGATAGCGATCAGTTATTTTTTCGGCGCGTTCATGTTCTGCGGTTACATTCGTCAAACCCAATACAGATGAAACTTCTGTAACCACTTTAATTTTTTTTCCAATACTATCTACTAAATGAAAGGTACTATCAGGAAATAAAATAGCTAAAGGAATTCCTGGGAAACCACCACCAGTACCAACATCCAACACTTTGGTGCCAGGTTTAAAAGCCATTACTTTTGCAATACCTAAGGAATGTAAAACATGACGTTCAAA
>JANXRU010000390.1 GCA_025356715.1 Bacteroidota bacterium
TCAAAACGTTGACAGCCGCTTTTGTAAGCGGCATCAATTTTTTCCAATGCACTTTCTTTAGTGGAGTGGAGGTGAGCACCAATTTCTACATGTTTAAATTCTGGAATAATATTAGAAAATAAGTACTTGATGTTTTCAGAATTAGAAATACCAATAGTGTCGGAAAGCGCTATGATTTTCACGCCTAGATTACTCAATTTTTTAGTCCATTCAATTACGATGTCACTGTTCCATAAGTCTCCGTATGGGTTTCCAAAAGCCATCGAAATATACACAACTAATTCTTTTTTATGTTGAACACATAATTTTTGTATTTCTTCAACTCGAATTAACGACTCGGCAATGCTTGAATTTGCATTTCGTTGTTGAAATGTTTCTGAAATAGAAAAAGGAAATCCTAAATACTGTATTTCATCAAATGCACAAGCTTCCTGCGCACCGCGAGTGTTGGCAATAATGGCTAATAATTTACTTTTAGTTTGCGATAGGTTAAGTTGTTTTAGCACTTGAGCTGTATCCTGCATTTGAGGTATGGCTTTTGGAGACACAAAACTTCCAACATCTATAGTATCAAAACCAATATTTAAAAGAGAATTAATGTATTTTACTTTTATATCAGTAGGAATTAATTGCTTAATACCTTGCATAGCATCTCTTGGACATTCGATAATTTTCATATGCTTAAGTTATTGTTTTTTTATTGTCATATGGTTTACCCAGTTTAATCATTGGTGTTTGTGTTTCGGCAAATATGGGTATTTCATATGTAACTATTTTTGTTTTACAATTGCCTTATTTATTTTTTTAATTAATGCAGGGCCTTCATATACAAAACCAGTATATAGTTGAATTAAATCAGCACCAGCTTTTAGTTTATCAATGGCGTCTTGTGGGCTATGAATACCGCCAACTCCAATAACAGGAAATGCATTTTTAGAAGTTGTTTTTAGATAAGCAATAACATCTGTGCTTCTTTGCGCAAGAGGCTTGCCGCTTAATCCACCCATCCCTATAGCATCTATTTCATCTTTAGTATAGGATAATGATTCTCTACTGATAGTTGTATTGGTTGCAATAATGCCATCAATTTTAGTTATGGCTACGATGTCAATAATATCATCTAATTGAGAATTTGTTAAATCTGGTGCTATTTTTAGAAGTAAGGGCTTACGCTTAGGTCTTGAGTTATTATTAGCTTGTAAATGATTCAATAATGCAGTTAAAGGTTCTTTATCTTGCAAAGCTCTTAAATTAGGAGTGTTTGGAGAGCTAACATTAACTACAAAATAATCCACAACATCAAATAAAGCATTAAAGCAATATTCATAATCCTTTATAGCATCTTCATTAGCCGTGATTTTATTTTTACCAATATTACCGCCAATGATGGTTGTTGTTTTTCTGTTTTTTAATCTAATTGCAGCAGCATCAACTCCTTCATTATTGAATCCCATTCTATTAATGAGTGCTTCATCTTTTGGTAATCGAAATAACCGTGGTTTATCATTTCCAGGTTGAGGTTTTGGAGTCAATGTTCCAATTTCAATAAATCCAAAACCTAAAGCTGCCAATTCATTAAATGTTTTAGCGTCTTTATCTAGTCCAGCTGCAAGCCCTACGGGGTTTTCGAAGTTTAGACCAAATAATTGTTTATTTAACTTAGGATGATGGAAAGAGAAAAGGGATTTCGCTAAAAATCGACCTAAAGAGTTCCCTATAAACAATTTGAGCAAGTCAAATGTTAAATAATGTGCTTTTTCAGGATCTAATTTAAACAGTAAGGGCTTTATAACTAATTTATACATAGTTCGTAAAGGTACGTTTTATGACGTTTTTAACAATTTAAACTAAGATATGTTGAAAAATAGTTGTGTTTTTTTCGTTTTTTTAACGATGTTTCAAAAAAATATGTATTTTTGCAACCAAAATTAACAAACCTAAACAAAACTTAAAATGAAAAAAGTATTATCAATCGTTGCTGTAGCTGCATTATCAGCTGCATTTGTATCTTGTGGTCCTTCTAAAGAAGAAATGGAAGCTCGTGCTAAAGTTGTTGAAGATTCAACTGCTGCTGTAGCTCAAGTTCAAGCTGATTCTTTAGCTAAAGTTGCTGCTGACGCTGAAGCTGCTGTAGCTGCTGCTGCAACTGCTGCTGCTGATTCTTTAGCTGCTGCTCACGTAGCTGATTCTTTAGCTCACTTAAAAGGTGCTAAAAAACACTAATTTATAGCTTAAGCTTAAATACAAAAACCCATTTGTTTCATTACAAATGGGTTTTTGTTTATTAAATAATTTTACTCAAAGAATAGAAGTTAATGTTAGTATAGATTTACTTGATAATAGAGATTGTCATTCTGATGTCAATGATAGGCCTATCGTCTTGATTAGTTCCAACCGATGCTATTTTATCAATAACCTCTAATCCAGATATTACTTCTCCAAAAATAGTATAGTTATTATCTAAGTGAGGAGTGCCTCCAATTGTTTTGTAAATCGCTTTATGTTCGTTTGGAAATTGGTAATGAGGTGTTTTTTCAAATAATGGATTTATTTTTTCA
>JANXRU010000403.1 GCA_025356715.1 Bacteroidota bacterium
GGTCGCCATATTTTTCTTTGGCTTTATCTTTAGCAATTTGAGCTTGTTCAGCCCCTACTTTTTTAATTTCAGCTTCAGTTATACCGCCTTTACGAATACGTTTACGTTTCTTTTTATCAGCAAATGAACCTGGTATAGGAGTAGTTCCTTTTTTAACTTCTTTAACTACAGGTAATTCAATTTTACCCATAATTTTTGGACCTTCTAATTTTTGATAGATGGTTTCATGAAAAACTTCTTTAGCTTCTTCTACTTCAGGTGTAGGCTCTGGAACAGGAACGGAAGGTGTTTCAGCTATCGGCTTTACAACCTCTTCAACTTCTTCTTTCTTCTTTTTACCTTTGGTTGCTTTTGCTTCTGTGGCTATTTTCTCCTCTGCTTTTTTCTCTTCTTCCTTATCTTTTTTAGTTTTTTTATCAGGTTTTGTTTTTTGATTTAAGGTACTTAAATCCATTTTCCCTAATACTTTTGGTCCAGTAATACCGTTTGGAGCTTCTTTAACTTCTTCTTCTGGTTCTTCGCTTTTAGTAGCTGCTTTAATAGCAGCGGCTTTGATGGCTTCTTGCTTTTTTTCTTCAGCAGCTTTTTCTTCAGCAGCAGCTTTAGCGGCATTTGCAATAGCTTCTTTAGCACGAATTTCTTCTTCTTCACGAGCTTTGATAGATTTTACATCCTCAACAACAAATGATTCACGTTTTATTTTAGTTAAGTTTAAGCCCACATGTTGAGCCTCTTCCTTAGCAGATTTATCCCCCGAAAATTCCTTTGATAACAAAGTGTATTCTTCAGCGCCAATTTTAGCGTTAGGATTGTTTTCTACTGGACGACCTTTAGCAGCAAGGAATTCTGTAATTTTACCCAACGATAAGTTGAATTCCTTTGCTACTTTGCTTAATCGCATTTGCGTTACTTCTGACATATTATCTAGTTTCCTTGTCTTTTTTTTAGCGATTAATAAAATATTATTCGCTTATTTTCTTGTTCAAATATGCCTTTTAAAATTTAAAAAAGAAGGCTAACTCTTTACTCATAACAATTTATTAATCTTCAAATTCCGATTGTAAAACTTGTTTCACATCTTCAATTACTTCTTCTGTTAATCCAGTACGACGAGATAATTCGGTCACATCTAACTCTAACACAGCTTTTGCCGTATCACAGCCAATAGCTTGTAACGCTTGAATAACAGATGCTTCAATTTCATCAGAGAATTCAATCAAATCAACATCATCGATATCAACAACTGCGTCATCACTATCGCGGAATACGTCAATTTCATAGCCAGTTAATTTCCCAGCTAATTTAATGTTATACCCACCTTTACCAATAGCTAAAGAGATTTGATCAGGCTTTAAAAACACTTCAGCACGCATGGTATCATTGTTTAATTTCACCGAAGTAACTTTAGCAGGACTTAAAGCACGTTGAATTAATAATTCTGAATTTGAGGTGTAATTGATAACATCAATGTTTTCATTTTTTAATTCACGAACAATTCCATGAATACGAGAACCTTTCATTCCAACACAAGCCCCAACAGGGTCAATACGATCATCGTAAGATTCTACAGCAACTTTAGCTCTTTCTCCAGGTTCACGAACAATTTTTTTAATCGTAATTAATCCGTCAAATACTTCAGGAACTTCCATTTCAAATAAACGCTCTAAGAAAGTAGGAGCAGTACGAGACATGATAATAGAAGGCGTACCATTTTTTAATTCTACTTTATATACAACAGCTTTAACGCTATCACCTTTTTTGAAAAAATCAGAAGGTATTTGTTCGGTTTTAGGTAAAAGTAATTCATTACCCTCATCATCCAATAACATAATTTCTTTTTTCCAAACCTGATAAACTTCAGCGTTAATGATATCTCCAACACGTTCTTTGTATTTGTTATAAATACCTGTTTTTTCTAATTCTAATATTTTTTGGACTAAATTCTGGCGAACAGATAACACATTACGTCTTCCTATTTCATCTAATTTAACTAGTTCAGTAACTTCTTCACCAATTTCGAAATCTGGTTCAATTTTATGAGCATCCGTTAAACTAATATGTTTGTTTTCATCATAATCAAAAGAATCTTCTGCAAATTCATCATCTACTATAGTTCTGTTTTTATAAATTTCAATATCTCCTTTATCAGGATTTACGATGATGTCAAAGTTTTTATCTGAGCCATATTTTTTGATTAACATGGTACGGAATACATCTTCGATAATACTCATTAACGTTGCTCTGTCGATGTTTTTGTCTTCTTTAAATAACGAGAACGATTCAATTAAATTTACACTTTCCATTGATTTGTTTTTTTAAAATGGTAATACTGATTTTGTTTCTTTTGTTTGTTTATAAGTTAAGGTAATGTTTTCTATTACAGTGTGGTTACCTTTTCCCACAGTTTTCTTTTCTCTTCGAGTTTCCTCAATAACAAATTCATTTTCGTTAGCGCTCATTAAAACGCCTTCATGTTTAGCGCCTTCAATTGTTTTAACAGCCACTTTCGTTCCTATATATTTTTTATATTGAGAAAGAACTTTAAAACTTTCAGTAGCTCCTGGTGAAGAAACTTGTAATTCAAAATCTTCTTTTTCTCTATCCAAATTCCCTTCTATAAATCGGCTCAAAGCCACGCAATCTGCAATTAATATATGATTTGGAGCATCAATATATACTTCAATTTTATTTCCTGTTAATATTTTCACTTCTACAATAAATTTGTCAGTCCCCTCAAAGTGGCTTTCAATCAAATCTATTATTATTTGTTTTTTTAGCATAATTAACTAAAATAAAAAAGGGACTTATTCTGTCCCTTCAGTTTTCTATTTTCGGATACAAATGTACGTCTATTTTTCAGAAAAACAAATTTTATTTCGCGCAACTTTTAAATTTCACCTGCGTTTAATATTTCAAGTAGTCCCCGCAAGATTCGTTTAATCGCTTTAAACTTCTTTAAATAGCTTATTAAGAAGTTTAAAAGCATAAATTTTAAAAATCATGAAAACTACAATTCAAAAAAGTGGAAATGTTAAATTAGGGGTGTTAAACACTTTCATGTTAACAGCAAGTGTTTCTAATGCAGAAACAACCAATAAATTTACTAAAGTGCTAAATGAAAGTTTCTCAGGTGATGGATTCATTGGAGTTTATGTTATCGGAGCAGTTCTAGCCTTTGGAATTATTGGTTTTATAATCGTTTCTAAAATAGGAAAGAAAGAGAAAATCGAAGAGAATTTCAAAGAAAATTTGAGGTCTATGCCTCAAAGAAATCACCACAATCATCGTATAATTAAAAAATCTGCTTAAGCTTTTTCAAACTCCATAATTAACTCTTAAAAAGGGCTAATTTTTTACTGTAAAAACATCTTTTTGTTTAATTGTTTGATAAACAGTTAATTACTTAAGGTGTTTTTTTTTTGATATTTGCTTCATACAGTTATCTTTGTTGCGAATTTTAAAACTAAAACACAATGTCAGACATTTCAACAAAAGTAATATCTATTATCGTAGATAAATTAGGCGTAGAAGAAAAAGAAGTTACACCAACAGCAAGTTTCACTAACGACTTAGGTGCAGATTCTTTGGATACTGTAGAATTAATCATGGAATTTGAAAAAGAGTTTAATATAGCTATTCCAGATGATCAAGCAGAAAAAATTGCTACTGTAGGAGATGCTATTTCTTATATAGAGGCTAACGCAAAAAACTAAGAATTTACTTTTAAATCAAATTATTTCATTATGCAATTTAAGCGCGTAGTAGTTACGGGACTTGGTGCTGTTACTCCATTGGGCAGTAGTATTAACGATTATTGGACCAATTTGATTAATGGCGTTTCGGGTGCTGCACCTATTACTCGTTTTGATGCATCTAAATTTAAAACTCAATTTGCTTGTGAAGTTAAAGGGTTTAAATTAGAAGATTATTTTGACAGAAAAGAAGCCCAACGCTTAGATGCTTTTTCTCACTACGGAATTGCAGCATCTGTTCAAGCCGTTGCTGATTCTGGTATAGATTCAGAAGGTATTGATAAAAATGAGATAGGCGTTATTTGGGGTTCTGGAATAGGAGGCTTAGATACGTTTCAAAATGAAACATTTAATTTTGCTAAAGGTGATGGAACTCCTCGTTTTAACCCCTTCTTTATTCCAAAAATGATTGCTGATATTTGTTCAGGACATATATCTATTCGTTTTGGTTTTAGAGGCCCAAATTTTACTACTGTTTCCGCTTGTGCTTCTTCTACTACAGCATTAATCGATGCGTTTACCTATATTCGATTAGGTAGAGCAAATGCAATTATAGCAGGCGGTTCAGAGGCTGCAGTTAACGAAAGTGGCATTGGTGGTTTTAACGCTTGCCAAGCAATGAGTATGCGTAATGATAGTCCAAAGACGGCTTCTCGTCCTTATGATAAAGACCGTGATGGATTTGTTTTAGGTGAAGGTGGTGCTTGTTTGGTATTAGAAGAATTAGAGCATGCTTTAGCGCGTGGTGCAAAAATTTATGCTGAAATAATTGGTGGAGGTATGAGTGGAGATGCCCACCATATAACAGCTCCTCATCCGGAAGGGTTAGGCGCAACTTTAGTAATGAGTCGTGCATTGAAAGATGCAGAAATTACTCCAAATGAAGTGGATTATATTAATACGCATGGTACAAGTACTCCTTTAGGTGATACGGCCGAATTAAAGGCTATTGCCAATGTTTTTGGAGAACAAGCATATAAAATGAATATTAGTTCTACTAAATCAATGACAGGACACTTATTAGGTGCCGCAGGTGCTTTAGAGGCTATTGCAACTGTTTTAGCGGTGCAAAATGACATTGTTCCTCCAACGATAAATCATGTAACGCCAGATCCAGAAATTGATTCAAAATTAAATTTGACATTTAATGTAGCACAAAAACGTATCATAAATGTTGCAATTAGTAACACGTTTGGATTTGGTGGACACAATGCTGCTGTTGTCGTAAAAAAATACACTGCTTAATTTATTGTTTTGCTAAAGCTTTTATCTGTTTTTAAGCCAATATCGGCAGAAGATAAAGAGTTTAATCAAAAACTAAAAAATATTTTAGGCTTTAAGCCTAATAATTTGGCTATATATAAGCAGGCTTTTCGCCACAGTAGTTCAAAGAATGAAATTACAGAACATATTCAAAGTAATGAGCGATTAGAATTTTTAGGAGATTCTATATTAGGCGCTGTTGTAGCTGAACACTTATTCAAATTGTTTCCAAAAAAAGATGAAGGCTTTCTTACTCAAATGAGAAGCAGAATAGTTAATGGCCAACATTTATTTTTATTGGCAAAAAAATTTGGGTTAGATGTTTTATTGCAATCTCGGTTAACAAAAAAAGAAAAAATCAGTTCATCTGCATACGGTGATGTCTTCGAATCCTTTATTGGCGCTATTTATATTGACAAGGGATTTGAAACAACCAAAAAATTTATTTTAACTACTGTTATAAAAAATCATTTAGATATAAATGAATTGTTGCTGAATGATACAGATTACAAAACACAATTTCAAATTTTAATGCAACGTCAAAAAAATAAATTTGAATATAAAATTGTAGATGAATCCATTCATGGCAAAGAAAAAACTTTTGTCATTGAATTATCTATAAATGGAGAGGCGCAAGGAACCTTCGAGCATAAATCAAAGAAAGTAGCAGAGCAAAAAGTGGCACAATTAGTATTAGAAAAATTAGGGAATAATTCTTAATTTTTATTAAAAAAAATTTTGCCAAACTAAAAAAATAATTACCTTTGCAACCCAATTAAATAGTTGGCAGTTCATTAAAATAAAAAGTATAAGCGAAAGTAGCTCAGTTGGTAGAGCGTAACCTTGCCAAGGTTAAGGTCGCGGGTTCGAGACCCGTCTTTCGCTCAATGTACTACCAAAAATGCCCTGGTGGTGGAATTGGTAGACACGCAGGACTTAAAATCCTGTGTCTTCGCGGACGTACGGGTTCAAGTCCCGTCTGGGGTACTAAAAGTATCAAATTAGCGGTAGTGCATTCATAAAGCCTCACAGAAATGTGGGGCTTTTTTGTTTTTATCTGATTAAACCTTAATTCCAATTACACATACATCATCCACCTGATTTAAATCATCCACCCAATTATTAAAGATTTGTTCTAGTACCCATATAAATTAATGGCTCATGTTCTAAATTCAATAACTGACTAAAAGTTATAATTGGTATAAATAAAAATATGATTGAAGTGAATTTCATGATAGAAAGCATTAACTAAATTAGCCATAAAAATAAAGCAAAAAAATCCCTTTCAAATTATATTGAAAGGGATTTTTAAATTTAATAAACTATTAATTATGCTTTGCTTTCCTCAGCAGCTTCTGGTTTAGCAATTAAAGCTTTACGCGATAATTTTGCTTTACCGTTTTTAGGATCCGTACCAATGTATTTTACATTAACAACATCGCCTTCTTTTACTAATCCTTCTAAAGAATCAATACGTTTCCAGTCGTACTCGCTAATATGTAACAAACCTTCTTTACCAGGCATAAATTCAACAAAGGCACCATAAGGCATAATTGATTTTACTTTTGCTTCATAAGTTTCGCCAACTTCAGGAATTGCTACAATTGATTTAATACGAGCAACAGCCGCTTTTAAGTCTTCTAATTTTTCTGCAAAAATTTCAACTCGTCCGCTATTGTCAACTTCAGTAATAGAAATAGTAGCACCCGTTTTCTTTTGAATATCTTGAATTACTTTTCCTCCAGGCCCAATGATAGCACCAATAAATTCTTGAGGAATAATAATCACTTCAAAACGAGGTACGTTTTCGTTATAATCTTCACGAGGAGTTGTAATCGTTTTCATGATTTCTCCCATGATGTGTAAACGGCCTTCGCGAGCTTGAGATAAGGCTTTTTCCATCACTTCGTATGGTAAACCATTCACTTTCAAATCCATTTGAACAGCCGTAATACCATCTTTAGTACCACAGATTTTAAAATCCATATCCCCTAAATGATCTTCATCACCTAAGATGTCAGATAATACAGCGTATTGTCCTTTATCGTTAGTAATTAAGCCCATCGCAATACCTGTAACTGGCTTCGCAATTTTAACACCTGCATCCATTAACGCTAATGTACCTGCACAAACAGTTGCCATTGACGACGAACCGTTAGATTCTAAAATATCAGAAACCACACGTACGGTATAAGGAGTATCGGTAGGCACAACTTTAGATAAGGCACGCATCGCTAAGTTACCATGTCCAACCTCACGACGGCCAACGCCACGGTTAGGTTTAGCTTCACCAGTTGAAAAACCAGGGAAATTATAATGTAAAATAAATTTAGTTTCACCACGGTAAAAAGCACCATCAATCATTTGCGCATCTTTTCCTGTACCTAAAGTAACAGTTGTTAACGATTGAGTTTCGCCACGTTGGAAAATAGCCGAACCATGAGCTGCGGGTAAATAGCCAACTTCACTCCAAATTGGGCGTATTTGGTCAGTTTTACGGCCATCTAAGCGTATTTGTGTATCTAATGTAGCTTGACGAACAGCGTCGTATTCTACATCATGGTAATATTTATTAATTAAGGCTTCTCTGTCTTTTAATTCATCAGCAGTAAACGTTGCTTTATATTCAGTTAAAACTGCTTTAAAAGCTACTTTACGTTCATTTTTATTAGGGTTACCTTGTTTAGCCACAGCGTATACTTTATCGTAAGTCGCTTTAGAAACAGCAGCTTTTAAATCAGCATCATTTAATTCATGGCAATACTCACGTTTTGGTTTTAATCCAGCTTTAATAGCGAATTCTTTGATAGCTTTAATTTGAATTTTAATGGCTTCGTGCGCAAATTTAATAGCCTCTAACATTTCTGCTTCAGATACTTCGCTCATTTCACCTTCTACCATTGATATATCTGTTTCAGTAGCAGCAACTATCATTTCTAAAGTAGCAGTATGTAACACATCCATATTAGGATTGATGCATAATTTACCATCAATTTTAGCTACACGAACTTCAGAAATAATTCCATTAAAAGGAATATCAGAAACCGCAATAGCCGCACAAGCCGCCAAACCAACTAAGGCATCAGGCATGGTGTTTTTATCAGACGATATTAAGGATAGCATTACTTGTGTATCAGCATGGTAATCATCTGGAAATTGTGGACGCAAAGCTCTGTCAACAATACGAGAAATTAATACCTCATAATCAGATAATTTAGCTTCACGACGAAAGAAACCGCCAGGAAAACGACCTGTAGCAGCATATTTTTCTTGATAATCTACCGTTAATGGCATGAAATCAACACCATCTTTTGCTTCTTTATTACTTACTACGGTAGCTAAAATCATGGTTTTACCTAATTTTACAACTACTGCACCATCAGCCTGTTTAGCTAATTTACCCGTTTCAAGGGTTACGATTCGTCCATCTCCTAAGTCGAACGAATGTTGAATTCCAATTTGTGACATCTTGTTTTTTTGTTTTGTGTACCAACGTTTTTGGTACGGATTTATATTTATTTTACTTTAGTTTTATTTTTTGTCAGTTCGAGTGGACAACTATTCCTAATTGTTCTTAATAAGAAAGGCATTTCGATTACTCGAAATGCCCCTTAATCTTAACAAGAACTCATTATTACTTACGGATATCTAATACCTTAATAACCGCACGGTAACGCATAATATCCGTGTTTTTTAAGTAATCCAATAATGCACGACGCTTACCTACTAAATTTAATAGCGCGCGCTGTGTTCCAAAATCTTTTTTGTTTGATTTTAAATGACCTGTTAAATGGTCTATACGGTGCGTAAATAAAGCAACTTGAGATTCTGCGCTTCCAGTGTTTTTATCGCTACCACCGTGTTTTTTAAAAATGTCTTTTTTTACTTCTGATGTTAAATACATGTTATTCTTGTTTTATAATTATCTTTATTAAGGGCTACAAATATAAGTTATTTTGTGAAACAAACAATAATTTGAGTTAAAAAATGTTGTTATTTTCGGTTGAAAAATCCATTTTTGTTAAGTTTTTAAAGAAAGGGCTTGTAAACAAGCTCAAACTTATTTACAAAACCCTGTCAACAACAAAAATTAAACTTAACAAAAACTCTTTGCAAATATACTATCTAATGTAGTATATTCGTGCTATAAAACGTAGCAATTAAAAAATTATGAGTAAAGTATTTAGCAATCTCAAATATTTGCGCCTTCAAAAAAGCTTGTCGCAAGAGCAGTTAGCCGACAATTTGGGTATAACCCGTTCACGCCTAGGTGCGTATGAAGAAAATAGAAATGAACCTTCCATTGATTTATTAATTGCCATTTCTGATTTTTTTCACGTGGCAGTAGATGCTTTAGTTCGTGGCGATTTAAGTAAAACAAACCTAGATGGGTTAATGAAAATTGGTAAAAACAGGATGTTATTTCCTGTTTTAATTGATGATGATGGCCGCGATATGGTAGAGTTAGTGCCATTAAAGGCTAGTGCGGGTTATTTAAAAGGTTATGCAGATCCAGAGTATATGGAGCGCTTACCTCGTATGAAATTGCCCTTTTTACCAACTGGTAAACATCGAGCTTTCCCAATTAGAGGCGATAGTATGCCGCCAATTAAAGAAGGATCTTTTGTGGTAGCTAAATATGTAGAGCGATTGGAAGATGTTAAGAATGGCTACACTTATATTGTTGTCACTAAAGATGACGGTTTATCATATAAACGTATTTTTAATATGAATACTAAAAAAGGTTATTTGGAGTGTCATTCGGATAATAAAATGTACCAGCCTTATAAAGTTAATTTAAAAGATATTGTTGAACTTTGGGAATATACGTGTTGCATAAATATGACTGATTATAAGGAAGAAGAGCTAAATGTAGGTAGTATTATGAATATGCTTAAAAACCTACAGGTAGAAATGGAAGTGATAAAAAAACAAAATACTTTAGCAAGAAAATAATAAGTAGTCGTTTCTCAAAAAGCTAAATTCTTATACTCCGTTTTATAGTAAAACCTATTATTCTTTTGGATGTGAATTATTTGAGCAGGGCTACGATTAACAATCGTATAAACAAAAAATCCCAACCAGAAATGGTTGGGATTTTTTAATATTATGTTGTTTAAATTAGTTTACTAATGCTTTGAAATCAGCATTTTCACGTAATTTAATAAATTCACAATCATCTTTAGCTAAAGCTTTTAAAGTACCATCTTTTTCGATAGCAGTTTTTAAGTTACTGATAACGTTTGCTGTGTTTGCGCTACGAGCAGCAGAAACTGCTTTTAAATAAGATGCCATAGCGATATCTTTATCGTTACTGTCATTTAAAGTAGATTCAACAGCACCACCGTTTCCGTTTAATAATTCAGATAATGCTTTGTTAAATCCTTTATTTGAGCCAAAGTTTGAAACCGCATCTGCATATTTTCCATCACGTATATTTATGATGCCCTTGTTATAATTAACTTCTTCGCCAGCACCGTTAGCTTTATTATAGTATTCCATTGCTTTAACACGGTTACCAGATTTAGCAGCAGATATACCTAATTGATTCATTACAATTGGATTACCGTTAGCTGTTTTTTCTGCACGAGTAAATGCCTCACCTGCTTCCGCTACTTTATTTTGAGCTAATAAAGCTACACCGTAGTTATTAGACGCTCTCCAATCGTTAGGGAATTTCTTTTCAGCCGCTTGATAAATTTGAGCTTTAGTGTTAACGTCATTAGTTAACGTTGCACCATATAACATTTCTTCAATAGATAAACTATCAGGAGCTGTAGTTGCTAATTTAGAAATCATTTCGTCAGTACGAGATTTTTTATCAACGTTTATAGTTAATACAGAACGACGTAATTTTGGTAAAATTTTCTCAGAAACTTCTGTGTAAGTTTTAGATAAATTTTTGATTTCTTTTTCACGTTGATCTCCATCAGGATACATCGTTAAAACACGTAAAATTAAATCTTTATCAGCTATAGTAGAAGCTTCCATTAATGATTTAAATCCAGCCCAGTCTTCAGCAGTAGTTACTACTTTATAATGAGCTTCATCTTTACCAAATTTTTGATCTTTATTTTTGTTCTTTTTAAATTCACCCATTAAAGATTTAGAACCAGATTTGGCACGGTCTTTAGCTAAGTTTTCATTCAAAGATAACTCTCCATCCGGAGAAGCATATGAGGATACGCTAATATCTTTAAATTCATACCAAGGGTTGTTAACATTAGTATTAATAAAAGCATGAACATTTTTCATTTCATCACTTTTTAATTCAGAAGCGCGAACATCTGATTTATTGATTAAATAATAAATATTAGCTACTTGATTAGCTGGTTGAATTTTCACAAATGCATCTTTAGCATAAATCCCTTTTTCGTCGTTACGAACTAATAAAGGAGTAATGATAGTACCATCAGCTAATTTAACTGGTGTAAAATCTTTTGTTTTTTTCTTTACAGCACCTTGAGCTTTTAATTCAACTGTTGCTACTTTCATAGCTGGATCATAAGCAAATTTTTCAGATGTGTAGTTAAAAGCACCACCTTTATCATAACTAATTTTTTGACCACTCCCAACAGCTTTATCGCCAATTAAAACTACAGGCTTCATTGCTTTTTCACTACCATTATATTTTACTACAGGCGTAACAGTAACTGTAGCCTTTTTAGCAAATAATTTAGCAGGATACTTTCCAGAAACACTAAATACAACGCTATCGCCATGCATCTCTAATGGATTTGGCTTTACGTCATACGTAATTTGGTTTTGCTTTTTTACCATTTTTCCTAAACCATTGCATCCAGCTAATAAGGCTGTTGCTCCAACGGCAAGACTTAAGTTTCGTAAATTTTTAGTAGTCATTGTTTGTATATTAATAGAGGGGTTTAATTTTTTTTTCACAAAAGTATAAATTTATTAGTTAAACGCTAATAAAATTGATATAAAAATAAATAATCCCACTTACAACACTGTAAATGGGATTATTTTAATCTTTAATTCTGTAATTATTTTGTAATTGCATTAACTTTTTTAGTCAATTTCGACTTCAAGTTAGATGCTTTATTTTTATGAATAACGTTTTTCTTAGCTAATTTATCAAGCATAGCTACTACTTTTGGTAATAAAGCTGTAGCTTCTTTTTTAGTTTCAGTATCGCGTAATTTTCTTACCGCGTTACGAGTTGTTTTTGCGTAATAACGATTTTGTAAACGTTTTGCGTTATTTGCTCTAATTCTTTTTATTGCCGACTTATGATTTGCCATTCTAGTTAAGTATTAATTCTGTTTTTTAATTTGGATTGCAAATATACATCTTTTATTTGAAATACAAATGTTCATAACAAATATTTAATAAATTTAGTGTAAAAAGGTATTTTTGGAAACATTTTATGAAGTTATTTTTAATTTATAGTTTTCTTTTCTTGTATCTCCCGATATGTTTAATTGCTCAAGCATCATCTGAGGTTGTTAAAAATCTTGTTCCAAATGGTAGTTTTGAAAATTATAGAAAAAAATCAGGAAATATTAGACAAGCTATTCCTTGGCAAGGTATAGCAAGCGTTGATTATTATCAACAACCACTTAGTAATGATACAGCAATACAAAAAGGAGCGCGAACAGGTAGTTGTTATGCAGGGCTTAGATTTCAAAAAAAATATAAAGAGTTTTTGCAGGTTAAACTAGCAGATGCCTTGCATCGAGGCACTACATATGAATTTGAAATGTATATTAGACTTGCTTTTTGGAGTAATACAAGCTTAAAAGGTTTTGGCGCTTTGTTTACGAAAGCTGGATATAAATCACAAGGAGATGCCGTAAAAAGTTGTATAATCGATTCTGTTTCTAAAAAAGGGAGTTTTATCAATGGGTATCAATGGTTTAAAATATCCGGGAAGTACTTGGCAGACGGAGGAGAAAAGTATTTAACAATTGGAAATTTCACTGCAAAAGTAAAAAATGACATCGTTAGAATGAATAAATTTAAGTTTGGTTTTAAAGAAGCGTATTATTTTATTGACGATGTTTCTCTAATTAAGGCAAAAGAAATAGTTGAAAAAGTGAAAGTTGAAATTGTGGGCTCTTTTAATTTAAATAATGAAGATAATGACTCTGTTTTGGTTGTAAAGAATAATATTAAGGTGGGGGAGAAGGTGACTTTGAAAAATATATTTTTTGAAAATGGCCGCTATTATATTCTTCCAGAGTCTTTTCCAGAACTTAATAAATTAGGGCAATATTTAATTCGTAATCCAATGATGGAAGTACAGATAAATGGGCATTCGGATAATTCTGGTTCCAAAAATAAAAATCAACGGCTATCAGAGCAACGTGCACGCGAAGTATTTGAGTATTTAATCAAAAAAGGTGTTCAAAATAAACTATATTTTAAAGGGTTTGGTAGTTCCATTCCAATTGCTCCAAATGAAACTGACGAAGGAAAGGCTAAGAATAGGCGAGTAGAATTTGAAATCATTAAAACTAATTAGTTTAGCAATTTAATAATAGAACAATTTGATGTTTTAGATGATTAGACAAATTAATAATTTCGCCACCATATTACACTAAAAATTACATATTAAATAAATTTATATTATGAAAGTTTACCTTGATAACGCTGCCACTACAAAGCTTGATGAAAAAGTATTAGATGTGATGTTGCCATATATGAGAGAAGAATATGGAAATCCATCTTCAATTCATTCATTTGGACGAAAAACTAGATCTGCAATTGAAGTTGCTCGTAAAACAGTTTCAAAATTATTAAATACTAGCCCAACTGAAATATTTTTTACTTCTGGCGGAACAGAGGCTGATAATATGGCTATTAACCAAAGTATTCATTGTTTGGGTATTAAGCATGCTATTACTAGTAAAATTGAACATCATGCGGTAGAAACCACCCTGCAAGTTTTAGAAAAAGAAGGAAAAATAAAATTAAGTTGGGTAAACGTTGACGGTAAAGGTAATGTTGATTTAAACCACTTAGAAGAGCTTTTAAAAACGAACGAAAGATCGTTTGTCTCTTTGATGCATGCTAATAATGAAATAGGTACACTACTGCCATTAGAACAAGTTGGAGAGATTTGCGCGAAATATGATGCGATATTTCATAGCGATACCGTACAAACTATGGGGCATTATCCAATGGATTTACAAAAAATAAAGGTTCATTTTATTACTTGTGCCGCACATAAATTTCATGGTCCAAAAGGTGTTGGCTTTTTATATGTGAATCATAGTGTGAAAATTCAACCTATGATTTATGGTGGTGCCCAAGAGCGTAATATGCGCGGAGGAACGGAAAACACACAAGGAATTATTGGATTAGCTAAGGCATTAGAAATTTGTTACAGCGAAATGGAAGAACACATTTCTCACATCAAAGGTTTAAAAAACTACATGAAATCGCAATTAGAAAAAACGATTCCAGGCATTGAATTTAATGGAGAAACTGGTGATAATAGTTTATATACTGTTTTAAATTGTAGATTTCCTGCTCATCCTGATGCTGAAATGATGCTTTTTAATTTAGATATTAATGGCATAGCTGCTAGCGGAGGAAGTGCTTGTAGTAGCGGAAGCAATCAGGGATCTCATGTATTGCGAGGTATTGGAGTTGATACGTCAAGAGCATCCGTCCGTTTTTCGTTTTGTAAATACAATACTAAGGAGGAAATAGATTACACTATTGAGAAATTAATAGGAATGTTTAAATAGATCGAGTTTAGGGATTTTTTCTAAATTAAATATTACATTTGACCTTACCTTAAACTGAACCCTTGAGTAAAGAAAAAATAGTAATAGATCCTAATTTAAGTTCTTTTTTTTCCATAAAGGAAATTCTTAACTATAAGAGTTTATTGACTAACCTAGCTAAAAGGGATTTTCTTATAAGATATAAGCAAGCTTTTGCAGGTATAATGTGGGCGTTAGTTAAACCATTAATTAGCATTTTAGTTTTTGGATATATTTCTAATAAAATCAATAGCAGTGAGAGCGCCGCATTTAATTTTTTAAATGTTGCTTCAGCTATGTTATTATGGCAATTATTTTCTAATGTATTTAGTGATGTTAGTAATTCGATTGTAGGAAATGCAAATCTTTTTTCTAAAGTTTATTTCCCTAAAATAATAATTCCATTAAGCACAATTTTAGTTTGTTTAGTCGATTTTTTTATTTCACTAATTATTCTTGTTGCTTTATTTATTATTTCAGGTCAACCTGTTCATTTAACCGTGTTATTAGCCCCCTTATTTATTTTACTTACACTATTAAATGGTTTTGGTATTGGGTTGTATTTCGCCACAATAAATGTAAAATTTAGAGATGTAAAGTTTATTGTACCAGTTTTGCTTCAGTTTGGAATGTATGCAACTCCGGTCATTTTCTCCTCTAAATATTATTTAGATAGGATTCCAGAGTGGTTGCATTGGTTGTTTTGCTTAAATCCTATGGTTGGTGCAATAGAAGGATTTAAGTACTCTCTTTTTGGCGGCGAAGCGATTTATAATAATTATTATTTTATCATGTCAATAGGCGTATCATGTTTATTTTTAATAATAGGGTTAAAATATTTTTATAAGTTCGAGAGAAATTTTGTTGATTATATCTAGTGAAAAAAAATACTGTCATAAAAGTTGAAGGATTAAGTAAGCAATACAAGCTAAATAAAGGCTCTATTGCTAAAAATGACACTCTTTATGGAAGTTTATCAAATGGGCTAAAAAATATAAAAAGTATTATTAAGCAGAAGGAAGAAATTGATTTTTGGGCGCTTAAAGATGTTTCTTTTGAAATAGAGGAAGGTGACAGGGTAGGTATTGTTGGAAGAAATGGCGCTGGTAAATCAACGTTATTAAAAATTTTATCTAGAATTACTCCTCCAACAAAAGGCCGCATTGAGTATTCAGGAAGAATGGCTGCCTTATTGGAAGTAGGAACGGGATTTCATGGTGATTTATCAGGGAGAGAAAATATTTATTTAAATGGCTCAATCTTGGGAATGACTAAACAAGAAATTGATCGTAAATTTGATGAAATAGTTGATTTTTCTGAAATAGAGCAATTTTTGGATACCCCTGTAAAACGATATAGTAGCGGTATGTACGTGCGTTTAGCATTTGCTGTTGCCGCACACTTAGAACCTGAAATACTAATTGTAGATGAGGTATTAGCTGTTGGTGATTCTGCTTTTCAAAAAAAATGTATTGGCAAAATGAAAGATGTTTCTAATTCTGGCCGCACCATTCTTTTTGTGAGCCATCAATTAGCTTCAGTACAAAGCTTATGTAATAAAGTAATCGTTTTTAAAAATGGTAAAATTGATTTTCCTTTATCTGAAACAGCATTAAGTTTAAAACATTACATGCAAGATGTCGCACTATTGTCAAAGACGTCAATAGAAAGCCGACTTGACAGAGAAGGAGAAGGCTATTTTAGATTTAAAAATATAATTATTAAAAGTAATAAAAATCAAGTATTAAATGCTGTGCAAACTGGAGAGGATTTAATTATTGAAGTTGAGTTTGATTTAAAAAGCAAAACAATAAATAACATTTCTATTGCTATAACGGTATATAATGATGAGGGAAGTGAAATGTTTACTTTGGCAAATCACCAATCATCAGAACCTTTCGGGTCAGTAAGTGATAAAAGTATTATACAATGCTTTGTTAAAAAATTACCTTTAACAAAAGGGAATTATACTTTCAATTTAATTGCCTATAAGGATGGTATTATTCAAGATTATATTCAAGAAGCTTATACTTTGGAGGTAGAAGATGGTGATTTTTATGGCACTGGAAAAATAAGTGTGTCAAATAGGCAATGCTTTTTAATTGATAATAAATGGCTAATTCAATAGTAAATAAGTCAATTTTTACTTTTTTTTCTATTGTAATGTGCACTATAGTGTTTTTTGCAATTCTAACTGGCGCTTATTATTTTTCCGACAAAGGTTTTGAAATGTCCGATGAAGGGTTTTATTTATATTTCACAGAATTTATAAAACCTAATGTATATGTTACGCAAAATTTTGGATTCCTTAATAAAATTGCCTGCCTCTGGCACCCAACTCTCATTAATTTACGATTAGCCAAATTCATTTGTCAAACTATATCGGTTTTTATTTTTGTATTTAGTTTAATAAAATATTTAAATTCTAAAGGCATATTGATTACTTCTAATTTTAAATTGTTAATCTATCTAACCGTAGTTATAAGTTCTTATGTAAATTATGATTATTTGCCAATGACAATGTCTTATAATACATGGTCTTTAATTTTAAGTCTTTTTGGATTTTCCATATTGCTAATTCAACTTAGTTCATCAGAAAAAAAACTCCAAATATTTATGGCAGTTGCGATGGGATTTATCATTTTCGGTTTGTTTTTAGTGAAAATTCCCAATGCATTTTTTTTAGTATTTATTTATTTATTGATAGCACTTTTATATAATAGAAAATTTATCATTATTAAAGTTTTTGCATTTATTTTAGGAGTAATCATTTCCTTTTTAATTTTATTACATGATGTAAATCATCTTTTTCAAATTTTAAATAATTATAAAGTAGCTCTTTTTGAAATTAAACAATTAGATACTATTTCATATTCTAAGCAATTAATTGAGTTTTTAAAACAATGTAAAGAATTAGGTTATTTAAATTACCTATTAGCCATTTCTATTTTAA
>JANXRU010000424.1 GCA_025356715.1 Bacteroidota bacterium
AAAAAACGGAAACGGAAAGATTGTTATCATTAGTAGTATTGCAGGTAAATTCGGATTTTATTTACGTTCATCATACTCTGCTGCTAAACACGCTTTACATGGCTATTTTGAGAGTTTACGATTAGAGGTAGAAAACAAAGGAGTGAGTGTATTATTAGTTTGTCCAGGAAAAATAAAAACCAATGTGTCAATCAATGCTATGAGTACCGATGGCAAGGCGCATAACCAAATGGATGAGAGTCATCAGCAAGCGATGAGTGCTGAAAATTGTGCTCGGCAAATAATACAGGGAATGATAGATGATAAAGAAGAAATGTTAATTGGTGGAAAAGAAATTTTATTAGTAAAAATCAGACGATTCTTCCCGAAATTATTTGATAAGATTGTACGAAAGCAAAGCCCTTATTAATCTACTCGTTTGTTTTTATCAAGCATTTTGGGATACTCCAAATACCTTTATAATCAAGTAAATTGATTGATTGGTTGTCACAAGTAAGGTACTCGTTTTTTAAATTTCGTTTTAAATACCAAGCATTTCCATTTTTTATTTCCGAAAGAATTAATTGTTTTAACTCTTCATTAGTTGCTTTTTTATTAGTTATACCTATTAAAGAACCCAATTCATTATTTCGTAAATCCATCTCACAAGCCAGGCTATCCGCTCTTTCAGTAAATTCTAATTGATTGTTATAAAACCCTTTTTTATTTCCTTTTTCATGAGCTATTCCTAATTTTCTTAATTTTTTAGTCCCGATGCTTCTTGCTAAATACGCCATAGAGTATAGGTGCCTGAAAGCATCAAGTTTTCCTCCAAATGTTAATGTGTCGATGACTCTTTGTTTTTCTATTACTTTATAAATTTCAAATGCTTTAGGTAATTGTTGTTTTATTTTTAGTGCTGCAAAGGGATGCCAAACAGCCCAGCGGTATTCATATTTACTGATGGAATGCTGGGCATGAATCCGTAAATTGAACAATAGCAATATCAGTAACCATTTTTTCATTTATGTAAAGTTATTTAAATATATGTATTAGTATCATTGAATTTGATGAGTAGTAAAGTACAAAACTGCTATAAAAAAGATAACAAAAAAAGTTTTCAAAAAACACTTTGCGTTTGTTAGGGCTTATTAATTAGCATTTTACAACGATTTTAACATTTCATTGTTAGAAACAGGGATAAGTAAAATGTGAATATATTCATTTCATTTGGTATCTTTGAAATTGAATGGATTTCAAAAACGACATATCTAAACGTATTTTTTCAAAGCAAGACATTGGCGGTGCTGAAAGCATTAATGATTTAAGAGATAAAGAATTTAGTGGTAAAAGCCTATCTGCTGAAGAGAAATATGCCTTGGCTAATTTTGATAAATACCGTCTCAATATTCTTAATTCTCAGGAAGATGAGGCACAATTTCATTTGCAATATCGTCAAATACAAGTTATTTCAAACTTAGGTGATTGGCGTGAGTTTTTGAAAGATGAATATTCTAAATAGTTCAATTTAGTACCCTTGAGCGGAGTCGAAGGTTGGAGGTCGAGACCAATTCCCCTATTTATTAATAAAAAACATACAAACAACTTGTGAAAATGCTTCATTACATGGCGCATTTTTTTTATTTTTATGCAATTAATTTTTATCTCTTTAAAATATAACATATGTACGCGAAAACTTTAGGCCAATTTATTATTGAAAAACAAAATGATTTTCCGTTTGCAAAAGGCGAATTATCTCGTTTATTGCGTGATATAGCAATTGCTGCTAAAATCGTAAATCGTGAAGTGACTAAGGCTGGTTTAGTTGAAATATTAGGTGAAACTGGAGATACTAATATACAGGGCGAACGTGTAAAAAAGCTAGATGTATTTGCTAATGATCAGTTTATCGCCGCTCTTAAAGCTGGTGGTGAGTGTTGTGCTATTGCAAGTGAAGAAAATGAAGATATTATCCCTATTGATTCCGAGATATCAAAAAATGCCCGTTATGTAGTAGCTATGGATCCTTTAGATGGTTCATCTAATATTGATGTAAATGTTTCAATTGGTACTATATTTTCTATTTATCGTCGTACAAGTTTAAATGGCGCTGGTACTTACGAAGACTTTATGCAACGTGGTACAGAGCAAGTTGCAGCTGGTTATATTATTTATGGTTCGTCGGCTATGTTGGTTTATACTACTGGCAAAGGCGTTAATGGATTTACTTTAGACCCAAGTATAGGGGAGTTTTGCTTATCACATCCAAATATGCAAATGCCTAAAAATGGCAAAACGTATTCTATCAATGAAGGCAATTACTTGCATTTTCCTGATGGCGTAAAAAAATACATAAAATACTGTCAAGAAGAAGATTTAGCAACTAATCGCCCATACTCAAGTCGTTACATTGGATCAGGAGTTGCCGACATCCATCGCAATTTAATTACTGGAGGAATTTATATTTACCCAACAACCACAAAATCTCCACGAGGTAAATTGCGTTTACTGTATGAATGTAATCCTTTAGCATTTATTATTGAACAAGCTGGAGGAACTGCAACTGATGGTTATTCACGCATTATGGAACAAGACATTACTGAATTACACCAACGTACGCCATTGTTTTTAGGCTCTACAGAAATGATGGCAACTTCTATGGCTTTTATGGAAAAGTATAAAGAAGCTGCGGTTTAATTTTCTTTGTATATATTATTACTTTTTATTTAAGTTATTTTTTTAATGAATTTTATTGCATACTTTAGAGTTTAAATGCAAGAAAGCACAATATCCGAAATATATGTAAAAAAGGAGTTTGACAGAACTACCGAAAAATCTCACACTTTAGTTTGTTGGATTGGTATTGTATTAAATCTAGTTTGGTTTTTAGGAGATTATTTAAGTATTAAAGAGTTTTGGATACCTTTTTTAATTTTCAGAATTGCAGTTTCAAGCGTAAGTTTATTAGCTGTTCTTTTAAAAAATACTTTTAAAATAAGTATATACAGCTGCTTGTTTGTTTTAATTTTAGGTATTTCTATTCAAAACGCCTACATGTGGAGTGTAATGGATATTGCTCATTTACAAAAGCACGCTTTTGCTTACATGGTATTGTTTATTGGAGTAGGCATGCTGGTTTTGTGGGAAATGAAATTATCAGTGATTCTTTTAATCGCTACGATTGTCAGTAATATTTTTTTCTATCTATTAAATAGTCCTTTAACAGTCGAAGAGTTTATTACAAATGGAGGATTACTCATTTTAACCGTCGCTATCTTTTGTGTTTTCTTAATTAGAAATCGGTATCGATTAACGATTAATGAAATAAGGAGCCGATTAGAATTAGAAAAATCTAAAACATTAATTGAAAAACAAAAGGAAGAAGTTGAAGAAAAAAATATTGAAATTACGAGTAGCTTAAGGTATGCCAAGCGTTTACAAGAAGCCTTACTCCCTCCGAAAAATTTATTAAATTCTCTTTTTAATGAAAATTATTTTGTGCTTTATAAACCCCGCGATATTGTTAGTGGTGATTTTTATTGGGCAAAAAAAATTAAGACTACTCCAATCAATGCAGAACCCAGCGAGTTTTTATTATTAGCCGTTGCAGATTGTACAGGGCATGGTGTTCCTGGCGCATTTATGAGTTTATTGGGGTCTAACTTTTTACATCAATCGTCTTTAGAAAAAAACATTAATTCTCCTGCAGAAGCATTAGATTATTTAAATCAAAAAATAATATCGACCCTTAATCATGGTTTTGGAGACGAGCAAATACGCGATGGAATGGATATATCCTTTATAGCTATTGATACCAAAACTTTGAATTTAGCCTATTCTGGGGCTAATAATCCTATTTATGTAGTTAGGAATAAAACACTAGAGAAATTAAAAGCTACTAAACAAGCCATCGGTAATATGAACGACGTTATTCATCCATACACAAATACCATGTATCAATTAATGAAAGGTGATAGTGTGTATTTATTTACAGATGGTTATGCTGATCAATTTGGCGGAGATACTCATGAAAGCAGAATGACTGGCGGAAAAAAGTTTAGGTATAAGAGCTTCGAAGAACTATTAAGTAAAAATTCGCAATTACCATTTTCATCTCAAAAAGAAATTTTAGATAATGCCTTTGAAAACTGGAAAGGTAAGCTTGAACAAGTAGATGATGTATTGGTAATTGGCGTTCAAGTATAAAAGTCTATTCTAATTTCAAAAATTAACATTCTAGTAACATTCAAGTTAACTTAAGTTAAAACTGTGTGAGTTAATTTGTAGAATGAAAAAGAGTTTTGCGTTTTTTACAGTTTTATTCATAGTCATTACTTCACTAGGATTTTCTGGCGAATTACCAAAAGTATCTAAAGGAAAGACGCTTATTGTAAGTGGGAAAATTTCAGATAAATCAAGTAATGAATTTTTGGCAGGTGTAAAGATTTCTTGTGCAAATTGTCAAAAAATAGTTTACTCAGATTTAGATGGCAAATTTTTCATCTACTTAGAAATAAACCCCAAAGAAAATCTAATTCTTGAGTTTTCTCAAGTTGGATATTCTTCTAAAACGCTTAATCTACAGGACATTCAAGCAAACTCTTCTAACTTACATATTGATCTGCAATCTGAGTAAGTTATTTTCAATGTAAAGTTAAGGTTAAGTTTTTGTTACGATTGTAACAATTTTCTCTATTTTAAGTATAATTGTATTAAAAATCAGTTGTTGATTTTTGTTTCACCTTCTTAAATTTAGAAATTATGAAAACGTTAACTCTTTCCCTTGGCCTTTTAATAGGAAGTATAGCTTTCTCTCAAGATGTTATTTATAAGGATGGAATCTATCTTCAACATGAGGTTGCTTATACAGGTAAGTATAATTTGTATTTCGAAAATGGGGCTGTTAAAGAAACATTAACTATAAATGATGGCAAGTTAAATGGTGAGGTTATTAAATATTATGAAAATGGCTCTAAAATGGAAGTAGGACAATTTGAAAATAATTTGAAATTTGGTTTATGGACTCGTTTTAACAATACAGGTTCAATTATAGCTGAAGCATCTTATAAAAACGATAAGAAAGATGGAACATGGGTAGTTTACGATGATAAAGGGAGTAAATTATTTAAAATGGAATATAAAGATGGTGCAAAAGTGGGTACTTGGCAACAATGGGACGAAAGAGGTGAGATTATTAAATCGACTTCATATAGTGCGATGTAAGCTCAAGAAAATTATATGAATGAATAAAAATCATACATGAAGTTGATGTTGATGATTTGAGAGAGGCTCAATTTGAAAACTAGCTTTTAAATAAAACAGGCGCTATCTCTATAGATTTAGGTAATTTAGAAAATCCACATTCTATAATAGTATTAATTAGTTTTTATCTAAAGTAGAACAAAATAGATTTATAAAAAGTAACACAATATGATTTTTAACGTTAACATTCGTTAGCATAAAACAGAAAAGCGGATTTAAATGTTCGCTTTTTTTTGTTTAAAAAAATTTACGCTTTTTACTTGTTTAGGGGAACATAAGGGGAAAGCTATAAAACAAAAAACCCTAAACTATTACTAGTAAAGGGTTTATGTTTTTAAGTGGCGGAGAAATAGGGATTTGTAACTCCCAAATTTTACCTTTATTAATAGACCCTTAGCAATCACTTAAAAACTTTACTCACCGAATCACGCACCTACTAATCAACAACAAAGTGATACAAATCTTATCGATACAAATATACGCTGTAAGTATTGATTTTGCAAGTAAACAATGCTAAATTTTAAACATCTTTTTGTTGAGGTATTTGATTAGGTTAAAAATTAAAAGCAATTGAAATTTTTAATCAATAATTAAAGGTTGAACTTGTTCAATCTTTAATCCTGTAAATTGACAAAATTCATCTACCGAAATAAATTGATTTTCATTTTTTGATAGCTGTATTTTTATTTTATCAATCAGCTTGCGAGCGTATCGCTCGCTTTTTCCAGTGATGCGAACAATATCTTTTGGGTAAATACAGATTCTTTTGGTTGTGCTCATACATTAACTATGCTTTATCTATTCTTTTGAGTGCCTTTAGGCACGATAAAGATATTTGAAACTAATGAGGAATAAAACAACAAAAACGGCATAAAATACACCAATAGCTATTAAGCGGAACGTCCTTGTTGCCAAAGGCGACAAAGGAAAATACTTTTGTATTGTCAAACAAAATTTATTCGCGATAAAATAATGTTTGATGTGTTGCAACACTAATTCAATAAAGTATTAATCACAAACATTTATAATTATGGCCAGACAGAAAGGCATTATAAAGTTAAAAGGAAAAATCGGAGATATTTCTTTTTACAAAACACAGGATGGGCATTTGGCTCGTGAAAAAGGTGGCGTTGATGCTTCTCGCATCGCAAACGATCCAGCTTTTATCCGCACAAGAGAAAACGGGGCCGAGTTCGGCTCTTCTGCAAGTTCAGGTAAACTATTAAGAAGTGCTTTAAGAACCATGTCAATGACAGCTGCTGATAATCGTGTAGCATCACGATTAACAAAGCTCATGACAGATATTAAAAACCTAGATGCGACCTCTGTAAGAGGTAAAAGAAACGTAGGCGTTGCAATTTTACTTCCAACTGCTAAAGCGCTGTTAAAAGGCTTTAATTTCAAC
>JANXRU010000380.1 GCA_025356715.1 Bacteroidota bacterium
TATTTGCATAGAATTTTATCCCCAACTTTTATCTTTGACCCGATTTAATTAGTAAGCGCCGACGACAAAGCATCAGCTCTCGTTGAAAAATAACAAACGCTCGTTGAAAAATGATTCGTCAGTGAGGTCGATACACAAAGCGTCGAGCGTTAATTAGTAAGCGTCGGCGATAAAGCATTAACTCTCGGTGAAAGAGGAATTGAATGTGCCGTTATTGTGTAAGTGTGTATATCCTCGTTTACCTCAATCGTAAAAAAACCAGTTATGGGCTAAAAGTTACCAGTTACAAAGTAGCATTGTTAAAGGATGTTAAGAGACGTAACATTTTACGAAAGGCTTCGTTATACCTATTAAATCAAAAAAGTAGTTCCTTCCTTAGCCAGCTCTGTTTGAGCAAACACAGGAATTGCTTCTTCCAAAAACAAATTTAAGTCGTCGTACCTCGCAGAAAAATGTCCTAAAATTAATTTTTTAGCTCCGCATAAATTTGCCATCTGAGCAGCTTGATAAGCAGTACTATGAAAGGTTTGCGAGGCTCTAAGTCGTTTGTTTTCTAAAAACGTAGATTCATGGTATAATAAATCAACATTTTTAATGTCATTAGCTAAGGCTTCAAAAAAACGGGTGTCGCTACAATACGCATAACTACGAGGGCTTGGTGGATCAATCGTTAAAATTTCGTTTTTAATAGTCTTGCCATTATTATCAATAGCATCAAATCCTTGTTTAAGCTTATGTATTTCAGCAAACGATACATCCATTTTTTCTAATTTGTATTTATCGATTGAACGCGGTAGCGGTTTTTCCTTGAACAAAAATCCTGTAGTTGCAATACGGTGTTGCAAAGGAATACTATAAACCTCAACCTTATCATCTTCCCATAATTTCTGTTTTACTTTATCTTGTGTATGTACAAAATGAAGTTGATAATTAAGATGGGAATCAGAAAATCGGTGAATCGTATTAATAATTTCTTCTAATTCTTTTGGAGCATAAATAATTAAATCATTAACTCTACCCAATAAACTCATACTTGCCAAAAGACCAGGTAAACCTAAAAAATGATCGCCATGCAGATGACTTATAAATATTTGGTTGACACTTTGAAATCGTGTTTTGTATTTTCGTAATTGAATTTGAGTTCCTTCTCCACAATCTATTAAAAAAAACCGCTCAGCTATATTTAATAACTGAGCGGTTGGATTTCTTGAAGATGTTGGTGTTGCAGCGCTACTTCCTAATATTAATAATTCAAATGTTTGAAGTGCCATTAGTATTTATTCAGTACGATAATTAATTATTAATAACCATCATACGTTTTGTAGTAATTGCATTTTTATATTTCAATGAATATATATAAGTACCGCTTGATAAGGTTGTCGCGTTAAATATAATTTTATTTTCTCCTAACGTCGTTTTAGTAGTTTGCTGATGCACAATTGAACCCAGAGCATTGTAAACAGTAACAATTGCATCATCTTCCCCTTCTACATAAAATTTAATTTCAGTGGTAGACGAAAAAGGATTTGGATAGTTTTGATATAAACCCATTTTATCTTTACCAATCTCCTGAACTCCCGCTGGAGCCAAAATATTAATAATATAATAATTTAAATTTTGAGGGCCAGCTAAAGTTGTACTTCCTCCTGAAACATTAGGTGAACTTGGACAACTACCTGTGAAAATCAAATTAGTATATGGTTGTACCTTTAAATGAAGAGTATAAGATCCAGCAACGGTTGGAGTACCATAAATTCCACCGCAATTATTAGCGTTCCCAGGGAAAATCAAAGAAGGAGCCGCATTAATGGTTCCATTAGCTAAAGCTGCAGTTGATGAAGCAAAATTTAAACCTGGAGGTAAATTATAATTAGTTATTCCTGTTGGATTCGAAAGTTCAAATCGATTAAAACAAACATGTAAACTACTAGCTATTGTATCTTTTGGTACTTTTACAGTAATATTTTGTGCGTAAGGTACTCCAACTGTTCCTGAAATAAAATTAGTAGCACTATCTGGCCAAATACCAATTTTATTACTACTAATAAATGTAGGGT
>JANXRU010000407.1 GCA_025356715.1 Bacteroidota bacterium
AGGATTAGATGGTTTTACATTCTACTTTATGATAGCAATTATTATAATAGAAGGTATTGCTATATTAAGTTTATTTAATCTCATAAAAGGGTTTATTAAAACAGACAGCGTTGTTAAAACTCCTAAGACAATTGTAGATACAACTTCAGGTAAGGTTACTATTGTAAAAGAAAAAACAATATTAGATAAGTTAACTGATGTTGTTGATATTGAAAATGAAGGCGAGATATTATTAGATCATGATTATGACGGCATTCAAGAACTTGATAACAACCTACCACCATGGTGGAAATATGGTTTTTATTTAACAATTATTGTTGGTGTTATCTATTTAATAAACTTCCACGTATTAGGTACTGGAGATTTACAAGAAGTTGAATACACAAAAGCAATGGCTCAAGCTAAAATTGAATTAGATGAGTATATGAAAACATCCGCTAATAATGTGGATGAAACAACTGTGAAAATGTTAGAAGGTGCTGATTTAGAATCAGGGAAAGACGTTTATAAAGCATCTTGTGTAGCATGTCACGGCGCATTAGGCGAAGGTGGCGTTGGTCCAAATTTAACAGATGCTTATTGGTTACATAGTGGAGGAATTGCTGATATTTTTAAAACCATCAAATATGGTTGGGCAGATAAAGGTATGAAATCGTGGAAAGAAGATTTATCTCCAATGCAAATAGCGCAAGTAGCAAGTTATATCAAAACTTTAGCTGGTACTAATCCTCCAAATGGTAAGGCTCCGCAAGGTGATTTATTTACTGAAGGAACTACTAAACCAATTAACGACTCTACTTCTGTTATCACTGATAGTTTGAAAATAAAAGAGGCTATAAAAGATAGCCTTACTGTACACAAATAGAAATTGAGCGATAGCTCGTATTATGGAACCAACAAATAAGAATGAGAGTTTTAGGGATAGTATTGCCACTATTGATAAAGAAGGGAAGAGAGCATGGATATTTCCTAAAAAACCATCAGGTAAGTTATTTAATTTACGCGCTTATTTAAGTTATATTTATTTAATTGTATTTTTTGGTTTGCCATTTATTAAATTAAATGGCGAACCTTTATTTTTAATGGATGTACTTCATAAAAAATTCATTCTATTCGGAATGATTTTTTGGCCACAAGATTTTTTCATCTTCGGTATAGGAATGCTTATTTTCATTGTTTTTATTGCTCTTTTTACGGTTGTATTTGGTCGTGTTTTTTGCGGCTGGGCTTGCCCACAAACCGTTTTTATGGAAATGATATTTCGTAGAATAGAATATCTTATTGAAGGAGATGGCACTCATCAAAAAGCATTAAAGCAAGCACCTTGGACAAGCGAAAAAATTCGAAAAAGAATTATAAAATTTATTTCATTCTTTGCTATTTCGTATCTAATTTCAAATACTTCTCTTTGTTACTTAATTGGGTTTGATGAAGTGGTTAAAATGTATACGGAGCCTATATCAGGGCATATTGGAGGATTAATTGCATTAGTTATTTTTACTTTTGTATTTTATTTTGTGTATTCCTATTTAAGAGAACAGGTTTGTTTAATTGTTTGCCCTTACGGCCGTATGCAAGGTGTTTTATTAGATAGAGATTCTATCGTTGTTGCTTATGATTATGAAAGAGGTGAACCAAGACATAAAATAAAAAAAAGTGAAGAGCATGGTAAAGGCGATTGTATTGACTGTGGTTTATGTGTTAAAGTTTGCCCAACAGGTATCGATATTAGAAACGGAACTCAATTAGAATGTGTGAACTGTACTGCTTGTATTGACGAATGCGATCAGGTAATGGAGAAAATAAATTTACCCATTGGTTTAATTCGTTACGCATCTGAGAACGGCATTAAAAACAAACAGAAATTAACATTTACAACGCGTATGAAAGCCTATACGGTTGTGTTAATGGCGCTTATATCTGTAGAGGTATTTTTATTAACTACCCGTTCTGATTATGACGCTACTATTTTAAGAGCTAAAGGTATGTTGTATCAAAATCAACCTGATAATAAAATTAGTAATTTATATACCATTAAATTAGTGAACAAAACGCGTAAAAATTTACCAGTTGAAATCAAAGTAGAAAATTTTCCAGCAGAAATTAAAATAATTGGTAAAGATTTAATGGTTAAAAACGAAGCTGTATCCGAAGGCGAATTCTTTGTTATTCTGAACAAAAGCGATGTAAAAGAAAGAAAGTCTGTTTTAGAAATTGGAGTTTATTCTAATCATGTAAAAATCAAAACTGTTAAAACAAATTTCTTAAGTAATATTTCACGGTCTAAAAAATAAAATTATTATGAGTTGGGGAAAGAAAATAACCATTTTATATTTAAGCTTTGTTGCTTTAATTGTAACCTTAGTTGTACTATGCTTTGGACAAAAAGTAGAATTAGAAAGCAAAGACTATTATGCACAAGAACTTAAATTTCAAGATAAAATTGACGCTATCAATAATGAAAAAAATTCTTTAGCAACTATAACACATGTTCTTAATGATTCTCATTTGGTTTTATCGGCTGATTCCTCATTAATAGCGGAAGGACTAGAAGGAACAATCAATTTCTTTAGGCCATCAGATTCTAGTAAAGATCTAAATTTAAAAATGAATTTTGTTGATGGTAAACAAATCATTAATACTTCAACACTTACTCACGGAGTATACAAACTACAATTATCATGGATTGCAAATAAGCGCCACTATTTTAAAGAAGATGTGCTATTTATAAAATAACATGGAATTAATTATTGCTGCCATATCTCTCGGTTTATTAGGAAGCTTTCACTGTATTGGTATGTGTGGCCCAATTGCTTTAGCATTGCCAGTTCATCACTATTCCTCTTTCAAAAAGTATCTTGGTATTTTACTATATAACATAGGACGAATATCGACTTACACAAGTTTAGGTCTTTTGTTTGGCTTATTAGGTCAATCCTTTTTTATTGGTGGCTTTCAGCAAATGGTTTCTATCAGTATTGGCATTCTATTATTGTTGTCTGTCATGATAACTCAAACGAAGTGGCTCAATACGCCTAGTTTTGGTTTTATATATGCTTTCATCAATAAAATCAAAGTTCAATTAGGAAACTTATTTAATAAAAAAGGATTACATTTTTTATTTTTCATTGGCTTACTTAATGGCTTATTACCTTGCGGCTTAGTGTATTTAGGAATTGCAGGGGCTATTGCTACTGGGCATTATATTAAGGGCGCTGAGTTTATGTTTTATTTCGGTATTGGTACTATTCCTATTATGTATGCTGTTGCTTTTTTAGGACAATTTATTACCGTTAAATACAGAAATCATATACGCCATTCGATGCCATATGTGGTCTCTATCATGGCAATTCTCCTTATAGTACGCGGACTAAATTTAGGAATCCCCTACTTAAGCCCTGAGTTTGAAAAGAATAATCACACCATTTCTTGTTGTGAAAAACCAACAGAAAATACAAAACAAGAATTTAAACCTATTAAATCATGTTGTCACAAAAAATAATTAAAAATAGAACGTATAAAAAATAGAAATCATGTTTTGGGAAAAGTATTCATATTCACATATAAAAAGTAAAGTATTTGAGGCGTTAAGTAAAAACACCAATTACCGAACCGAAAACATTATTGGTATCCCAGGTACTTTTTTGGATACCGATATTTTTTATGACGACGCTCCATTTTTAAAAGACGCTCCTTTTCTTTCTACGCTTATAGCTAATCCCAATCATATTGGTGTTCATACGTTGGGTGATGAACACGAAGATTTTTTTGTAGGGACTCAAGAATTAGAAAAAGATTTAATAAAAATATGTGCTGAAGAAATATTTGATGCTGAACCAAACTCTTATGACGGCTATGTAGCAAGCGGTGGGACTGAAGCTAATATTGAAGCTTTATGGATATACAGAAATTACTTCAAAACAGAATTTCATGCAGCATTAGATGAAATAGCAGTTGTGTATTCAACAGACACCCACTACTCTATTCCTAAAGGTATTGACTTATTAAATCTAAATTCGATTGAATTAAACGTTAATCACGTTACAAGAGAAATAAATATCATAGACTTTGAACAAAAAATAAAAAAAGCATTAGCCAACGGCACCAAATATTTTATCATCAATATGAATATGTCAACCACCATGTTTGGGTCTGTGGATGATATTGATACTATAACCTCATTTTTAAATTTATTACACGTCAATTATAAATTACATGTGGATGGAGCCTATGGCGGATTTATATTTCCATTCACTAATCAAACAAATTCTTATAGTTTTAAAAATAAAAACATTTCTTCTTTTTCTATTGATGGGCATAAAATGTTGCAAGCTCCTTATGGCACAGGAATTTTTTTGGCACGGAAAAATTTATTACAATATGTGTGCACGAATGAAGCGGGTTATGTAAAAGGAAAAGATTTTACCTTATGCGGTAGTCGCTCAGGAGCCAATGCAGTTTGTGTTTGGATGATTTTAAGAATTCATGGCTCCACAGGTTGGGGCGTAAAAATGCGTCAGTTGGTTGATAGAGCTACATCTATTTGTGAAAAATTAGATACTTGGGGAATACAGTATTATAGGCACCCTGATTTAAATATTGTCACTATTAATGCTGACTTTATAAGTAAGACCTTAGCAGAAAAATTCCATTTGGTGCCTGATAACCACAATGAAAAACCAAATTGGTATAAAATAGTTGTGATGCCACACGTTAAACAAGGCATCATAGATAATTTTATGACTGAATTAGAAAACGAACAACATAACCTAGTAAACTAAAACGTTAATCATTAACAAACTATATTAATCCTTTCATCTAGTACTAAAAAAAAACAACATGACCATTCTCTTATTTTTCATTGCTCATTGGTATCTTTCACTTTTCGCTCAAACATTTTTTTTACATCGCTATGCAGCCCATCAAATGTTTACTATGAATCCGTTTTGGGAAAAAGTATTTTATGTTTTAACCTGGCTATTTCAAGGATCTTCATTTTTAAGCCCAAAGGCCTACGGCATTATGCACCGCTTACATCATGCTTATGCGGATACTGAGAATGATCCGCATTCTCCAAAATATTCAAAAAACTTATTTGATATGATGAAGAAAACATTGATTGTGTATTTAGCAGTTTTAAATGATACTAAAGTAATGGATGAGAAATTTAAAAAAGGTGTTCCTTATTGGCCTGCATTCGAAAAAATTGCAGGTAGTTGGGGCGTTAGAATTGGTTGGGGTGTATTATATTTCCTATTCTATTACCAATACGCAACTCATTGGTGGATGTATTTATTATTGCCCATCCATTTTTTAATGGGACCCGTTCATGGGGCTGTTATTAATTGGTTTGCCCACAAATACGGGTATATTAATTTTACAGTTGGCGATACTGCCAAAAACTTAATGCCCGTTGACGTTTTTATGATGGGAGAAGGTTACCACAACAATCATCATAAATTTGGTGGCAGAGCTAACTTCGGAACTAAATGGCATGAAATAGATCCTACTTATCCTATTATATATTTATTAAATTTAATAGGCATTATTCATCTTAAAAAAGATAATGATTTAAAATACATGTAATTAAAATAAAAAAATAATGGACTTAGTTTCTAAATATAATATTCAAGCGCCGCGCTACACTAGTTACCCTACAGTACCTTATTGGGATAATAATTTAAATGAAGCCCAATGGATTAACCATATTAAACAATCTTTTATAAAATATAATAACGACGGCATTAGTTTATACATTCACCTTCCGTATTGCGAAAGTTTATGTACCTATTGTGCTTGCAATACTCGTATCACCGTTAACCATAAAGTTGAACTACCATATATTGAAGCCTTATTAAAAGAGTGGCAATTATATTTAAATCAATTTGGAGGGAAACCTTTAATTAAAGAAATACATTTAGGTGGAGGAACGCCCACTTTTTTTGCACCCGAAAATTTATCCTACTTATTAAGTTCTATTTTAAAAACAGTGGATGTTGCTAAAGATTACGATTTTAGTTTTGAAGGTCATCCAAGTAACACAACCAAAGCGCATTTACAAGCACTATACAATTTAGGCTTTAAGCGGGTTAGTTTTGGCATACAAGATTTTGATGAAAAAGTTCAAGACACCATCAATCGCTATCAAACTTTTGAAGAAGTTAAACAAGTGATAACAGATGCCAGAGAGGTTGGATACACCTCCATTAATTTTGATTTAGTGTATGGCTTACCTTATCAAACCATTCAATCTATTAAAGATACCATTACCCAAATTATTTCCTTAAATCCTGAACGGATTGCATTTTATAGTTATGCGCATGTGCCTTGGCTAAAACCAGGACAAAGAAAATATTCTGAAAAAGATTTGCCAGCCGATTCCTATAAGCGAAGTTTATACGAAGCTGGTAAAGATTTATTTATAGCTGCCAACTACTCCGATATTGGCATGGATCATTTTGCATTACCAAACGATAGTTTGTTTGATGCATTTGCTAAAGGAACATTACACCGCAATTTTATGGGTTATACAACTAACACTACTAAATTATTAGTAGGCTTGGGCTGTTCTTCTATCAGTGATTCGTGGGATGGCTTTGCTCAAAATATTAAAACTGTTGAAGAATATCAAAAAGTAGTAAACGAAGGACACTTCCCTATTTTTAAAGGACACTCTTTAAGAGCCGAAGATTTAGAAATTCGTCAACACATTTTAAATTTAATGTGTCGTCATCAAACAAGCATTGACAGCCACTACGAAGAAGCAAAACTTAAATTTGATGACTATGTAAAAGATGGATTGGTAGTTATAAAAGATGATACCATTTTAATTACCGAAGTTGGTAAATTATTTTTACGAAACATTTGTTTAGCCTTTGATAAACGGTATTGGAAAAAAGTTCCCGAAGGAAAATTATTTAGCACAACTGCCTAATGATAAAGCAAGATATACAAAATTTAGAAGATGTAAAATTAATGGTAAATACCTTTTACCAACGCATACAGCAAGATGCCGAATTGGGCCCTATCTTTGAAGAAAAAATACAAGATAGATGGCCCGAACATTTAGAAAAAATGTATCGCTTTTGGCAAACCATATTATTAGGAGAACACACCTATAATGGCGCCCCTTTTCCTCCTCATGCCCGAATGCCTATTGATGAAAGCCATTTTATTATTTGGGTGAAAACATTTACAACAACAGTAGATGATTTATTTAAAGGTGCTATTGCTGAAGAAGCTAAAAAACGAGGAACCCTCATGGCTGCCTTATTTAATTCCAAGTTAGAATTTTTTAAAAAGCATCAACTCTAATGAGTGTTCAATCAAAAAGTATTTTTATTTTTTATGTTCTTGTATTT
>JANXRU010000411.1 GCA_025356715.1 Bacteroidota bacterium
CATTTGATTGATTAGCATTTGATAACCCTATATTTAATAATTGATCTGATGATAGAGTAGATTTTATTTTATAATGCAAAGTTGCTATTTTCCCGTAACCGTTTACATTACCGTTAATTGTATGCGTTGTGGCTGTATATATTTTACCGTTTGTAAAATCTAATTTTCTAAAATGTAAATTTTGCCCAGCATCTATAAACGAATTTTGATATTCGATGTAAACACTATTTGTTTCAATTAACGTATTATCAAAGTTTACTGTAAACGCTACGCCATTAACACCATAAATTGTTGTAGTTGCATTGCCTAAATAAATTGATGCTGTGCCCCACAATCCTTTATCTACATGCGATTGGTCGGGCACTATAGATAATAAAGGATTTGTAGTTGTTTGCGCTGGTTTAAAAACATGGGTAAAATTATAATTATTAAAAATAGCTAATGTATCATCATCATTAATTATTCCATCGCCATTACAATCTGAAGTGCATAAATTTCGAATATAACTAAAATTGACAGGCCAATTAGCCCAACTTGTAGCATTATATGCTTGCCAATTATTACTAACTAAAGATCTAGCTGGGCCGCCTTGCGCATAATTTAATCCCAAATCTAATACATCCAAATTATCAACAACACCATCACTATTAGCATCGCCTGGCCAAACATAAGTACAAGTACTATCTACTGTTACCGTCAGAGTTGTAGTATTTTGACAACCAAACGAATCCTGTCCTAAAATGACATAATCAGTTGGCATAGTTGGTCTCACTGTATAATATGTCCCAAAAAAAAATGTAGAAGTAACAGGTGACATGTTATAATATAAGGCTCCAGAAAGATGAATTGTATCTGTCGAAAATATACAAATTGAAGTATTACTATTTACTGTAATTGTTGGTAATGGCAATACTGTAACTTGACTAATAACACCAACACTATCTACGCAGCCATTTACATCGGTGCCAGTAACTGTATATGATGCTGAAACATTAGTAGGTAAGCCTCCATTTGTAATTGTATACGTTTGTGCTCCACTAGATGAAGTGTTGATTGGTTGACCTGCACAAATAGTAGCATTACTTACTGAAATAATAGGATTAGGATTTACTGTTATCGTTACGCTAACTGTATCTCTACAGTTACCAATAATATTTTCACCAATTACTATATATGACGTAGTAACCGATGGAGATACAATTGGGGTAACACTACTATAAGTATACGTATTTGCTCCATTTGGCGTTAATGAATAAGCAGATCCAATACATATTGTACCTGTACTAATTGAAACTGTAGGCGTAGGCACTACTGTTAACGTAACAGCTATCCGTGAATTAGGCGAACCATTACAATTAGAATATGTTTCAGCATAATAAGTATAACTACCAACTGATAACGTAGGGGTTAAAAAAGTATTGCCTGAGCCCAAACTGATATTACTATTAAAAGAATCAAACCAATCTATTAATGATGAATTTACAGCTATTAATGTGGCTCGATTTCCTGAACAAATAAGAGAATCAATTGCAGTAATTGATATTATTTGATATGGATGAACCACAATAACTGAGTTTAATGTATCTTTGCAGCCTGCAAATTCTGAAATTACAGAATAGCTGCTTGTTGAGGTTGGAGTAACTACAATTGAATTTGAATGTATTCCCGTTGTCCAAGTACATGTATTTGCGCCAATTACACTTAAAGTTGAAGACTGACCAGCACATATGTTCAAATTACTTACAGCTAGAGTAGGGCTAGAAACCACGTTCATTGTAATAGCCACTCTATTTAAGCTTAATGTACATGTATTCACTTCTGCATAATAAGTATGAGTTCCTGAATTTAATATTGGCGTAACAAAATCACTCCCAGATGATAATACTGTTGTGGTAGTGCCTGTTGCATACCAATTAACGACATCTGATGAAATTGCGGATAAAGTATATGAGCCGTTTGGACAATATAACTGATTATTTAAAGTGACATTAGTTAAAGGCGCAGGCACTCCATTACAAGGGCCAATTTTACTTAAAAATGCACCTCCATCCGATAAAGTATAAACACCTAATCCTGGATCAAAATCAATATTTTGAGGAGAATAATATACAGAATAAGATCCTCCATAAAAAACTGACCCTGTTTTATCTACCGAAACGGTATTTGCATAATCTCCCCCTATTCCTCCAATACCTTTAGCCCAAATAAAATTTCCCTGAGAGTTTAATTTAGCAACAAACGCATCATAACCACCTTGAGACACAAGTCCAAGTCCAGGGTTGCCTCCAAAATATCCTGCAACATAAATATTCCCAATTTGGTCTTTTGTTATATCTGTGCCAGAACCACTACTGATAGCATTTCCCAACATTTTTGCCCACATAAAGTTACCAGATGAGTCTAATTTTAACATATAAATATTTTTATAGCCAGGAGATGATGTCATGTAATCAGAACCAGCATTTGGGTTAAAATCCGTATTATCAGTAAAACTTCCTGTTGTATAAACATTAGAATAAGAATCTAATAAAATTGAGTTACTCTCTTCAGTACGAAGTGTTTTTACCCAATTAAAATTACCTGCATTATCCCATTTAGAAATAAAAGTAACATATCCTCCAGTTAAAACCGTTACAGTTTGTGTTGCAGTACCAGAGCCAGGATCGAAATCAGGCGTTCCATAAAAAGCTCCTGTAAGAAAAATATTTCCAACTATATCTAAATCAATTCCTGTAACATTACATGTTGAATTCCCTCCGCCAATATTTTTAGCCCAAGTAAATTGACCAGAAGAGTCCATTTTTAAAACAAAAATATCAATACCGTAATCTACACCATTAAGTGTTCCTGAAGTTAAATATAATGTATTAGTACTAACATCAAAATCTACAGTTCCTTTAAATGTTCCTGAGGTGTATACGTTTCCGAACAAATCTGTTTTAATACCAACTCCTATATCCTCAAAAGCACCTCCAATACTTTTAACCCACAAAAAATTCCCATTTGAATTAAATTTTAATATAAACACATCTTCTAAACTATCTGCTATTAAAATATTTACAGTTGAAGTGGGATTAAAATTTACAGTGTCTTGAAAACAACCTGTCATATATACATTCCCAAACATATCAATCGTTAATGAATTACCTGAATCCATACCTCTACCTCCAAATGATTTTGCCCATATAAAATTTCCTAAATTATCAAATTTAGACAAAAAAATATCTGCTGCTCCATTTAAAGTATATGTGTTTGCTGCGCTTGGATCAAAATCAACTATGCCATTAAAAACACCAGTTACATAAATATTTCCAATAGAATCTAATTCTGTGTCTTTTATTCCAACCGTTGTTCCTAAACTTTTTGCCCATTGAAATTCTACTCCTTGAGCATTGGAAAAAAATGATAAAACGATAAAACAACCTATTAATAAAATCTTCATAAAATCTTAATTTATAATTATTCCAAATGTAACCTAAATTAAACAACTAATCCTACCGTTAAAGGGATATTTAGCACAGTTGTGTGATAATAAAAAAGTCCCTCAACAACTAGTTAAGGGACTTTTTATTTTTTGGTAAAATTATATTTACTATAAACCCAATTCTTCTTGGTCAACATATAAACGCTGTAAGCCTTCGGCAAAATCGTAACCCTTATCAGCTATGATGGTTTGCCCTCTAATGCCGTCCATTAAGCCACTACACATCATGTATGCTAATTGAGCAAATTCTTCTAACTCAATGTGAGTGCCTGGAATATCATATTTTGCAATAAACTCTTTCCATTCATCACCTAAAGTTGATAATAAAGAATCGGTTAATACAGGGCGTGTTCTTAAGACATTAAAAATAACTTCTTCTTCATAAAAATGATACGTCAAGTATTTTACTAACACTTCATTTAATGCTTTAGTTGCTGCAGCAAAATCATAATTTTTATGAAATCTATCTGGCCCATGAGACGATAAAGCAATCACGTATTTTGGATATTCTCCAATAACGGCTTTCATTTGGCGAGTGTACTCAACCATTGGCCAACAGCTGTATTCAATGCTCTTTAGTAAAGAACCTTCGTTATAATCATCTAAGCTTTT
>JANXRU010000142.1 GCA_025356715.1 Bacteroidota bacterium
ACCTTGCGGTGTAGTAATGGGTGCTTTTAAAAATACTTTATTTTTACGAATTGTATCCCAAGATTCACTTGCAATACCAGCGGTGTTACCAGCTAAGTAAACCTTTTCACCAACTTCAATTTCATCAATTTCAAGTTGTGCACCCGCTGCTTTTAATATACTTAGGGTTGCGTCCATAATTTCTGGCCCTATACCATCCCCTTTTGCTACTGTAATTTTTGTCATATTGGTTTTTTTTAGTTTGAGTTTAATGAATTTTCTTCGTTTGATTTGAGGCTTATTTTTGCTGACTCTTTATACTTTTCAATCCAATTCCATGCAAGATATGCCAGTGCTCCGGCTGAAATAGCTATAAGCATAGGTGTAATCAATTCCAATGGTGTTTTGTAACTTCGGCCGTCTATTCCATTATATGGTAACAATGTTCCAGCAACAATTAACAATATTGCTACAAATAGTAATTGAGGGTTTGTTTTTTCTTTCATGACTATGATTGTTTTAGGATTAATTTATGTTGAGATTGAGAAGAACATCTTACTTTGCTAATTAGTTTCAGTGCAAAACTTATCGGACTTAGAAAAAGAAAAATAAGAAGTTTATCCCCACAAGCCAATAAAGTAGTAACTAAAAAAGGAGCTAAGACAACTTCTAAGTCTATATTTAAAAAATTAAAATGCTCTAAAAGCATTAAACTCGAGGTGATTAGCCCTCCTAATATTAATACAAATATCCCTGACATTGTATTAGATTTTTGTTGCGCTTGGTTTTTCATGTTACAAATTTCTGTATTTGTATTCATAAATTTTTATTTATATTTATTATACCAAACATAAAAAATATTTATGAATTATGCGCCATGTCAATTAAAGGTATTTGCAAAAGTTGTGCAAACGAAAAGTGTTACTAAAGCATCAGAAGAGTTACGATATAATTATAATAGGCAAACCCTCTTATCTTTTGCTTTTCAATGTTTTAATGGTATTCTTCCTCTGAGTCTCTGCTTTCAAAGGCACATTATCAATCCAAGAGAATTTATTTTTTAAAATGCTTGCTTTGTTTTTATGCACATAATCTATATAAGCCTGCGCAACAGGTGACAATTTCTTTCCTTGTAACCAAATTAATTGCCATTGAGATTTAACTGGAAATCCAGCAGTAGGAATAATTTTTAAATCTCCAGAGATTAACTCGTTTCTTAAACCAATCAATGGCATAATTGAATTTCCTAATCCTGCTATTACAGCTTGCTTTACAGCCTCATTAGTTGTAAGTTCCATTTTTTTTCTTACACTAATTTTATGTTTAGCAAAATAGTTTTCCATGATGTACCTAGTTCCCGATCCTTCTTCTCTAAAAATAAGTGGCATATCTTTTAGCTCTTCCTTACTAATTATGTGCTTAGGCATTTTCACTTCCTTTCCACCTATAACATACAATTGATTTTCCATTAAAGCTTCTTTCTTTACATTCATGTCGTCAGGCAATACTGATACTAAAGCAAAGTCAACTTCATTATTTTGAAGACTAGTAATTACTTTTGATTTATTGGTAACGTCCATCACTAAATCAACACCTGTATGTTCTTTTAAAAACTCTGTTAAAAAATAAGGTATTACATATTTTCCTGTAGATACAATAGAGATAACCAATCGACCTGTTAAAAATCCCTTATAAGCCTGCGTTTTATAATTAATGGCATACACCTCATTAATAATTCTTTCGGCCATTATATATATTTCCTTGCCAAAATCCGTCACATACAATTGCCTGCCAACTACTTCGGTTAAAGGAATTTCAAATTGATCTTGCAAATTTTTTAATTGAATAGAAACAGCTGGTTGGCTTAAATATAACTCTTCAGATGCCCTCGTAATACTTTTCGTTTGTACAACTTTTGCAAATACTTGTAATTGATGTAAGGTATAATTCATAAGTTTTGTTTATGTATAGTATAACAAATATAAATACAAATAGTTAAATAGCAGTATGTAGATTTGGAAATTTAAAACAAACTAAATTTTAATAAATTTTAATTTTTAAAATCACTTGTTACAAACTTGCACGATGAACAAAAAAAAGTTTCTCATATTAATTGCTATTTCAGCCATTCTGACTGTCAGAGCAACTAATAGCTCAACTGTTCATGCCAATCAATTAGCTTTTCCTAATAAGACACAGGCGTTAAGCAAATTGCAATTAACATGTGTTTTTGACACAATTAATTTCATTAATGAAACAGAGGATGATATTAATGAAAGTAAATTTCAAAGCCATATTAATCATTCATGTGTACTAAATTATATTCAATACAAAGTTTTACCTAAAATTCGCTTATTCCCTGCAAACACTTTATATGTTTGTGATACTTCTCTTTACCATGGTATATCTATGTATTTAGCCATTGGTAATCAGAGAATTTAGAAGCCATTTTCTTGTCAAAAGTGCTTCATGCACGTAAACAAATCAATTACAAAAAAGTTATCGTTTAAAAAGTTACATTATGATGAACAAAACTCTCATGTATATGGGCTTGTGTACTATAGTATATTGTACAAGCTGCAAATCAAACAAAGAAGAAAAAGAAGAAGAAGTAAACTTCTTAGTTACTAGTCCATTAAAAACAGATACTGTCATTAACAGAGACTACGTCTGTCAAATCCACGCCTTTCAACATATTGAAGTTAGGGCTTTAGAAAAAGGCTATCTTGAAAATATTTATGTAGATGAGGGGCAATCTGTAAAAAAAGGTCAATTAATGTTTAAAATTATGCCTTTAATTTATACTGCCGAACTTCAAAAATCGCAAGCAGAGGCCGATTTTGCTCAAATAGAATTTGAGAACACAAAACAGCTATCAGAAAAAAATGTTGTATCGCCAAATGAATTAGCGTTAGCGAAAGCTAAATATAATAAGGCAAAAGCCGAGTTAGCTTTATCTCAGGCACATTTTCAGTTTACTGAAATTAAAGCACCTTTTGATGGCATTATGGATCATTTTCAGGTAAGAATAGGGAGTTTAATTAATGAAGGCGATTTGTTAACTACACTTTCTGATAATAGTAAAATGTGGGTTTATTTTAATGTTCCAGAATCAGAATATTTAAATTATAAAACACATACTACTCAGGAAAATTTATTAAAAGTAAACTTACTCATGGCTAACAATACTTTGTTTAAAGAGTCGGGAACTGTAAGTGCTATTGAAGCTGATTTTAATAACGAAACGGGCAATATTGCTTTTCGAGCAACCTTTCCAAATCCAAATGGATTATTAAGACATGGTGAAACTGGAAATATACAAATGGGAATCCCATTAAATGGAGCCATCATCATTCCTCAAAAAGCAACTTATGAAATTCTTGAAAAGAAATACGTTTATGTAGTGGATAAAAATAACGTCGTTCACTCAAGAGAAATTAAAATAGCTTCTGAAATGCCCGATTTATATGTAGTAAAAAGCGGCTTAACTGAAAATGAAAAAATCATGCTTGAAGGTATTCGTAAAGTAAAAGACAATGATAAAATTGAATACTCATACGAAGATCCAAAAACAGTGTTACCTAAATTAAGAGTATATGCTGAGTAATTTAACTATTTAAAACTAAAAATATGTTCAGTAAATTCATTCAAAGGCCAGTTCTTGCCATAGTAATATCCCTTGTTATATTATTTGTTGGCGGTTTGGCAATTAAAACATTACCAACATCTCAATTCCCAGAAGTAGCGCCGCCAGTTGTAATGGTTAGTGCTTCCTATCCTGGAGCAAGTGCTAAATCGCTTGCGGAGTCGGTTATTATTCCCTTAGAGCAATCCATCAATGGTGCTTGGGGAATGCGGTATATGACCTCTGATGCAACTAGTGCTGGTGAAGCAAATATTCAAGTTGTATTTAATCCAGGTACAGATATTAATCAAGCATTGGTTCAAGTATCAAATCGTGTACAACAAGTAACCAATCGTCTTCCTACATTAGTACAACGTGAAGGTGTTATTATTACGCCTGTTATTCCAAGCATGTTAATGTATGTCAATCTTTATAGCAAGGATAAAGACGCGAACATGAAATTTTTATTTAATTATGCTGGAGTAAACATGGTTCCTGAGCTTCAACGTATTAACGGTATTGGACAGGTAAGAATATTAGGGAGTCGCCAGTATGCTATGCGCGTTTGGTTAAACCCCGATAGAATGCGTGCTTACAAGGTGTCTCCAGATGAAGTGATGGAGGCATTGAGTGATCAAAGTATTATTGGAAAAGCTGGCCGTATTGGAAGGGGCGATGGCAATCAAGCAGAAGCACTTGAATATGTATTAACATATAATGATCGATTTAATGATCCAAAGCAATATGAGAATGTTATCATTAGGTCAAATCCAAACGGAGAAAATCTACGTTTGAAAGATGTAGCAAAGGTTGTTTTAGGTAGTGAATATTATGACATCTATTCTAGTATGAATGGTAATCCGTCAGCGGCACTTGTTCTTAAACAAACTTATGGTAGTAATGCCAGCGAGGTTATTGCAAAAGTAAAAGATAAATTAGAAGAACTAAAAAAATCATTTCCGCCAGGTATGGAATATGAAATTAGTTATGACGTATCTAATTTCTTAGATGCCTCTATAGAAAATGTGCTTCATACATTAAGAGATGCTTTTATTTTAGTAGCCTTAGTGGTTTTTATTTTCTTAGGAGATTGGCGTTCTACGCTTATTCCAACGTTAGCTGTTCCAATATCTTTAGTAGGCGCATTTTTCGTTATGCAAATTTTCGGACTTACCATAAACATGGTTACTTTATTTGCTTTAGTATTAGCTATTGGTATTGTGGTGGATGATGCTATTGTCGTCGTCGAGGCCGTGCATGCAAAAATGGAAGAGGAACATCTCTCGCCATACAATGCTGTTAGAAAAGTAATTGGTGAAATTAGCGGCGCTGTAATTGCCATCACACTGTTAATGGTATCTGTATTTGTACCAGTATCATTTATGTCTGGCCCTGTTGGTACTTTTTACAGACAGTTTTCCATAACAATGGCAGCATCAATTGTACTTTCTGGAATTGTAGCCCTTACAGTAACCCCTGTATTATGTGCTATGATTTTAAAAAATAATCATGGGCAACCAAGAAAAAAAACATGGTTAAATAAATTTCTTGATAGCTTTAATAGAGGCTTTGAAAAACTAACAGGTAAATATGTGTGGCTATTAAAATTAATTGCGCATCGTAAACTAGTAACTGTAGGTTTATTTGTTGTGTTTGCATTAGGTATTTGGGGAATTAGTAGTGGTCTTCCATCGGGCTTTGTACCAAGCGAAGACCAAGGAATGCTGTATGCCATTATTCAAACCCCGCCAGGTTCAACCCTCGAAAGAACAAATGATTTATCTAATAAGTTAGTAACGGTTATTAATAAAGTTGAAGGCGTAAAATCCGTGTCATCCATTGCAGGCTATGAGGTATTAACTGAAGGGAGGGGCTCTAATGCAGGAACCTGTTTAATTAATTTAAAACCATGGTCGGAAAGAGAACATAGTGTTGCTGAAATAATATTAGAGTTAGAACAAAAAGCAAAAGAAATTCCTGGAGCTACCATCGAGTTCTTTGATCCACCAGCAGTACCAGGCTTTGGTGCAGCAGGTGGTTTTGCTTTGCAATTGTTAGATAAAACCAATAGTGGTGATTATAAACAGTTAGAGAAAGTAACAACAGACTTTATGAACGAGATGAGAAAACGAAAAGAATTAACAGGTTTGTTTACATTCTTTAGCGCTAATTATCCGCAATACGAAATCGAATTCGATAATCAAGCAGCTATGCAAAAAGGAGTTAGTATTGGTAACGCCATGAATACACTTTCTA
>JANXRU010000118.1 GCA_025356715.1 Bacteroidota bacterium
CTTAAATACAAAAACCCATTTGTTTCATTACAAATGGTTTTTTGTTTATTAAATAACAGTTAATGTTCAGTATATGATGAATTTACTTGATAATAGAAATTGTCATCCTAATATCAATTATTGGCCTATCGTCCTTATTGGTTCCAACCGATGCTATTTTATCAATAACATCTAATCCAGATATTACTTCTCCAAAAATAGTATAGTTATTATCTAAGTGAGGAGTGCCTCCAATTGTTTTGTAAATCGCTTTATGTTCTGATGGAAATTGGTAATGAGGTGTCTTTTCAAACAATGGATTTATCTTTTCATCTATTATTTTTGAGTAAAATAATAAACTATCTGCATTTGGTTCCAATTTGAAATGAGTAATTTTTTCTTGTAACCATTTATTTTCAGGGTTTGAAAAATAGGTTTCTTTTAATTTACTAATAATCTCTTTATTAATGCGTTTTTCATAGGATGCTAATTCCTTATCATCGCGAACTTTACCTTGTACAATATAAAACTGGCAAGCAGAAGATGCTTTGGTTGGATTAACATCATCGCTATTTCGAGCCGCACATAACATACCTTTTTTGTGACAAAGTGTAGAAATAAATTCGGCAGGGATGGTGTACTTCAAATCTCCATCACCCAGTAGTTTTTTAAAGTCCGCGTGTTTACTATCTGGATCACCACCCTGAATCATAAACCCCGAAATAACTCGATGGAACAATAAACTATCATAAAAATGTTCGGAAATTAATTTTAAAAAATTAACTTTATGTAATGGTGTTTCATTAAATAATTTCAGCTGAATATCTCCATATGAGGTTGAAATTAGGATAGTTTCTGTAGAAAACGTTTGAGAAAAGCTTACTTTACTCAATAAAACTAAAGCTAAACTCAATATTATTGTTTTAAAATACATTTTTATGTTTTTTTTGTATATTTGTATAACAACAAATATTGGTTTTTTTAAATCAATATACAATAACAAAACAAAATGAAATTAATAGCTTCAACTCTTTCTATAGTTTTCCTAATAGGATTAAGAACTTCTTGTCAAAAAAACACTGATTGTAAACTAATTATTACAACAGTTGATTCTGTTGGAAATTCTTTAGCAAATGCATCTGTTAAGTTATATGCTAACGTGAAAACAAGTACTGGATCTACTGTAGAAGCTGACTTAAAGGCTGAAGGCGTTTCTGATGGCGCAGGCACAAGTTCTTATACATTTAAATTACCAGCTATTTTAGACGTAAAAGGAATTTTAGGTAATAAATCAGGAGTGGGAATTGTAAAATTAGAAGAAGGTAAAACAGTTGAAAAAACAATTAAAGTTAAATAACTTTTAGAAAATAAATCAAAAAAAAATCCTCTTAGAAATAAGAGGATTTTTTTTTGATTTATTTGTATTATAATTAATTTACTTTTATTAATTCTACATCAAATACTAACCATGCTTTAGCAGGTATTGTTGGAGGCATCCCGTTTTCTCCGTAACCTAATTGGTAAGGGATTATTAATTTATTTTTTCCGCCTTCTTTCATTAATTGCAAACCTTCCGTCCAACCTGGTATTACTTGGTTTAACCCGAACGTTGCAGGCTGTCCTCTATCTACTGAACTATCAAACTTAGTTCCGTTTAATAAATATCCAGAGTAATGAACTGTTACTTGACTCGTAGCAGTTGGCATTGCACCAGTACCTTCTTTTTCAACAATATAACGTAAGCCACTAGCGGTTGTTTTTGTTTTATCAGGACCATACGTTTCGTTAATGGCTTTTTCTGCAGCAGCTTTTTCTGCAGCAGCTTGCGCTTCTAATTTAGCAGACAAGCCAGCTTTAGCTGTTTCAAAAGCTGTTGGTGCATCAAATGCTTCTGCTTCTTTACCTTTACGTAAAATTACTAGATGCTTTAATGTATCGTTACCTGCAATTTTATTTACAACTTCCATTCCTTCTACTACATTACCAAACACAGTGTGTTTACCGTCTAGCCAATCTGTTTTAACATGCGTAATAAAAAACTGGCTTCCATTAGTACCTGGTCCTGCATTTGCCATAGATAAAATACCTGGCCCTACATGCTTTAAAGAAGCATCAAATTCATCAGGAAATTTATAACCTGGATCTCCAGTTCCTGTACCTAATGGACAGCCACCTTGTATCATGAAATTAGGAATAACGCGATGGAATTTTAAACCATCGTAGTAAGGCACACCTTCTGCTTTAGCAGTGTTTTTAATAGAACCTTCTGCTAAGCCAACAAAGTTAGCTACAGTCATAGGTGTTTTTTTAAATTCTAAAGCACATATAATGTTTCCTTTAGAAGTTTCAAATTTGGCATACATGCCATCAGGTTGTTTTTTTAAAAACTCTTTATCCATTTTACTTAATTTTACTTTTTTTGGTTTTTTTGATTTGTCTGGGTTTGCTAATAATCCTATAGAAACAAGGGCAAACATAGAAGCTAAAATTATTTTTTTCATTTTATATATATTAACGTTTAACTTAAACTAAATATAAAGATTAATGTGTTGGAGGCATTTGTTGAGCAGATGGCGCGCCAATATTTACTAATTCTAGTTCGAAAACTAAAGTTGAGAATGGTGGAATTGGTCCAGCCCCTCTTGCTCCATAAGCAATACTAGAAGGTAAAACAATTTTTGCTTTTCCGCCTTTAGCCATTAATTGTAATGCTTCATCCCAACCTGGAATTACTTGTTGTTGACCAATAATAAATTTAAACGGATCAGGACGGCCATAAGACGAATCAAATTCTTTTCCATCTAAGGTTGTTCCTTTGTATTGAACAGTAACCTCGTCGCCCGCTTTAGCTAATGCGCCTTTTCCTTTTACAGTTTCAATGTATATTAAGCCTGATGCTGTTGGAGCATTAGTGATTTTGTTATCGGCTAAATATTTTTCCATTAACGGTTTTTCTCCACCAGCCATTTTTGCCATTTCTTCCTCTTGCATTTTTTGATTAGCAGCTAATTCAGATTTAGTTTTAATGTCCACCATTTTCATTTCCACTACTAAAAAATCTCCAGGCTTAATAAATGGAGGTAACTCTTTCGCTTTTTGTGTTTTCATGTAAAATGAATCTGCGCTTACAACAAAAGAAGCACTGTCGTTTTTAGACATCATCATCATGGCATCTTCTAAACTTCCAACAAAAGAAGATTTAGGTAAAATAAATTTAGTAACACCAGAACCATCTTGACTAACCAAAGAACTATTTACTAAAACAGAATCGTTTGATTTTAATTTAAAAATGTATTTAAATGCAATACCGTCACCCTCAGAAGGTTTAGCGCCTGCCTCATCGTGTGTAAAGAATTTGTAATGTAAGCCGTTTTCAGCTTTTGTGTACCCTTCAAATTTTGATGAGTTACAAGATATAAGTCCTACAAGTGCTGCAGAACCTAATAGCATAGTGATTTTGTTCATGTTGTGTGTTATTTTATATCAATTATTTTTATGTTATATACTAATGGTGTGTAAGGTTGTATAGAACCGTTGCTACTACCTTTTTCACCAAAAGCGAGGCGTGAAGGTACTATTATTTTCACAAACTCCTCCTTTTTTAGTGATCCAATAACAATATTTAACCCTTTAACGAGTTGATCAGGAGTTCCATAAATAAATTCAAGTTGTTGTATTGCATGTTCTATAGGTTTTCCATCTAAAAAGAAGCCTTCAAATTCAATTTTAACACGTTTTCCAGTGGTTACTTTTTCATGATTTGTAGTCGTTTTTCTCAAAATGTAAATCCCATCAGAATCAACCTTTACTGAAGGGTAATTATTTGCTAAATACGCATCTATTGTTTGAAGCTCCTTAAGTTCAGTATCCTCATTATTTGTAAACTCAGACATTTTTTTTAAAGCTAAGTATTCTGCTTTTGAAATAATTTGATTAAGCTTAATGTCTATTTTAACTAAAGAATCTTGTGCGCAAAAAGAAGGAACAATTGTATCAAAATAGTTTCTAAAAAACACCTTAGTAGATACATAAAACGAGGCACTATCTCCTTCAACTAAATTTAAAAAATAGGGATTGCACGAGTGTTTTAATTCATTTGCTGAAAGAGCAATGTATAAGCCATTTTGTGCATCATGTTTGGTGTCCCAGAATACAGAATCAGACTGTGTTTTCATAACAGCATCTAAAACTACAACTTGATCAGTTGTTGGGTGATCATTACCATCGCCTAATGCTAATAATTTAAAATAAAATCCGTCATCATCTCTCGAATAACTTTTCATGTCGGATGGTGATTCTTTACAGCCAGCCAGAATGAAAAGAATCAATGTGATAAAAATGTTTTTGATAAGTTGCTTACGGCTCATTTATTTTTTCACGCTTAGCACTTCAACATCATATAAAATGGGTGATTGTGGCGGTATCTTTTTTGAATCTCCCATTAATCCATGCGCAAAATGTGAAGGAATTAAAACGAGAGCTTTATCCCCTGTTTTTAAGTAAAGTAGCGCTTTTTGTAATCCGTCTTCAATATTTTCCATTCCCACTTTTAACTCTTTTGATCCGCTATTTTTTGAAGAGTAACATTCTGTACCGTCTAATAATGAAATAGTGTAATTGATTTTGATTAGATCTCCATCATGAATTGAATCTCCTTTTGTTGAAGGTTTATAAACGTGATAGCGAATACCTTCAGTAGTCTTGATAAATGGCATTTGATGAGATTTTTGATAATAATCCATGTCATCAATTTCTTTTGCAACAACTTGTTGATTCGCTTTGATAAATTGTTGTTTGATTTTCACCTGATTAAATTCCGGATGTTCTATTTTTTCTGGAGGATTACATCCACCAAAAAAAAGTAGAAATAACCCTGAAAAACTTAACACATATTTATAGTGAGGTTGCAACATTACGTACAACTATTTATTAGAGTCAGTAATTGTATCTACTTCCTTTTTTACTTCTTGAATATGTTCTTGAATGGTATTTGACAGTCCACTTGTGTTTTGTTGTATGTCTTTTTGAATACCATTGGCAGCATCTTTGAATTCTCTGATGCCTTTACCTAAAGCGCGTGCGATATTTGGAACTCCTTTTCCGCCAAAAAGAAGTAAAATAACTAATAGTACTACAACTACTTCGCCACCACCTAAATTTAGAAATAATATAAAAAGAGGATTCATGGCGCAAAAGTACAAATAAGAATTAACAGAATCATAAGAGAATCCTATAATTGTTTGATTTTTGGCATAGGAATTACCAAAAATTAGTATATTTTTGTAGGAATACAATTCATGAAATAAGATAACCCAAATTTTTTGAGATGAAAAAAATCTACTTAATGCATTTAAAAAGTTTTAATTTTATAACACCTATTAAATTCTGTTTAATAGTGATGTTATTTGTAACAAGCACTTTAAAGGCTCAAACTTATTGTTCTGCTGCAGCAACTTCAACATCTGACGATGAAATATTTAATGTTACATTGTCTACGTTAAACAACACGAGTGCTTGTGGGGCGCTTGGGGGCGCTGGTTCTGTAGCATTTGAATACAATAATTATACTACGACTGTGCCAGCTCCTATTTTAACGTTGGGCGCAAACTATCCTTTATCATTAACGATAGGTATGTGTGGAACTTTTGGTTATAGTGGAATAGCTGGGGTTTGGATAGATTATAATCATAATGGTTTATTTACAGATCCAGGTGAGAATGTATATATGTCGCCTTACCAGACATTTGCAATTACAGGAACAACAATTACTGCTGCAGGGGGGATTACTATTCCTTTAACAGCAACTCCAGGCTTAACGCGTATGCGTGTTGTAGAAGATGAGTCAAGTACAGCTCCAGGGCCTTGTACAAGTCCACTTTGGGGAGAAGTCGAAGATTATAATGTGATGTTGTTATCTCCATCTCCTTTAGACTTGGGAGTTTCAGCAATATTAAAACCAACAGGAACTAACAAATGCTTTACTGTAGATACAATTGTAGCTCGAATCACTAATTACGGTTCTGCAATTGCTGATTTTTCTGTAAATCCAACAGTTATTACAGTTAAAGCAAAAGGGCCATCTATTTCAACGTATACAATGGCCTTGAATAGTGGAACTTTAGCAACTGCAGCTACTCAAGATTTTACTTTGACTACTTTGTATAATATGACAAGTATTGGCACTTATAAATTTAAAGGTTATACTACAGTAACAGGTGATGGGTCTGCCTTAAATGATACAACTCAAGTTACTATTAGCAGAACACCATTTTTCACTACTACAATCTCGCCTAATGATAGCGTATGTCTTGGGGTACCTGTTCAGTTAAATTCTACAGTTAGTTCATTAAAGCAAGTTGGTTCTGGCGCCATTGTAAATAGTTCATTTTCATATCCAGCTCCATACGGGAATTATTATGAAGGAGCTAAACATCAATTTCTATTTTTAGCATCAGAATTAACAGCATCAGGGTTAACAGCGGGAAACATAACATCACTATCCCTTAACGCAACAAACTTAAATGGAACAAATCCATTAAGTAATTTTGCAATGGCTATAGCAACAACAACGTTAACAAGTTTGACTAATTTTGCCACAACGTCGTTTACAACATTCGTAAGTGTGCCATCATATACGCCTGTATTAGGTATTAATACTCAT
>JANXRU010000144.1 GCA_025356715.1 Bacteroidota bacterium
GCAGAGGAAAATAAAAAGAAAATTAAGGTTACTTATCAGGATATAGAACACAAGTTAGAGAGGTTAGAAGAGCGTTACGTAACAGAAGAATTAAAACAGGACTTATACGTAAAATACGTTGAGAAATATAAGCGGGAAAAGGTCGGAATACTTAAAGAATTACAGAAGCTAGAGAGCAAATGTTCGAACCATGAAGAAGTGATAGATTTAGCCCTTGAAAATGCGGTAAACTTCAATAAAATGTGGGCTTCTGGGGGATGGAAGAGAAAGGTTAGATTGCAGTATTTATTGTTTCCTAAAGGATTGAACTATAATAAGAGAAATGATACAGTTCGAACCGAAAATATAAATCAGGCATTCCTCTGGATAGCTTGTCAACAGCAGAAAATAAGCCAAATAAAAAGCGGAATACCGATACTAAATATCAAGTATTCCGCTCTGGTGGCTCCGGTAGGAATTAGGTACTTTTCTCCTATGTTCATTAATATACTTTATATGCTTACAACTGTTTGATTATTAGAAGGTAATTTTGTTTCAGCTTAGAATTCATAAGATTTAAAACTATATGAATGAAATATTTAAGCCCCCCAAAAAGACACCTGAAAATTAAACATTTTACTATGGCTAAGATTACAATCGTATTTCGAAATGACAAGCTTAACAAACAAGGAAAGGCTCCAATAAACCTAAAAATAACAAATCGAGGTAAGAAAAAATTTATTGCAACAGGATTTTCAGTTAAGCAAACTGAATGGGATTTTAAGAAACATACCGTAAATTCATCATACAAAAATAGTGCAAGATTAAACAATCATTTAAAAAGTCTATTAATTGAATATGAAGCTAAATTGATTGAGTTAGAGTCAAAAACTAAATACTCATCGATTGACGTCATCAAAAATAAGATTACCTCAAATAAAACAACCAAATTATTACCATATATAGACGAACATGTTCTCAATTACAAATTGAAGAACAGATTAGCTATGTATAAACGAGGAATGGTCATTAAAAACAAATTAGAAATGTTTCTTAAAAATAATGATTTTTTAATTGAGGAGTTTGACCAAGATACTGTTAAAAAATTTGATCAGTTTTTAAGAGATAAATACAGTAATTCTAATACAACTATTTATTGTAACATGAAATACCTGAAAACCATAATCACAAAGTATATTAAAGAAGGGAAAATGTCATATGATAAAAACCCATTTATTAATTATACTATAAAAGCAAATCAGTCAACAAGAGCATATTTAACTTCAGAAGAATTATTAGAAATTGAAAATCTAAAATTAAATGAAAAGTCTAATATGTATCACCATAGAAACATTTATGTGTTTTCAGCATATGCGGGAGGATTAAGGATCTCGGATGTTTTACAACTAAAATGGCGAAATCTAGAAGGAGAAAAGTTAAATTTAATCATTCAAAAAACAAAAAAGCAAATTAGCATACGCATACCAAAAAAAGCAATTGAAATTATAAATTTGTATTTCGATGAAAACAAAAAACCTGACGATTTAATATTCCCATTATTAAAATGTAGAGACATGGATAATTTTCTTGATTTATTTAATGCTATATCTTCTGCAACTGCATATACTAATGCTGATTTGAAGGAAATTATTAAATTAACTAAAATCAAAAAGAGTATTAGTTTTCACACAGCTAGGCACACATTTGCTACTACCGCTATTCAAAAAGGCATGAGAATTGAATATGTTTCAAAGTATATGGGACATAGTGATATTAAGGAAACACAGATTTATGCAAAAATCATAAATCAAGAATTAGATAAAGCAATAGAAATTTTTAATTAAAATAACATGGAATATCAAAATCTTTCAATTTTAAACTATTTATATATGCCTAATTTGACATTAGTCATAGAAATTGAAAAAGAACTAAAGAGTTCAAACATTAGTTTTTTTGAAAAAATTTCAATTAAAAATTTTTTCGTAGACTCATTTTGCAAGGATTATGAGATAGTAAATGAAAAACTTGGAAGCATTAATTGCGAGCATAGTTTTAATTTATACTTATCCGAAATAAAGACAATCATTTTCAGATTAAAAGAGAAATTAGAAGAATCAATTAAGCTATTTGATAAAATGTTCAGACTTTTAAATAGTAAATTAAGCTTCGACTCTTATGCAGATGATCCTATAGAATACAATATTGAAAGTATGCATGTTGAATTTGCATTAGAAGAAAATAAAACATATTTAGAATTCGGATACAATTACAGTGATAATGAA
>JANXRU010000155.1 GCA_025356715.1 Bacteroidota bacterium
TGTTTCTGTTATGTTTTTTTGATGTTGAACCAACATTTGTTCTACATCTTCCAACACTTCTTTTAGAGTGCTTAACTCTTTTTCGGCTGTATTTTTTTGTTTCTGCAATTCCGTTACTAATTGTAAAGTAACCATTGCTAACACATCCTTTTTATCTTTTATTCCGTAATTTTTTTCAAATTCCGCAATTTTCTGATTTATAATTTCAACTGCTTGTTTAACGATGCTTTCGTCTTCGCTTTTTACTTTTAATGGATAAATACCATCAGCAATTTCTACTTTTACACTTACATCGCTCATTAAATCAAGCTATCTTTCTTTTTTTTAAGCACTCAACAGAGCTATACATTTATCAATTTCACGCACCAACTCATTAATTTGTTTTTTCATGCCTGTTTTTTCAGAACTCACATTACTCGAACCGTTTGCTAAAATAATATTTTTTCTGTGATTATCCAATTCAGTTATATCAATATCATGAGCCTCAACATGTTGCGATATTGCAGACACTGTATCATTCATTTTTAGCAATTGTGTGGCCATTTCTTCTTTTTCGCCCAATAAATTCAATTTTTCATCGTTTAAAATGTCAATTTGCTTAAATAAACGGTCAATAAAGGCATCTTGTTCGTCCATTTTAGTGGAAGTTTTAAGATTTGAAATTTCAGTTTGGTAATTAGAAATAGAAGCATTTAAGTCAAATAACTCGGTATTTAACAACCCGATGGATGATTGATAACCACTTACATGATTTTCCAACTCCGTTTTTGCTGCTGTAATCACATCAAATTCTTCCTGCATTTTAAGCGCAGCTTCGTTAGCGGTAACCGCAGATTTTAATTCATTACGAACAGAGTCTAATTCATTTTTCAAAATTTCTAACTCAGTTTGTAAAGCCACATTATTTGCTGATAAATTAGTCAACTCATAATTTTTACTATTTAACGTTTCTTTTAAATCTTCAGATTTACCTTCAGATATAGCCTTAATTTCAGATAATTCTGATTTAACCAACACTAATTCTTCTTCTGTAGCTTCTAATTTATCTGATACAATATCAATTTCAGAAATCAAAGAGGTGTTTTCTGCCAGCAGTTTAGAAAACTCTACTTTGCTTGATTCTAATTGTTGAGAATGATTTAATTCTAATTCATTTTTAAAGGATTCGAAATTTTCTTTTTCTGTTATTAATGAATTAGAAGCATTAAATAATTCAGACTGTAAGCTTGAATTAGTTTCTAATAAAGAAGATATGGTTGTTTCTTTTTCAGTAATTGAAGCTGTTAATTCTGTAATATTAGTCTCTTTTTCAGAAATACGTAATTCTAATTCTGAAATTTTAGAATTTAAATCAGATACTTGTTCGTCAATGCTTGATAATTGTGATAATTTGTAGTTTTCGAAATCTGAGAATAAAGTACTGTTTAATTCTATTTGTTTATTTATCTCAGAAGATTTAAGTTCTATATCTTTAACTAAACTATCAACTTGTGTGTTTTGTGAATCAATGTGATACACCATTTCACGAATTTTTTCTTTAAAATGTTCGTTCTCTACAACTAAAGAATTTAAATCCGATGTTAATTTTGAATTTTGTTCAGTAGAATGAAGAATGGTATTTGATAATTTATCTTCGTATTCTGTTTTTAAATTTTGAACAAAATCAGCAGACATATCTCTCAAATTAGCTAATTCTGACTCATAATACGATTTTAATTCTGATTCTTTTTGAGAAAATTGAGATGTAATAGACTCGATTTTGGAAATAATTTCTGCCTCAGATTCAGATTCGGCTGTTTGTAATTTTGAAGTTAAGTTTGAAATTTGATTATCGTAAAAAGAAATTAAATTAGTTTTTTCGATAGCAAAGTTATCAGTCAGTGAAGAAATTTTTGATTCAAAAGATGAACTCATTTCTTCTTTTTCAGAATCCCATTGAGATGTTAATCCTAAAATTTTAACTTCATATTCATTGGTAATAGAGCTTATCGATTCAGAGTTAGATCCAGTTAACGAAGAAATATGGTTTTCAGATTCAGACTTTAAAGATTCTAATTGAGAAGAGAATTCAAGTTTTAACGATTCGATTTGAGTTTCGTATGATTGAGTCGTTTCAGATAAAGTTGAATTGTAAGTAGAAGTTAATTCAGCTATTTTAGATTCTAACTCACTACGAATACCATTTTGTTGGTAAGAAGTGTTAGATTTTAATTCGTTTAATTGATTTTCGTAATTTGATTTTAGATTTGATATTTCTTCTTCAGAAGCTTTTTGTAAATCTGTAATTTTTGATTCGTATTTTGATTCAATGGTTGATAATTCTCCTGTTAACGCATCAATTTTAGTTAAAAGGTCATTAATTTCATTTTGTTTTTCGTTTAATTGTTCGCGAATGGTGTTACGCAAATCTTTAAAAGATGACACTTCACTTTTGTAATTTGTGTTATCACGTTCCATTACAACCAACTTTGTATTTAATACATCAATAGAAACTTGCAAACGTTTGCAGTCTTCATCACGTTGTATTAATTGATTCCGATAGTCGCTTAACGAGCGTTTAATCTCATTGTATTCTTTGCGTAATACGACATCGCTATCTAATACCTGCTGTAATTCTGATTTTATATTTTCTACATTCATACCTAAAAAAGTAAACAGTTTGTTGTTGGTTAAAAATAAAGGATAGATTAGCTCATATAACTTATCACTTTAACTTTACATCAACAACGCGTTGTTAATTAAGTTGCTATCATTTAACCTTTACATTATGTCCATTTATAAAATTAGTTTATTTGTTTTTGTTATTTCTTTTTCAATACAAAACTATGGGCAAACCTATCATTTAGGCTTTGCTTACCCTATCGACAAAGAACCTATTATTACTGGTAATTACGGCGAAATTAGACCTAATCATTTTCATGCAGGTTTAGATTTTAGTACTGATCCGATAATTAATTTACCAATCAAAAGTGTGGCTGATGGGTATGTGAGTCGTATTAAAATTAGCAGCGGTGGCTATGGAAAAGTTTTATATATAACTCATCCCAATGGTTATGTAAGTGTTTATGCTCACCAAAAAAAATATGCAGATAAAATTGATTTGTATACAAAACAAAAACAGAGAGAAGTACAAAAAAATGAATTAGAATTGTTTCCTGCACTAAATGAATTAGTTGTAAAAAAAGGCGAAATTATTGGTTATACAGGTAATTCGGGTAGTTCAACGGGCCCACATTTGCATTTTGAAATACGAGAAGAAAAATCGGAAATACCAATTAACCCTTTATTAGTATATGATGTAAAAGATAATGTAAAACCAATAATTACTAATATAGGGATATATAATACATCAGATTCCATAAATATTAATCTAACAAATTTAGAGCCTGTAAAAAACGTAAATGGAAAATTATCTCTTTCTAAAAACATGCTTCAGCTTTCGGAAAATACTTTTGCTATAGGCTTTGCAGGATATGATTTGGCAGATGCAACTACTAATAAAAACAATATTTATGAAGCTATAGTTAAATTTGATAATCAAACAATCTATCATCATCAGTTAAATAATATTAGTTTTGATAATGGCAGATACGTGAATGTGTTTAGTGAAAAAATAAATGGACAAAAAATGCAAAAATGTTTTGCCCCTATTTGTTATGATATTGCTATTTATAAAAGCTTGATAAACGGCGGTAAAATAATGATATCAGACACCTTGAAGCATTCTATTGAATTATTGGTTACTGATGAAAAAAGAAATATAAATTCAGTTTTATTTTATGTTAAATCAACTCATTTAAATGGTTATATAGCTAACAATACTAAGTACAATGTTTTTTGTGATAGAGATTTCAAATTAAAAGAAGATAACTTTGAAATCATAATTCCAAGAGGTGCGCTTGTAAAAAATACATCCATACATAAACGCACTTATATAAAAGCCCCTGCTAACGGTGATGTTGAGTTAGGGAGCAAAGATGATAAAGTCATAAAACCTTTTAAAATAGCTTTGAAAATAAATAACCCATTAAAAAATAAAGAATCAAAATTAGTAATGACAGTAAATGATGATGTGATAGGCGGAAAATTTGAAGAAGGTTGGTTAAGAACTGAATCTAAAGCTTTTGGAACCTTTAATTTTAAATATGATACCATTGCTCCTACTATTACTATTCCCTCATCTAAAAAGAAAACGTCGAAAAGCACTGCTACTCATACGCTTATTCATTTTAAAATTTTAGATAAATTATCTGGTATTGCCGATTACAATGTGTATGTAAATGGTGTTTGGCAAATAGCCGAATATGATGCAAAGACACAAACTGTTACTTGTAATTTATCAGAAGCTCCAAAAAGCTCTGATAGCATTAGAATTGAAGTGTTGGATAAAGTAGGGAATGTGGCAGTTTTTAAGTATTAGTTTTAGTGTTTTAATCTTCCAGCATCCAAAGAGCTTCATTTAATTCGCCCATTGCTTTCGTATTATTTTGCAATTTCGCTAAAACTATTCCTTTTTTATAAAACTCAATGGCA
>JANXRU010000157.1 GCA_025356715.1 Bacteroidota bacterium
AATAGTAATACGTAAATATCAATTTTTTAGTTGATTAGTTGAAATAATTTGAGCAACACATTTAGCTGATTTACCTCAATTCCTGTTTTATGACATGATTTAGTGATTTACTCACCGATTTAAACTTTATCTTTATCCTAACATATTCGAGCATCTAATTAAAGATAAGATTTGAAAGGGATAAGAGAAATAATTAAGACAAATTATTGGCTACAATGCTTGTTAAACAGCTATAGTTTAATGTTTTTTTCATTAGACAATGTGTTTGCATTAATTATTATGTTGGTTACTTTTTTTTCACCATCACTTGGTTTATGCGGCTTATTAGCGATTGTTTTAATAAATGGTTCTGCTTATTTAATCGGGTTTAATAGAGATGAAATTAAACAAGGAATATTTGGATTTAATGCTTTGTTTTTGGGCTTAGCCATAGGTTATGAGTTTTCGTTTAATTCAATTTTCATTATTTTATTTATCACATCAATTTTAATGTTACTCTTAATTACAGTTTGGTTAAAGGGATTATTTGCTAACCATAATTTACCTTTTTTGTCATTGCCTTTTATCATAACCTATTGGATAGTGTCTTTGGCATCTTCTAATTTCGCAAACATTCATTTAGATGAAACGCATGTATACACAATAAATGAAATTGCTAAAAGCGAATCAACACAATGGTATCAATTTATTCATTGTTTAGATAATATAAAAGAATTTCCATTTGCATTCAGTTTTTTTAAAACCTTAGCTGGAACGTTTTTTCAAACGAGTGTTATAGGTGGAATGCTTATTGCGGTTGGACTTTTATATTTTTCGAGGATTGCTTTTTCTCTTAGTATTTTAGGCTTTTATTTAGCGTACTTTTTTTATTCCATATTTGGCGCAGATGTTAATGATTTAAATTACAACTTACTAGGGTCTAATTTTATTTTTATGGCAATTGCCATTGGGTGTTTTTTTCTGATTCCAAACACGTACAGTTATTTAACGGTTATTATTTTAGTTCCTATTTTGTTATTGGTTTTATTGTCATTAGGAAAATTGCTCACTATTTTTCAGTTAAAAGCCTACTCACTGTCGTTTAGTCTAGTTTGTACGGCTTTTCTTTTTTCATTAAATCAGCGTTGGCTTCATCAATATTTGCATTTAGCAACCATTCAATATTTTTCTGCCGAAAAAACGATTTACAAATATTTGAATTCTTTACAGCGATTTAAAAACGAGCACTTATACAAAATTGCGTTGCCTTTTTCAGGAGAATGGAATGTAAGTCAAGGATATAATGGAAAAATAACCCATTTAGGAGATTGGAGTAAAGCATTGGACTTTGTGATTGTTGATTCAAAACACAAAACATATAGAGAGCCAACTAGCTCTAGAGAGGGCTTTTCTAAAGATAATTTTTATTGTTATAACAAAGAAATATTATCTCCTTACGATGGCTATGTTTATGATATTATAAACACCGTTGAAGAAAATGATGTAGGTGAAATTAATACAGAGCATAATTGGGGAAATACAGTTATTATAAATCACTTAAATGGGTTATTTTCGCAAATCAGCCATATTAAAAAAGATTCATTTGGGGTTTTTGTTGGTCAATTTATTACAAAAGGAACTTATATAGCAACTTGTGGAAACTCGGGTCGTTCGCCAGAACCTCATATTCATTTTCAATTGCAAACATCTCCTATAGTTGGTTCGCAAACATTGGAGTATCCAATTTCATACTTTATTGAGCGTCAAGGCGCCGAAAAAAAATTGAGAATTTCTGAAGTGCCAAAAGAAAATGCTTTTATCAGTAATGTGCAAGTTAACGAATTGCTTATTGCTGGTTTTTTGTTTTTACCGGGACAAAAATATTCTTTTCAGAAAGAAGGGACTAACGAAATAGTTAATTGGGAGGTTTTCACTGATGCCTATAACAAAACGTATATTTATTGCAAGGTGAGTAATTCATATGCTTATTTTGTTAATGATGGTGTAATGCTTTATTTTACCGAATTTGAGGGCGATAACGATTCTCTTTTATTTAGTTTATACTTAGCAGCCTATCGTCAGTTATTGGGTTATTACGAAAATATTCAAATAGAAGATAACGTTCCGTTAATTCATTTTAACAATAAATTAATTCAGTTTTTTCAAGACTTTGTTGCTCCTTTTTATTTATTTACAAAAGCGAATCATTCATCAACATTTACTTATGCAGATAATGCGTATGTACCCCAACACATAATTATTAAAACAGAGGTTGAAACCAAACTTTTTAATTATGGTTTTAAAAAAACGCAATTTGAAATAGAATTAAAAGAGTATAAACTGCATCGTTTTACAATTCATCAAAAACATAAATCAGAAACTTATATTAATATTTCTTAACATGAACACAGTAAAGCACATAATTACTTTTTTATTTATCCTGTCGTCTTTTTTTATAAATGCGCAGTCGAATAGGCCCCTTATAAATGCGTTTAAATTATCTTATGAGTATGAGGGATTAAAAAACTATGAAGCGGCGATAAATGCCCTGAACTCGTCATATATCGAAACTTCTTATGAAATTAACTTACGAATGGGGTGGTTGAATTATTTAACTGGCAAGCACAAAGAATCAATTTTATATTATCAAAAAGCAAGTGCACTGATGCCTGTATCTACCGAAGTTTTATGGGGGTTAATTAATCCGTATTCAAAACTTGAGGATTGGAATAACGTTGAAAAAGTTTATTTATCTATTTTGAAAATTGACCCTAAGAATTCAAAAGCAAACCATCAGTTAGGGATGATTTATTATTATCGAAAAGAATACAAGGAAGCAAAAAAGTATTTTGATGTAACATTAAATTTAGCACCATTTGATTATAATAATTTATTAATGAGCTCGTGGACAAATTATTTTTTAGGAAATAAAAATGAAGCTATTATTTTGTTTAATAAAGTTTTATTATATAGTCCACATGACAAGTCAGCTTTGGAAGGCTTAAACCTAATTAAATAAAGAAATCATGAATGTATTTAGAAATCACCTATTTCTTTTATTTCTTTTAATTGGAATTAAAAGTTTTTCTCAAGACTCATTAAATTCTGAAATAGTTGAACAAAAAAGCTATCAATTATATCTGGATAAGAAATGGCCAGAACTCATTAAGTTTGGAAATAATGCCATTCACTTAGGGTATAATTATTTTTATTTGCAAATGAGAATTGGTATTGCGTATTATGAAAATAAAAATTATAGTGTTGCCGAAGACCATTTTAAAAAAGCATTGAGTTTTAATGCAGAAGATGAGGTGGCGCAAGAGTATATGTATTTTTGTTATTTGTTTAATGGAAAATATGAATTTGCAAGATATTACAGTAAGACTTTTAGCGCGGGATTAGCTGAAAAAATCGGAACTGACTCTTTGTCAAAAATAAATTTTATACTGCTGGAAGTAGGAACAAAGAAAACAGATAATTCAAATTATTATAATGACAGCACTCGCAAAAACACTAATTATTTTAATTCACCACTGTATTTTCAATTAGGATTAAATCATTATCTGAAAAATAGAGTATCCGTTTTTCATGCATTAACTTATTATGAACAAAAAAGTTATACTGGTTCTGTAAGTCAGATCCAGTATTATTTAAAAGCTACTATCCCATTTAAAAATAATTTTTTAGTATCGCCAGCCATACATTATATTAATTCGAAATTTTCAACGGAAGCTGGCGCTACTGTAACAGATACATTATGGCCTCCAGGCGTTCCTCCCCATAGTGTCCCTCCTCCAGGCGCTCATCCGTTTATGACAACAACACGACCATCTTCTCCAGCAATTTCTACTAGTAGTAATTATTTTGTGGGATCGTTAAGCCTTCAAAAGACATTTAGAAAAGTATCAGTTAAAATTGGAACTACATTCTCAAACATGAATAACGTTAACCAGTTTATGCATAATGTATCTTTGGGTTATTCGCTTTTCGGAAATACAAGATTCATTTTGGGATGCACTGGTTTTCTGCACACAACGGATTCGTATAAATCAACAAATGCAGGAATATCTCCATTTGTGTATTTAGAGCCAAGCAAAAGAATTTCATGCAAGTTGAGTACATTATTTAACTCTAAGAATAACATCATTGAAGATAATGGATATTTGGTAAATAATTCTACGGATTTAACCAAACAAAGATATTCTGCTTTGTTTACTTTTTTAGTGAGCAAACGCGTTTCTTTATATGGATTATATCAATTAGAGTATAAGAGTTCAACTGCTAAAAGCCAATTGTTTAATTACCAATATCATGTTTTTGTTGCAGGAATTAGCATTAAATTTAAATAAATTTCGCTCAAATGCACTGCATCCTTTGATTAATATGAGGTTTTATAAAAAGGATTAAACCCAATACAAGAACACATTAATTTTAGGTGCAAAATATGTTTTGAGTGAATCCTAATTAGAGTCTTTCTTGTTTAGAATTTTGTTTGATTAAAAGCCAGCTTTCTTTTTTTCTGAGTCGGGCCTTGATTTTAAACCTAATAATGCTGATGTATTGTTTGGATAAAAACAGAGTACTTTATTAAATATTACTCTTGCTTCTGTAACTTTTCCCAATTGTAAAGTTGTCCAGCCTAACATTAGTAAATTATCTGTATCTATTGGATATAGAGAAGCTACTTTTTCGATATGAGTCATGGCATTTTGGTATTCCTTTTTTTCATAATCTAAAATACTTAGTTTATAGTGTACATAGGTGTTTTGTGGGTCTAATTTAAGAATGTCATCATAGTAAGTTCTTATATCATTTTTATTACCAAGAATAGCGCTGGGGTATGTTATGCCAAGTTTTGGTTCAATAGCATTGGGTATTAATTCAATAGCAATTTTATAATAGGTAACAGACTCTACCTGTTGTCCTGCCAAATAATTTAGCCAACCTAAGCGTAAATTAACAGCGTATGATTCTTTATCATAAGCTTCTTTTAAAATTGCGATAGCTCCTTTATAGTTTGATTTTTCTGACAGTTCATAGCTTTTTGAAAATGAAGTTAACATTTTTTCGTTTTCGTTAACACTTTTTTTAATGGCAGTCAAGCCATCTAATGCTGATTTATCTTTTGGGTAATATAAAAGCACTACATTAAAATATCGCTCCGCCTCTGTGTTTTTTCCAAGATTTAAATAAGTCCACGCTAAGTTTAAATTATTATCGTAGTCAAAGGGGTAAAGAGTTACCATTTTTTCAAAATGAGGTAATGCCTTTGTATATTCTTTATTATAATAGTAGATTAAGCCTAAGGTTCCATTAATTACTTTATTATTAGGATCTATTTCCAAAATTTTCTTATCCTGAGCAATAAGATCATTAAAGTCTTTTTCTAAATACTCAGGAAATCCAATTCCATATCGTGGCTCAATCGAATTTGGCTTAAGTGTAATTGCTTTTTTATAAAACTGAATAGCTTGAGGATTGAAACCAGCTTTATAGTATAACCAACCTAGTCTCATATTTGCCTCATAAGACACTGTATCTTTAAGGGTAAGTATGGTTTGTATGGCCGCTACATATTCAGTCTTATTTTCTTGATCAACACTTTTTGAATAAACAATAACTGTTTTATCTGTTTGCGAAACAATTGTAGAACTATATAACAGGACTAACAATTTGAAGACTGATTTTTTCATAATTTAAGGTTTTAAGTACTCTTAAAATTAGGCATTATAAGTAAACGATGGTTGCAATTTTACCTTTAGAAGCCTGTGTTTTACCTCAATTATTTTTTAAATAAATAGTAGGTTAATGTGTTATTAATAATTGATAAGGTTCTAAATAGTTTTTTTTAGGCTATCTAAAATGGAGGTTAATTCAAAAACAGCCTGATTACAGGTTGTTTTCACTTCATTAAAAATTAATTCTACTTCTTGTATGTTTTTTTTCTTTAAAGCTAAATCTTCTATATGTGTAAGTTTTGGTAATAAGGTTTCCATTCCCATAAATCCAATGGATGTTTTCATCTTATGAGAAATACTTTGAATGGCAATAAAATCATTTTCAGAGATGGCTTGTTCAAGCTCAGAAATTTCATTCGGGTTTTGCTCTAAAAAAATAGTTATTATTTCAATGATAAAAGTATTATTACCTCTAGATAGCGAGTATAAGTTTTCTACATTAATTGTTTTAAATGCGGTTTCAGAAGCAGTTGATTTTTTATTATGATCATCACCTATAAAAGAATTAATAGTATTAAAGAGATCTATTTCTTTGAATGGTTTAGAGATGTAATCATTCATTCCATAACTTTTGCATTTTTCGCGTTCATTGGCCATGATGTTAGCGGTCATCGCTATAATAGGCACAGCGCTTTTAAACTCTTCACGTATTTTTTTTGTAGTATGATACCCGTCTAATAATGGCATTTGTATGTCCATTAAAACTAAATCATAGTGCTTTTTAGTAAACTTTTCTAATGCTTCTATACCATTTTCTGCAATATCAACTTCTAGTCCAAAATTAATTAAATATGTTGAAGCCAATTTTTGATTTAATTTATTATCCTCAGCAAGTAAAACACAAAGTGACTTTTCGTTTTTAATAAGCATTTGCGCGGTTGTATTTTCGACTTGTATACTGTTTTCTTCAAATGAAATAGGGTAACTAATTGTTACAGTAAATTCAGACCCTACACTCTCTTTGCTTTTCAAATGAATTTCTCCATTTTGTATTTCCACTAATTGTTTAACGATTGCTAAGCCAAGGCCATTACCACCATATTTTCGTGTAGTCTCTGTATTTCCTTGATTAAATCTTTCAAAAATGCTATTGGCCTTATCGGCTGGAATGCCTATGCCCGTATCTTTTATTTTAAATACAAATTGTACTATATCGCGCTCAATGCTTTTAATTTCACAAACAAGTGTTACTTTTCCAAATTGAGTAAATTTAATAGCGTTATTAATCAAATTAATTAATATTTGAGTTAAACGTGTTGGATCTCCAAAAATGTTTTTAGGTATTTTTTTGTCGAGTATTATATCAAAGCTGATGTTTTTTTCAGAAGCTTTTTGTGCGAACATAACCTCTAAAGAATTTAATAACTCCAAAACATTAAACGAAATTTTTTCAATGGTTAACTTACCAGCTTCTATTTTCGAAAAATCTAAAATATCATTTATAATATTTAATAGGTTAGAACCGCTTGTTTTAACAGCCATTAAGTAATCGTATTGTGTTTTATCTAGTTTAGTCTTTTCTAATAGATTAGAAAAACCTAAAATAGAATTCATGGGTGTTCGAATTTCATGGCTCATATTAGCCATAAATTGTTCTTTCATGATGGCATTTTCGTCGGCTTGTTTTTTTGCAACACGTAATTTATCTTCTAATTTGTTTCGCGTATTGATGTCCGTAATTAATATAATAACTGCTGCTAGAGCTGTTATAAAACCTAAGGTAATTTCTAAATAGCTCCACCCTTTTGAGGCGCTTACATATTCAACACTGTTATCTAATAACACTTTAGTTGTTTTACTTAAGCTATCATTAATTTCATCAACCGTGTTGGTTATTTCAGTTAATGTATTGATGTTACCATCAGACGAACTTGTATTTTCGTTAGGAATACTCATGCTGTTAGCACTTAATCCCTTTGCCTCCATTAATTTTTTATAGGTTAATTCTTTTAATTTGTAAAAAGCTTCTTCTTCTGGTTTCCCAGAAAAATATTTTTCCATACTTTTTAAATATGTTTTAGTTTCGCTTTCTTTTAATTTATAAGCTTCCAGAAACTTACCATCTCCAGTTACCATATAGCCTCTTTGTTTACTTTCTAATACAGAAATGTTGCTTTTAAAAGATTTCATTAACTCTGAAATACGATAAGCACTATAAAGTTCAGTATTATTTGCCGACATTCTTGTTATATAATAGTTGGCAGAAAATGCAATAAACAAAACCAAGCAAATACTTATCATGGAACTTATGATAATAATTGATTTTGTATATGTTTTTAATTGGTCTTTCAATGGAATTAAAGAAGCAAATTAAGAATTATTAATTAGATTAATGGTTCTGTTAAATTTGAAAAATAAAACATTTTTCAAGACAATAATCAAACAGAATAACTAAAGTTTTTTGAGGGCGGTTTTCGCTTCTTCTGATTGAGGATTGTATTCAAGCGCTTTTGAGAAGTGTAGTTTTGCTTCAGGATTTTTTGCTTGAGCCATTAAAATTTTACCAAAAAGCAAATTGCTGTCATAGTCAAAAGGATATAATTTTAAAACTCTTGAAACAAAGGTTGTTGCATTCAAGTAGTCTTTTCGGGTATTGTAGATACTTGCTAAACGGTAATTAGCAATAGAGTTATTAGGATCCAATTTAACAATCTCTAAGTAAACCAATAAAACACTATTCCAATTCCCAACAGTGGATATCGGTAATACTAAACCAAAGCGAGCTTCAATAGATGATGGTTCTGCAGAAACAGCTTTTCTATAACATTGTTCAGATCTCACGTAATCTTTACTTAAATAATATAACCATCCTAATCTTAAATTGATTTGATAAGAATCGGAATGCAATTCTGTTAAAGAATTAATTGCTTTACTGTATTGAGTTTCATATTCAAAAGCGTAACTTTTTGAAAAGGCAACATCGGCGCTTTGTTGAGCATGTGAATGTAAAGACATAATTATTAACGAGGAGAATAATATGTTTTTCATGGCCAAATTTTTAGATTGAGAAATTAGAACTTTAATAATGATGTTTAAAGATATTGTTTTTTTAAATAAGAATTTAAATAGGTGTTACAAGAGAGGTAATTAATCTATTTTTGTAGGTGAAAGCTTATTTTGTTAACGCTTTTTCAATGGAGTTAGTTAATTCAACAAATTGTGAAACAGATAATTGTTCAGCCCTTTTGTCTAAATAGTCTGATTCTACTGCCGAATTTCCACTTAACACTTTAACAGAATTTCGAACCGTTTTTCTTCGCTGATTAAATGAAGCTTTTACCACTTTGAAAAACAATTCTTCATCACAATTTAATTTGTGGGTTGTGTTTCGAGTTAATCGTATAACTGCTGATTTTACTTTTGGTGGCGGATTAAAAACATGTTCACTTACTGTAAATAAATATTCTATTTTATAAAAGGCTTGCAATAATACGCTTAGGATGCCATAGGCTTTAGTACCTGGTTTTTCGGCAATACGCACTGCTACTTCTTTTTGAAACATCCCTACTAAAGCAGAGACATCGGCGCGATGCTCTAACACCTTAAACATAATTTGCGTTGAAATATTATAAGGAAAATTACCAATCACTTTAAAATTTCCTTTGGAGGCAAAAGGTGTTAAATCTGCTTGCAAAAAATCTTG
>JANXRU010000229.1 GCA_025356715.1 Bacteroidota bacterium
ATTTTTATGTTTTTTTAATAAATCATATTCTGATTTAGTGTTTTTTGGCTATTAAGAATAAAAGCTAAACTATACGTTTGTCTAAATACAAAACTACATGAAAAAACAAATATTATCAGGAATTATTTTACTATTTATTAGTAAAAACAACTTTTCACAAACCATTATTAAAGACAGCATTCGTTCAACTAAAAACGAAATAGGTTGCGATCTAATTCCTCTTTTTAAAGCATTAAGTGGGAGTTCGGGACATTTTGGAAATGAGAAATATTCCTTGCTATATAAACGCCAACTAAAACCACATGTATATTTTCGATTAAGTGCAAGTATTATAGAAAATGCTAGAAATTTTCATCAGTATAATAATACTAGAATACTTTTCCCTGAAACGCATATTAACTCTGGTTTAGAATACCGATGGGGTAAAAAAAGATTAAAATACTTTACAGGAATGGATTTAGGTTACTCTTATAGCAAAACAACAAATTCAGATGATAATTTCATGACTAATTATTTAACAACTAAAAACGGAATTACAATTACTCCATTTTTTGGAATGCAATATCATTTTTCAAATCGTTTCTTTTTTTCAATGCAACTTGGCCCTGAAATAGGCTTCATTAATGGGAAAAGACAACCTAACACAAATACCATTATGATGCTTCCTACCAACTTTAAAGAGTATAGTTTAACAGGTGGGGTATTAGGTAACTTCTCGCTTTTTTATAAATTTTAAAACAAAGCTATTTTAGTATATTTGTTCCATCATGGCAGGTAATACTATTGGAACTTTATTTCGTTTAACTACTTTCGGCGAAAGCCACGGCGTTGCTATTGGTGGTATTTTAGATGGTTGTCCTGCTGGATTATCCATTGATTTAGAATTTATTAATTCGGAATTACAGCGTCGAAAGCCAGGCCAATCGCATATTACGACTCAACGTAAAGAAGAAGATCAGGTTACTTTTTTATCAGGTATTTTTGAAGGTAAAACTACAGGGCATCCCATAGGATTTACAATTGAAAACACCAATCAAAAATCGGGCGATTATGAGCATATCAAAAATGCCTATCGACCATCTCACGCTGATTTTACGTATCAAGAAAAATATGGCATCAGAGATTATAGAGGTGGTGGCAGAAGTTCTGCTCGTGAAACCGCTTGCCGTATTGTTGGTGGAGCTATTGCCAAATTAATCTTAAACCATTATCATGTTTCTATTCAGGCTTATGTAAGCCAAGTAGGAAATATTAAACTCAATAAAAATTATCAAGAACTTAACTTATCTCAAACAGAAGAATCTATTGTTCGTTGTCCTGACAAGGAAATTGCAGAACAAATGATTTCTTATATTGAAGCCATTCGTAAACAAGGCGATACTATAGGCGGCATAGTGAGCTGCGTGATTAAAGGAACACCCATTGGATTAGGCGAACCAGTATTTGATAGACTCCATGCAGATTTAGGAAAAGCCATGTTAAGCATTAACGCGGTGAAAGGATTTGAATATGGAGAAGGTTTTAATTCTATCAACTTCAAAGGCTCTGAATTGAATGATGTTTTTGTGCCCTTCAACTCCGCTCAGGGCACGAAAAAAAACATTACAAAAACCAATCATAGTGGAGGTATCCAAGGTGGCGTCAGTAACGGAGAAGATATATATTTTAATGTTGCTTTTAAGCCTGTAGCTACCATTATGCAAGAACAACAAACAATTGACGTGAAAGGAAATGAAACAAGTATTAAAGGTAAGGGTCGTCACGACCCTTGTGTTTTGCCTCGTGCAGTGCCAATTGTGGAAAGTATGGCGGCCCTTGTTTTAGTTGATTTTTTATTACGAAATAAATCTTCGAAATTATAGAACGCTGTAAATGAATGCTATTTTTAATTTAAAAAAAACTAACGTAATTTATTTATGTTCAACCCTCGAAGGGGTTGTATATGAATCATAACATATTCAACTATTAACATACAACCCCTTCGGGTTTAATAAACTATAAAATTATGTTCAGCAAAAAAAACAGACTCATCACCATTATCATCATTGCCATGATTGTTGGTATATCCTTGGGTTACACTATCAATAAATCTATTACCAATAATGCTGTAAAGATTGAACAATCCTACATTAAACAATCAGCTAAAGGAAATATAACTATTGAAAAAAAATTAACAGAACATTATGCAAAAGTTGAAAAAGAACAAGTAAAACAAGCTAAGAAAAAAGTAGCTTCTAACTATTCCATTTTAAGTGATATTTTTTTACGCTTAATTAAAATGATTATTGCACCCCTTGTTTTATCAGTATTAGTGATGGGTGTAGCCAAAGTGGGTGACTTTAAATCGGTTGGACGAATTGGCGGAAAAACCATTATTTATTTTACGTTTGCTACGTTATTGGCATTAAGTTTAGGATTAGTCATTGTTAATTTATTTGAACCTGGTAAGAAAATGAATCTTGAAAAGCCTCCTATATCAGCCGATTCAGGGATAAAAGCAAATACTCAGGATGCTAAAAATTTCATAGCACATGTAGTCCCTGATAGTATCATTAGAGTGATGGCTGAAAATGAAATTTTACCAATTGTTATTTTTGCATTATTCTTTGGTATAGCAGCCGCCGCCGCCGGCGAACAAGGTAAACCTATCATTAAAGCCATGGATAGTTTATCACACGTGATGTTTAAGGTAACGAATTATGTAATGAGCTTTGCGCCTATAGGTGTATTTGGCGCCATTACAGCCGTCGTCATACAGCAAGGATTAGATGTACTTAGTGGCTACGCTTATTTAATGGCTTGCTTTTTTGGAGGCTTGTTATTTTTTGTATTTGGCATTTTATTTACCATTTGTTTAGTGTTACGTATTAATTTTTACTCATTACTCTCTCACGTAAAAGAGCCAATTTTATTAGCATTTAGCACCGCCAGTTCTGAAAGTGCTATGCCAAAAACCATTGAACAATTGGAGAAATTTGGTATCAGTAATCGCATCGTATCCTTTGTATTACCACTTGGTTACTCCTTTAATTTAGATGGCTCCATTATGTATATGACCTTTGCAACCGTGTTTATTGCTCAATCTTATGGCATTCCTATGACTATGGGCGATCAAATACAAATGATGCTTATTTTATTGGTTACTAGTAAAGGCATGGCAGGCATACCGCGCGCATCGTTAGTTGTGATTGCAGGTATGCTCAGCATGTTTCATATACCAGGTGAAGGCTTATTACTATTATTAGCCGTTGATCAAATTTTAGATATGGGTCGTTCGGCAACCAATGTGGTTGGTAATGCCGTAGCAAGCGCTGTTGTTGCTAAGTGGGAAGGCGAAAAGTTAGAACCCAAAACACAGATATAAGAGAAATGACGAATGATAAACGACAACGTCATAAATCCTTAATCACTTATCTTTAATCCGAAGCAACATGTTATTTTATTGGCTAAATCTGGTCGGCATCTTTTTCTTCACCATTTCAGGTTCCTTAGCCGCGCGTGATAAAAAACATTACCACGATTATTTTGGTGTTTTTTTTACAGGATTTATAACTGCTATTGGTGGCGGAACCCTAAGGGACATGATGCTTGGCGCTTACCCTATTTCGTGGTTGAATGATAAAAATATCTTAATTTCAATTATTTGTGCTTTTTTATTTACCCTTATTTTTAAAAACTACATTATTAAACTTCGCAGAACATTGTTTTTGTTTGATACTGTGGGTGTTGGCATTTATACTATTTTAGGAGTTCAAATTAGTTTGGAGCATCACGTAAATCCATTTGCCGCTATTATTTTAGGATTAATATCAGCCGTATTTGGTGGTGTTATTAGAGATACTCTGATTAACGAAATTCCTTTAATTTTTGCCAAAGAAATTTATGCTACCGCCTGTATAGCGGGCGCCGTCCTATTTACAACCTTATTGTACTTTGGTATAAATTCGAGTGTGGCTGCCGTCACAAGCATGAGTTTAATTATCATTATTAGAATAATAGCTGTAAAATATAAACTAGCTTTACCAAAGTTTGACACTAAAAACGAAACTATTGATTAAATTATGAATACACAGGAAATAGGTTATATTAGTAAAACACATGGGTTAAAAGGTCATGTTATATTAAGAGTTAATGAAGATTTAGATATTGATTCAGAAATCATCAAGTCTGTTTTTTTAGAACTCAATGGCTCTCAAGTACCATATTTTATTGAGGAATGCAGGCCTAATAATACCGGCTATATTCTTAAATTAGAAACCATTGATACGATTGATACGTCCAAAAAATTGATTGGAAAAAAAGCATTTTCTTTGCCAGATTTTGTTGTTGAAAACGAAGATTCTCTCAATGAATTTATTGGCTACACCATCATAGACTCTATTTTAGGAAACATCGGTATTATTAGTGATGTGGATGATAAAACAGAGAATGTGATTATTAAAGTCATTCACTCTAGTGGTAAAGAAATCATATTGCCATTTAATGATGATTTAATTGACGAAATTGACGATGATACCAAAACAATCCGATTTTCGGCACCTGAGGGACTTATTGCCATGTATTTGAGCTAAATCCTTGCTAAATCATTTGTTTAGGCTCTAAAATCAGTAGACGAAAAATTGTTAATTATGTATTTTTTGGCAAAATTTTACTAAGTTTGTAATCCTATAAAAAATGAACTTAGAAACCAATATAAAAGCTGCCATTAGAGATGTAGCCGATTTTCCGAAACCAGGAATTATGTTTAAAGACATAACGCCGATTTTTGAAAATCAAATGCTCTGTAATCAAATAGTGGATGGCTTTATAAACATTATTGGCCCTAAACCAGACGCCATAGTGGGTATAGAAAGTAGAGGTTTTTTATTTGGATTATTATTAGCGAACAAATTGGGTATTCCATTTGTTTTAATTAGAAAAGCAGGTAAGTTGCCCTATAAAACAATCAGTTACGAGTACGAATTAGAATACGGAACTGCAAAAATAGAAATGCACATTGATAGCTTAAAGCCGAATTGGAATGTATTAATACACGACGATTTGTTAGCTACAGGAGGAACAGCAGAGGCCGCTGCAAATTTAGTTAAACAACAAGGTGCCGAGGTATGCGGCTTTACCTTTGTGGTTGGCTTAGAATTTTTAAACGGAAAAGATAAATTAATTAAACACTCAAACAATATCACATGTCTAGCGCAGTATTAGAAAACACAGTAGGAATGAATTTCCAAACAAACGAAAATCAATTAGCAATAGCTGATATGATTCGTAAATTCGGTAAAGAACATATTTACCCAAAAATGATGGAATGGGATGAAGCTCAAATATTTCCTGTAGATTTATTTAAGAAATTAGGAGAATTAGGATTAATGGGTGTTGTAGTACCAACAGAATATGGTGGCTCAGGCTTATCTTATACAGAATATGTAACTGCCATTATCGAATTATCAAAAATTTGTGGTTCTATTGGTTTGTCAATGGCAGCTCATAACTCTTTGTGTACAGGCCATATTTTAGCTTTTGGAAGTGAAGAACAAAAGAAAAAATATTTACCAAAATTAGCTACTGCTGAATGGATTGGTGCTTGGGGCTTAACAGAAACGGGTACTGGATCGGATGCTGGCGGAATGCATACTACTGCTGTAAAAGATGGTGATTACTATATCATTAACGGAAGTAAAAATTTTATTACTCACGCTATCACTGGTAACGTTGCTGTAGTTATTGTTCGCACAGGTGCTAAAAATGATAGCCATGGTATGAGTGCTTTCATTATTGAAAAAGGAACAGAAGGATTTAAATCAGGAAAAAAAGAAAATAAATTAGGTATGCGCGCAAGCGAAACTGCCGAATTAATTTTTGATAATTGCCGTGTGCATAAAGACCAAATGATGGGCAAAGAAGGTGATGGATTTATACAAGCCATGAAAGTATTAGATGGTGGGCGTATTTCTATTGCCGCATTAAGTTGTGGTATTGCACGTGGTGCATTCGAATGCTCAGTAAAATATGCTAAAGAGCGTGAGCAATTTGGAAAACCTATTAGCTCATTTCAAGCAATTGCTTTTAAATTGGCTGATATGGCAACTGAATTAGATGCTGCTGAATTGTTGACGTTTAAAGCGGCTGATTTAAAAAATCGCGGACAAAAAATGACTAAAGAAGGTGCTTTTGCTAAGTATTACGCATCTGAAGTATGTGTAAAAAACGCTAATGAAGCTGTACAAATTTTTGGTGGTTACGGATTTACTAAAGATTTTCCTGCAGAAAAATATTACCGCGATAGTAAATTATGCACTATTGGCGAAGGAACCAGCGAAATACAAAAAGTAGTAATAGCAAGGGAATTACTAAAAGATTAATTCAATTTAATGGCTTCTGAAAAGAAGCCATTTTTATTTTACCTCATAACCATCCATTGAGTTTCATAGCCAATCAGCATTTTTTATGTTTCTCTTTGCTAAAAAGATTTATCTTCATATATCTTTTGAATTAAACATCATTTGTAAAAACTATATATGCAAAAAATACTTTTACTATTACCTTTCTCTTTGCTAATCAGTTGTATAAGTAAAGAAGATAATACTGCTGAAATTTATTCAAACTCTCGTACTATGAAATTAAACCCTAACGCTGCTTCTGCGCCAATAGCAGATAAAAAAGAACATTGGCGAGTTATCCATGGTGATAGTGTTTTAGATAACTATTACTGGATGTATGATTATTTTGGTAAAGGCCCAGATAGTACAAAAGTAGTGGATTATCTAAAAGCTGAAAACAGTTATTTAGATACCGTTATGAGTGGAACAAACAAACTACAAGCTAATTTATTTACCGAAATGAAAGCTCGGATAAAAGAAACAGATGAAAGTGTGCCAGTATTTAAAAATGGATATTTTTATTATACACGTACCGAAGAAGGCAAGCAGTATTATAAATATTGTCGTAAAAAAGGAAGCCTTGACTCTAAAGAAGAACTATTACTTGATATAGATAAAATGGCTGAAGGTCACGCTTATTTTGCAGCATCAGGTTTTGAAGTGAGTGAGGATAACAAATTATTAGCCTATGCTATTGATGAGGTAAGCAGACGACAATATACCATTCACATCAAGAACCTTGAAACAGGAGAAACACTAAAAGACGTTATTAAAAACACAGAAGGTTACGCTTGTTGGGCTAATGATAATCAAACTATTTTTTACACATCAAAGAATCCAGTCACTCTTTTATCAGAAAAAATAAAACGACATAAATTGGGTACTCCCGAAAGTTCAGATGTTATTGTTTATGATGAAAAAGATAACAGTAATTATATCAGTGTGTCAAAAAGTAAAAACGATCAATATATTTTAATAACTTCTAAAGCGACGATGTCATCCGAAATAAGGATGATTAAAGCTTCTCATCCTACAGATATATTTAAAGTTTTTCAACCACGTATGAAAGATGTTATTTATTATGTAACACCATTAGCAGATAAATTTTTAGTGCGTACCAATAAAGATGAAGCCCTTAATTTTAAACTAATGGAATGCGCTTTTGAACAAACAGATGCAACCCATTGGAAAGAATACATTCCTCATCGCAAAGATATTTTAATAGAAGGTATTACTGAGTTTAAAGATTTTATGGTTATTCAGGAACGTAAAAATGGCTTGATAAATATGCGTTTCATTAATTTAAATGATAAAACGGAGCATTATCTCAATTTTGAAGAGGCTGCTTACTCAGCTCACATGTCAACTAATCCTGAATATACAACCACTATATTTCGTTATAACTATACTTCGCTGACTACACCTAATTCTACATACGATTACAACATCATAACTAAAGAAAAAAAATTATTAAAACAGCAAGAAGTACTTGGAGGATATGATGCCACTAATTATTTAACCGAACGTTTATATGCTACTGCAAAAGATGGCACCAAGGTTCCGATATCTTTAGTTTACAAAAAAGGATTTAAAAAAGACGGCACTGCTCCTTTATTACTATATGCCTATGGTAGTTATGGTGCGAGTATGGATGCCAGTTTTAACTCCACTCGTTTAAGTTTATTAAATAGAGGATTTATATATGCCATTGCACATATTAGAGGAGGAGAGGATTTGGGTCGACAGTGGTATGAAGATGGCAAAATGATGAAAAAGAAAAATACGTTTACAGATTTTATTGATTGTGGAGAATACTTAGTTAACCAAAACTATACGTCTAAAGAACATTTATATGCACAGGGTGGCAGTGCTGGTGGCTTATTAATGGGTGCTGTTGTTAATATGGCGCCTGATTTATGGCATGGTGTTATTGCGCAAGTTCCTTTTGTTGATGTCGTAAATACAATGCTAGATGAAAGCATTCCATTAACCACCAATGAATTTGATGAATGGGGTAATCCAAAAAATAAAGACGCTTATTTTTATATGAAAAGTTATAGTCCGTATGAAAATATTGAACCGAAAAATTATCCCAATATTTTGGTTACAACAGGTTTACATGACAGTCAGGTTCAGTATTTTGAACCTGCAAAATGGGTAGCAAAACTAAGGGCATTAAAAACAGATAAAAATGCGTTGCTGTTAAAAACCAATATGGAATTTGGCCATGGTGGTGCTAGTGGCCGTTTCGACTATTTAAAAGATGTGGCGCTCAATTATGCTTTCATCTTTGGCTTAGAAGGTATTCAGAAGTAATTTTATTGAAAATTTTTATTTTAATAAAAATTGCCCAAAAATATTTGGGCAATTTTTTTTGCTTATTATCGTTATTCATAAAAAAACAATTATGAAAAAATTAAAATTCATCTTCAGTATAGTTATATGTAGTTTCTCATTATATAGTCAAACAGACACGCTTGTAACCGTTAATGGAAAAAAAAATCCGGTCATCATTACTGAAATTACAGATAAAGACATTATTTATAAAATTCCGACTAAGCCAGATATGCCTCTGCTACATTTCTCGCGTTGTAACTTACAAAATATTATTTTAAAAGACGGTTCGTCAATCGATCCAAAGTTTAAAACAGTTAATCCTTATGATAAACCTTCAATAACTAAAGGAAAATCCATTATTTATTTTACGCCAAGTAAATTATTTCAAAATCAAATCGGTTTTGCTTACGAACATATTTCTAAAGACAATATAATGGGAATTAGAATTCCTGTCAGTGTTTCTTTTATGGATGCGGCCAAAGCGAATTTGCAAGGTGCTTACATCAATAGGACTGACAATAAACGGTATTATACTGTAGGTATAGATGTTAATTTTTATCCAGTAAAATTGGGAAAATTCAGATATGTTGTAGGCTTTGGGGTACAATACGCGCAATTTTCCTATCAACAGTATTATTATGATTATTCAACCCATCTATCTTCTTTCACAAACGAAAAAGGGAATCATTATTCATTTGTAATTAATAATGGTTTTTTCTCCCAATTGAGCAAACATTTTGTTATGAGTGGATCTACTGGTTTTGGTCTGCAACACGAAGAATATAAGACAAATAACTATTATAATTATAATGAATATAATAATATCAGTGCTCAACACATAAGAATAAATGCTACCTTTAATGTCGGTTATATGTTTTAATTTTTTTTAAAAACACTAATGTTTAAATACAACTTTGAGAATACTTCCCCTCGGTTTACATCTTTTTGTAAAGGGTTGTTTTTTATTTTACTGTTTATTCAAAGTATAGGGTTAGCTCAATTTAAAAACGATACATCTAAGAAAGTTAAATATGTTGTATTACCAATCGTTTTCAGAAGTCCCGAAACGTTTTGGGCCTTTGGAATAACAAGTTCTGTTTCGTTTAAAACCACTCACAAAAACGATAGTTTAACACGCACTTCCTCTATCCAAGCTTTAGCTATGCTTACCCAGCGTCAACAAAATGTGCAAGCTATTGATGCGACTATTTTTTTTCCTAAAGAAGAATACATTCTATCCTGTCAAATATCACATAGCTTTTATCCAGATAGATATTGGGGAATAGGTCAAAATAGCAAAGAGTTTCCTAGAGTAAAAGGTAAAGGTCGAACTCATGGGGATTATGATTTTGAGCAAATTTATTTTTACCCACATCTTAAGAAAAAAATTGCTAAAGATTTTTTCATAGGCGCTTTATATGAATTTCAAAAAGTGTATCATCTCAATTATGCTAAAGAAAGCTTATTTGATAGTGCAATGATTGATGGCAAGCAAAATCACATTATGTCGGGGTTAGGAGCAAGTGTTAGTTACGATACTCGTAATTCAAGCTATTGGCCAACAAAAGGGATTTTAATTCAAGGCACTTTCACTTATTTTAATAATTATTTTGGTTCGAGCTATAACGACTTAAAAACAAGCTTAGATATTAGATATTTTAAAAAACTATTTAGAAATACGATTATTGCCGCTCAATTATATAATTACACAAATGACGGACATCCTCCCATACGTGAATTAGCTATGCTAGGCGGGGCAAATAATATGAGAGGTTTTTATCAAGGCCGATTCAGAGATAATAATATGACTACCTTAATAGCAGAGTACCGTGTACCAATATGGAAACGTTTTAGCGCGGTTGTTTTTGGTGGCATCGGTAATGTATATCGAAAAATAAATGAACTCGTTGTAAATACACCAAAACATAGCTTTGGCGGAGGTATCCGATTTGCTGTGTTGCCTAAAGAACGGTTAAATCTTAGAGTTGATTATGGTTATTACAACCAATATAATAGCGGTTTTTATTTTACTGTTGGTGAGTGTTTTTAATTTAATTTCAAATTGCTACAATTTATAGCAATTATCAGCTATAATTCCATTTATCTTTATAAAAACTTATAAAGAAATGGAACCTACAGTAAGTACAAATTATTTTAAAGGACGTGGTGCGCAAATCAATCCAAATAATTCTTTTAATAAACAACACTATGTGCAAGATCATATAGAAGGGTTGGACGAAGCTTTTCTTCAAAAAGAAAAAACAGAATTTATTTATACTTACCCAAAGTCTATTATCAATAAAGTTGAAAGTACCGACATAGGTTTAGGCTATTCCCTTAATCCATACCAAGGATGCGAACATGGCTGTATTTATTGCTATGCTCGTAATTCGCATGAATTTTGGGGTTATAGTGCAGGTTTAGATTTTGAACGAAAAATAATCGTTAAAAAAAACACCGTTGAATTACTTGAAAAACAATTAAGCGCTAAAAATTGGAAACCAAAACCTATCATGTTATCAGGTAATACCGATTGCTATCAACCCATAGAACGAGAAATGGAATTAACGCGTGAGATTTTAAAAACCTGCTTAAATTTTAAACATCCTGTTTCTATCATCACTAAAAATGCTCTAATAACAAGAGATTTAGACATATTAACAGAATTAGCACATCATAACTTAGTACACGTTATGGTTTCCATTACAGGAACAGATGAAAAAGTAAGGCAATTATTAGAACCAAGAACAGCCACTTATAAGAGTCGGATGGGAGTTTTGGAAGCCTTATCACATTGCGGAGTACCTTGCGGTGTGATGGTTGCGCCCATTATTCCGGGTATAAATAATCATGAAATACCAAATGTGATAGAACAAGCTGCTATTGCAGGTGCTACAAATGCAGGTATTACCATTGTGCGATTAAATGGAACAGTTGCTCAATTATTTAAAGATTGGTTAGAAAAAAACTTTCCAGATAGAGCAGAAAAAGTGTGGCACCAAATAAGCGAATGCCATGGCGGTAGTGTTAGCGATAGCAGACCAGGTGTACGTATGAAAGGAGAAGGGAAAATTGCCGAATCTATCATGCAATTATTTAAATTATCGAAAACTAAATTTATGCCTACTAACGATAAGTTTACATTTAATATCAATGACTTTAACTACAAAGCTGGGGATAAGCAACTAAGTTTGTTTTAATAAAAGGTAATTCTCTTTAATAATTGTGTAAAAAATATCATAACATCCTTTCATTTTTAACTTAAAATGAGGCGCATTTTATTTAGATTAGTCGCCTACAAATTAAAATTAAATGAAAAAGTACACTTACACTGAAAAAAAAGATACACGCTCAGGTTTTGGAGCTGGCTTACAACAATTAGGACAAACTAACCCTAACGTGGTAGCACTTTGCGCTGATTTAATTGGATCCTTAAAAATGGATGCTTTTAAAGCTGAAAACCCTGAACGCTTTTTTCAAATTGGTATTGCTGAAGCTAATATGATTGGTATTGCTGCTGGCTTAACTATTGGTGGCAAAATTCCTTTTACAGGTACTTTCGCTAACTTTAGTACAGGTCGTGTTTACGATCAAATTCGTCAAAGTGTTGCGTACTCAGATAAAAATGTAAAAATATGTGCCTCTCACGCTGGCCTTACACTTGGCGAGGATGGTGCAACTCACCAAATCTTAGAAGATATTGGTTTAATGAAAATGCTACCTCACATGTGCGTAATTAATCCTTGCGATTATAATCAAACAAAGGCAGCAACCATTGCAATTGCAGATTATGTTGGCCCCGTATATTTACGTTTTGGACGACCAACTGTTCCAAATTTTACTCCTGCTGATCAGAAATTTGAAATTGGAAAAGCAGTAATGTTAAACGAAGGAACCGATGTAACGATTATTGCAACAGGACATTTAACATGGAAAGCTATTGAAGCTGGTGAGAAATTAGCAGAACAAGGTATTAGCGCTGAAATTATTAATATACATACAATTAAGCCATTAGATAACGAAGCCATATTAAAATCAATTGCTAAAACAAAATGCGTAGTAACTGCTGAAGAGCACCAAAGAAACGGTGGATTAGGAGATAGCGTAGCGCAATTACTATCGCAACACATGCCTACTCCGCAAGAGTTTGTTGCCGTTGATGATAGCTTTGGTGAGAGCGGAACGCCAGACGAATTAATGACTAAATACGGCTTAGATACAATTGATATTATCAATGCTGCTCATAGAGCTATTAAAAGAAAATAAATTTTTATTTCAATAACAAAGAACGTCTTCTGAGTTCTCAGAAGACGTTCTTTGTTTGGTCTAAACCAAAATAATAGATTATTTTTTATTTTCTTTTGCTTAACCAAAAGAAACAAAAGTCAAGGCGAAAAGCCATATCCATTTTTTCTTCACACAAAACCTTCGCAATGCCACCAGAAAAATCTGTATATCGCTCCTTTTATTCATATTCTTATTGTTTTTTCTTTCGGTATAAATGAGTGCTTCGCAATTCGCCAAAACCAACCGCACACTTACCAACGTATGTATTAATTTATAAAATTAAATTCCAATGAAATATCGAAGAGTCTATTTATACTAAAGCTAACCAACAATTTCATTAAGCAATTTAGCATAAGACCCAGCGCAATTTTCCCGCGAATATTTATCAATAGAATTAGATTGAACCTTTAAAGTATTTGATTTATACTGAGCGTATAAATTCAACACTTGTTTTTTTGTCCCTTCATAGTCATCAAAATCTACCATTACTCCCGCTTGTGTTTCATTTAAAATGCTTGCAGCATCTGCATTTGGTAAGCCAACACCAAAAATTGGTCGTTTAGCAGCTAAGTACTCAAATAATTTACCTGACAATACACCTGCATTATTTGGTGTATTATTTAAAGGCAATAATAAAATAGGTGATTGTACCATTGACTTTACAATTTCGCTATGAGGCATGTATTCTGATTTTATAAAATTGCTTTCCAACCCTTGCTGTTTGAGGCTTTCAAAAACAACAGCATCCGTTTTTCCAGTAAATTTTAAAATTAAATCTTGTTTTAATTCAACATTTTCTTTACATAAATCGCCCAATACTTTCCATAACGTATAAGGATTTCTATCCTTATTTAAAGCGCCTGTATGATGAAACATAAACCCATCCGATACTTTCATATTCGCATCGAATTTAAAATCATCAGTATCAAATCCATTGGTAATAACATCTACTTTTCGATCACCTAATTTCTCTAAATCTTTGCCGCAACTTGGGCTAATCGTTACTACCTTATTAGCTTGTGTTAATACTTGATTTTCTAATTTCTTGTGCTTATTATCGGCAAAAGTGCTTAATTTTAACTGACTATAAAAATCAATTTGTGTCCAAGGATCTCTAAAATCAGCAATCCATGGGATATTGAATTTTTGTTTAAGTCCCATTGCAATTAAATGCATACTATGTGGCGGACCAGTACTAATAACAGCATCAATCTTATTTTTTTCAATGTAATCTGACAAATAAGAAATAGAAGGTTTAATCCAAAATTTACGTGCATCAGGAATAAAAAAATTGCCTCGAACCCAAATCATAGCTGATTGCAACAATGTATTTTCTTTCCCTTCTGATAAAAAACCTTGGTTAACAGCATCTGTTTTTTTCTTCCGCATAATCTTGCGATAGATGTCGTATGGCTCAGTAATTTGAGTTTTAAGAATAGTTAAATCTGATGGAACATCTTTTAATAAAGTATTGTCATTAATGGGAAAGTCAGGATTAGAAGGCGTATAAATAACTGATTCCCAACCATATTGTCTAAAGTATTTACTAAACTTTAACCAACGCTGCACACCTGCTCCACCCGTTGGTGGCCAATAGTAAGTAATAATTAGTACTTTCTTCATTTACTGATTTTTGATTTTATCATGGTAAATAATTCTGGGACAATATTTAATTTATAAATACAACCAATATAAAATGCAGATATAATACTACCATTAATAATAATATTTAAAATACTATACTCAGTAAATGAAGGGATAAATAATACTATTATAAAGCCCACAACAATAACTCCAACAATTTTAAGTGAGTTTATTGTATAAGGCTGAAATTTGAAGGTATAATAAATAAATAAAAACTTTGAAACATTAAATATAATTGAAACACTGGCCGTTATAATAGCTGCGCCTAACAAGCCATAAGTTGGAATAAATATAATATCCAACATAACAGTTAATATAAAAATGGATAATAATAATAAACAACCTTTTTTATAATATTTAGAATAATTTAATACAGAACTATTGAGTCCTGTAGAAACATTGACCAAGGAACCAAAACTTAAAATCAAAACTAAGTGCAAGGAACTTGAATATTCAGGAGGTAAAAACTCAAATAAATACTTAGAACAAGCATTTATACCTAAAAACATAAATCCTCCAAGTACCAATAAATATTTAACTGATTCAGAGTATATTTTACTCACTTCTTCCATATTATTCTTCAAAAAATTGTCAGTAATATTTGCTTGACTAATCCTATCAAGTGATCCTAATGGCACTTCTATAAACATTGCTAAAAATGCGGCGGTTGTATAAATCGCAACATTACTCAAAGAATAAAAGCCTAAAAAAATAGAATCAATACTTCTTAAACCAAATGATGCAAAAGAAATAATGCACAAAAATAATCCGAAATTAATGACTTTCTTAAGATCAAATAATTTAAAAATAGATAATTTTATTTTAAATGAAATTAAGCCATAGCTATATAAATACGAAATTAAGATTAATGTTACTACAAAATAAATGAGTACATAAATAGCCACATATTGATTAAAGGAAATTACCTGGTAATAATATAATACCGTTATAATCACTACTATTAACCGAGAAAATACATCATTTAAAAATGATGGTACTGTGGATTTATTCGCAGATTGACTTAAGCATGAAATACACGAATTTAAAGCAATTATAAGCGATAATGGAATTACACAGAAAAAATAAGTTGTGAATAAATGCGACTCTGTAGTATATAATTGGAGTATGTAATTTTTAAAAACAAAAAAGAGAGAAACTGTAAGTAAACTCGCTATAAGAAAATAAATTAAAATAAAACTTAAAATATAATCCTTCAACCCATCTTGTTGTTTAAACTCAGGGTAAAACTTAAGTATTATACTTGGTAAACCCAAAGGGATAGCTAAACTTAATAAAAATGAAAAATTGTAAAGGTTTCTTGTAAATCCTAACTCATCAATTGATAGTAATTCAGGCTGAATATATAATGTACTAATAGCTCCAACAAGAACTCCTGTGTACGTTATAAATAAATTTTTTATGCCTTGTCGTTTTATGACACCCATTCGTTTTTTTATTGTTGGAATTGTAAATATACTTTAATCTGTTATTATGAAAGCTTATATTACTCTTATTAGACTTTATATAAGTTAAGCTACGTGGTAAACTATTTGGAATTTAAGTCTTTTAAAAGCATTGATTTCATTGAGGTTAAAGTTTCAAAAAATGCTATAACATTCTAACTTATATGAAGTCTATTATACATACTATTAATCAGTTCCTTGAGATGCCATCCTTGAAAGTACGAAATTTGAAAAATCAATTTCTAATGATTTATTCAAATTTAAACCTACAAACGATATACCTCTGTTTAGGAAAATAAATTGGATATTTTTTAAAATAGAAACTTCATCTTTATTTTGCTTATTATGTTCAAAACCCCAAAATCTAATGAGATCAGTGTTTTTCAAAGTTGTTTCTTTAATAACCTGTGAAATAAAAGCAGTTCTTATCTTTACACTTAAATCTTTAGCAAAATATAAATGAATAATAAAACCAATATTTTTTTTAGTAATATTATAAACAATTGATGCTTTCAAAACCCCTGAATCTCTGTAGTTAATAGTTCTATAATTTGCGCTATATGGATTTCTATGAATCCTATAATTCAAAAAATCTTGATCTAATTTTAATCCAAATAACTTATCATACTCAATATAATTAACATTAGGTGTATTATAGCTAGCATCATTATAATCTAACTTAAGTTCAGGATGTTTTTTTAGAAATAATAATTTATACTTGATTGAAGAGTATAATGATAAGGCAAGTATTTTAAAATATGAACTTAAATTCTTTTTAGAGGTTATTGCATAAAAATAATTTGCGGCCTTAAAAGGCGAAATCGTTAATAAGCCCATGCTAGACTTAAAAGGTATTTCAAATCCTATTTTAGTGTAAAGCTTATCAAGGTATGCAAATCCCCAAACGAAACCAATTAGATTTTTTTCACATTCTTGAAGAAGATATTTATACATATTTTCAAATATATGTTTTCCTCTATGCTTTGGTGAAACCAGAACATCTTCAAGTTTAGCGGATAACATTTCAGTATTATTTTTAGTAATAATAGTAAATGGAATTGCGCAAACAGTTCCAATAACCTCTTCATCAACTACAGCAAGTTGATAAATCGCCTTACCCGCAGGAGATGAATTATATTCCCAAATAAATTGTTCACGAGTTCTCTTTTTTTTATAAATTTCATTATAAAAAGCGTTTATACTATCTATATCTGAATCGGTAGCTAACCGATAAATTATTTCGCTTGCCATGAAAATTGCTTTATTATTTCGTTTTGATTAATATTTTGAAATTTTGCTTCATACAAATATGCCAAAATTTTCTTATACTCGTTTAAATATCCTTTGTATTTATAATTTGAAAAAAACGTATTATGCCACAAAATAGATAAAAGTGCATTTTGATTATGAATTTCTAGAAAATTAATAATGGTATCCGCTGTTTTTTCAACAGGAATTTGCATATAGCGTTGAAAGATCCCGTCCATTATATTTAATGGAACTTCAACAAAAGAATAAGGCTTATTTGTATTAGAATTATATGGCTGAAATGGATAACCATAACCATTTCTAAAACCATAATGTTCTGCAAAACCTAAGCTTGCATCTAGTTTTAAACCAGCTTCTTCAATTTTATTATAAGCTTCAGGCAATTGAAATTTTAAGTAATGAAATCTATTACCACACACAGTTATTGGCATTTTAAAAATTTCAGATTTAAAATTTTCATTTGAAATACTTTTATGAAGACCAACTTCAAAACCATTTTTAGAAATAGCATTTATTTCATTAATAATTCTAGGAGAAGAAATTGAATAATCTGAATTTGTTTGACGTGCGTCAATTTTTCCTTTATTTACTAACCAATAAAAAGTTGATTTAAAATCATACTCACTTTCTGTTTTCATAATTAAATCAAAATTAAGCCAATGCGGATTAAACATAACCAAATTAAAAGCTAATTTCCACATCACATCCAGTCGTTTATTTTTTAAAGCCCACATCCCATCCTGAGTAAAAGATCCATATATAGAATCAATATCATGGCTTAAGTAGAAGTAACTATTATGATTAGATATTATAAATACAGACTTCAAAAATTCATTTTCAAAAATACAGCTTTTAATCAAATCTAATACGATATTATTTTTTATTCCAAGTTCTTTCATGATTGATGACTCATACTGATACCTGCCTAAATTATCATAAGCTTCTTTCGGAGCATTATACTCATTTAAAGAATTTACTATATAAAATATCTGAAGATGCTTGGATTTACTAAATAAATGTATTAATTGATGATAAGGTTTCGATATCAATAAATTAAACAATTCCAATTCTGAATTTAAATTAGTATTAATAAGGTCTTTTTTGATTTGATTTTCAAAAAAAAATGCAACATCTATTTCATTATATGAGGATGTTTTTTTAAGTAATTTACAATTTATAAATACTAATTTTAAATAGTTACTAATCATATTTTTTCAATAATGTATTAAGATAAGACTCAAATATACTAATTGACAGGGATATATAAAAAAAACGGATTTCCTCGAACAGAAACCCGTTTCAACTAAACACACACCATTTTAATATACTAAGATGTGAAATTAAAGATTAATAATTTTCTTACACTACCGTTAAAGGGATTTTCAGCACAAAAAAATTAGATATTTTATTTTATAAAACCATTTTTTTATCCAAAAGGGCTAATATTTCTGTTTTTTTTCTTCTAGAAACTTCAAAAGATGTTTCATCAATTAATGTAATTATGCAAATTTGGCCTTTAGTGTAATGCTTAACGTAATTTGAATTGATATAAATACTTTTGTGTAATCTTATAAAATGAGGAATGGCGTCGAATATAAATTCAAAATCAGATAAAATTTTAGAGGATAAATAATTATTAGATTGAATATCCTTAAATTCCGTATATCCATTTTCTGATTTAATAGAAATAATGTCGTTAATCGTTAATAAAAAAACCTTATCTTTAACGTGTATAGGTATTTTTGATAATTCAGAACTATTAACGTGGTATAATTTCGTAATCTCTTTAAGATTATCTGTGATTGATAACTGATCGTCTCCAAAAGGGAAAACTGTCATAACAGCTAATTCATTACGCTTTGCAAACGTATCTGATGCTGTGTTTATAACAAATTTAACTGATTTTTCTCTAACCGAATTGTAAAAATAATTGTCAAAAATTACTACTTAAATTATTTTTAAAAATAAGTAAAGTATAAAATAACTTTATTAAAATATTACTAAATTTAAAAAATAAAAACCATGAAAAAACTAATCATACTTTCCTTTGCATCTTTACTTTTTAGTAATTGCCAAAGAACACATTACTATTGTGTTTGCGTTAGCCCAAATTATTCAGAAGATTATGGTATTAGTTATTTTGCTAATAAAGAAAAACTTAAAACCGATTGTAATACTCATAAAGTAAATGCAAATACTCAATGTGCAATTGGTCAATAATTATGTATGTTTTATAAATAAAATTCCTTTTAAATAAAATCGAAGAGATGACAACGCTTATTGTTCAACAACAAAAAATATAGATGTATTAAAAACTAAAATTAAGCAATTATGAAATTAAAAAATATCCTTTTATCAATCTTATTAGTAAATCATATTTACGCTCAAGATCTCGTTAAACCAAAAAATAGTTTTTTTCACATCACAATGGGTGTGAGTGCCAATGTCCCATTTGATGCTCATTATAGAGAAACACAAGGGATAAAATACCAAACATCTTATTATAGTTCTTTTGAAATAACAAACCATGTAACGGCTGGATATTTTGCCACAATAGGATATAGTGCCGCTTTAACTAAAAAGGTAAACCTAATTTCTGATATTTCTTATTTTAATTTACAAGAAAAACAACAAGCTATAGGCGAATGGTATGGTGGAGATTCCCCTCCATACGGATTTTCGGGAGTTTATATGTCAACTAAAAAATATCATACAATAGGAACATCCTTAACTTTATCTTTGAAAATCAAAAAAATACTAATTGATAATGGTATTGGATTGTCATATATCGTCAAACAACAAACCTCTGTGTATAGCCATAATTCTTTGAATGATGAATATTCTACTATAAATTATATAAGAAGTTCATCTGATAATTTCGTTGCTTTTAGTTCTCATAAATTAGGTATAGAACTTATTAAAAATCGTTTGAATTTTTATTTAGGTGCCATTATTAACTATAACCAAAGTTTAATTAAAGGCATAAATCCAAATACCTGCTTGCAAATAAAACTATAACGTACTTTTGTAAAAATAAATTTTTTCTTTGTTGCTGATAAACTGGTATTGATATACCTGCTTATAATTTTGATTCAGGTTAATGTGATACTTACTAAATAACGCTTTAAATTTAATATTATTAATTACTGTATCGGGCAATAACAACAAGGGGCTTGATTGCTTGATAGCACTTCTACTTAGAACATAATCATTAAACTCTAACATCCGATCTTGACTCGATAATGGCATTTCTGGCACAACCTGGCTATTATTAATAACAGCAAAACCGTAAAAATTAAAAAAGGTTAAAAAAGGTTGATGATCCTTATTAAACCTATTAATTAAATAATTAACAGAAGTATAATCAACAAAAGCATCTTTACTTTCATAAATACCCTTAAGTAGTGGATTAAACATAATAGGATATCTTTTATGAGTTAAGCTATTTTGTTTATAAGGCTTTTTTATACCTCCAAAGTATAAGATACTAACGATAAATAAACAACTAGCCATACTAAAAAGGGATAAATAAGTGGTATAAGGTATGTTTGATTTCACTAAATAAATTAATACTCCCGAAAATGCAAATACCATTGTTGGAGATACACTATAATAAAAGGCATTATTTGTACCCAACATTAAAAAAACAGGCATTAACAATAATACTATAATCACCATATTCATATCATTTTTAAAAAATGAGGCCATTTTAATAGATGAAGATTTGTATAAATAAACAAACAATAATGGATTTAAAATTAATAGGCCAACCGCTACAAAATCGTTAAATGTTTTGTAGCCATTTCCTTTACAAAATGGGATACAGCAAATAAACCCTATTACAAAAAGTATGTAACTATAAATTTGCTTCTTTTCTGTTTTATTTTTTTTTATCGAAGAAATTAATTTAATTCCTCCGATTAATCCTATTAAAGCAATAGTTAAACCTATTACGGTTTTTAATTTATGGTGTCCGAAAATAACTAATACCTTATAAATTTGTTTAAAATACAAGCCAGACTCAGCATGTTTAACTTCAAATAAGGTAATACGGTAATTTTCAATTAAA
>JANXRU010000298.1 GCA_025356715.1 Bacteroidota bacterium
GCGGGGTTACGAACATCATCTTCAGGAATACCAGCTTCTACTTTACCAACTAAATCAGCACCAACATCAGCAGCCTTTGTATAAATACCACCACCAACACGAGCAAATAAAGCAATAGATTCAGCACCTAATGAGAAACCAGTTAATACTTCGATAGCAGTAGATACTTGATTTTCGCCTAAACCATGGAACATTGCTAAGAACATAATAAATAACCCACCTAAACCTAAAATTGCTAAACCAGCAACACCTAAGCCCATAACTGTACCGCCCGTAAACGATACCTTTAATGCTTGTTTTAAACTTGTACGAGCTGCTTGAGTTGTACGAACGTTAGCCTTTGTAGCCACTTTCATACCAATATATCCTGCTGTTGCAGAAAATACAGCGCCTATAATAAAGGCAATAGAAATAATCCAACTTGAGTGAATTGGTTTTCCGTTTATTTCGTGTATAGTACCAGAATAAGCTAATAAAGCAGCGGCAAAAACAACAAAAATACTTAACACCTTCCATTCAGCTTTTAAGAACGCCATGGCGCCATCAGCTATATAACCAGCTAACTCTTGCATGTTTTTATCACCTGCATCTTGTTTGCCTACCCATGCTGATTTAACAGCCATTACTACTAATCCTAATATGCCTAATAAAGGCACCATGTAAATTACATATTCATTCATAATTATTTTTGTTTTGATTTAAGGGTTGCAAAAATAAGGATTTATCTTTAATATAAAAATATTTAGTTTACTGATTAACAGCAAGTTAAAATATTTATTAAATTAAATTGATGGAAAGTATGTCTACAGAAAATAGTAGGCAAAATTACCCTTAAATTAAAATTCAACTTATAGTTTCAAGAATTATCTTATAACATAGCCTTAATAGCGTTTACTTTTTGCAACAATAATTCTGATTCCATAAAATTAAGCGTTTGTTGCCCATCAGATAAAGCTTCTTCTGGTTTTTCATGAACTTCAAATATTACACCATCTGCACCCGCAAATAAAGACGCAATAGCTAATTTTGGAACATACTCTCTTATACCAATACCATGAGAAGGATCGGCAATAACGGGCAAATGTGATTTATCTTTTAAAACCTGAATGGCATTAATGTCAAAAGTATTTCGGTATATCGTTTCAAAGGTTCTGATACCACGTTCGCAAAGCATGAGACGCTCATTACCTTTACTAAATATATATTCGGCCGAATGTAATAACTCTTCAATGGTTCCACTGACTCCACGTTTAATTAAAATTGGTTTATCAATTTCGCCCAAAGCATCTAACAAATTATAGTTTTGAGAATTACGAGCTCCAACTTGAAACACATCCACATAATCCATCATTTCTTCAATTTGAGAAACCTGCATGACTTCAGTAATAATTTTAATGTTATGTGGGTTGCATTGCTCATACATCATTTTTAAACCATCTATTCCTAATCCACGAAATGCATAAGGTGAGCTTCTTGGTTTAAAAACGCCGCCACGCATAATATTGATATTGTTTTTTACTAAATGAGATACGATTTTAGAAACTTGTTCTTCACTTTCGATTGAGCAAGGCCCTGCCATGATGGTCGGATTTCCATTACCAATGATAATATCATTCCCTAAATTAATATTCGTGTGTTCAGTTTTCCATTTACGACTTACTAATTTATAACTATCGGAAACCCGATGTATATCTTTAATTCCTTTTAAATGACCAATACTTCGAATATCGATATCCGTTTTGCCAATACAAATTAAGTAATGCTCGTATTGTGTATTAACAGGCGTTACCGTGTATTTTTGTTTTTCTAATGTTTGAAAAATAACTTGGCTATCTTCCTGACTTATATTTTTATGTAATTGAATAATCATGATTTTAAGTTTAATTTGTTTTAATATTTGAAATAAATTCAGAGATACTTTTTTCGAAATTTGCTGAATTACTTAATAATTGTATAAAAGAAGAGCCAATGATAGCGCCATTTACCAACTGACAAGCAGCATCAAATTCTGTTTTGCCTTTGATTCCAAAACCTATCATCAACGGATTATTTAAATTTAAACTTTTAATGGCTTCTACTTTTTGTATTAATGTATTCGGCAATTCTTTACCAGAGCCAGTTGTAGAATTTGAAGAAACAACATACACAAATCCTTTACTGTGTTTATCAATTAATTTTATTCTTTCAATAGACGTATCGGGGCTAATTAAAAATACAACGTGAATGTTATAGGTATCGGCAAATGGTTTATGTATCGTTAAATATTCTTCAATAGGTAAGTCAGGAAGTATCAATCCATCAACTCCTACTTCGCTACATTTTTTATAAAATGCTCCGATGCCAAATTGTAAAACCGTATTGATGTAACCCATTAATAATACAGGCATCTTGGTAATATCTCTTAACGTTTTTAATTGTTCGAAAGTGTTTATTAAACTCACGCCATTTTCTAGAGCTACTTGACTACTAAGTTGTATAATTGGCCCGTCCGCTAATGGATCCGAATAAGGCATCCCCACTTCAATTAAATCAACACCAGCTTTATCAAGGTGTTTTATAATTTCTAAAGTGTCCTCTTTTTTTGGGTAACCAGCCGTTAAAAAAATAGATAGTATGTTTTTTTTCTTTCTTTCAAATAATTCATCTATTCTATTTTTCATCTTCTGTTTTATTTAAATAGTTTATATACGTTGTTAAATCTTTATCGCCTCTACCCGATAAATTTAATACAACTGTATCGGTTGGTTTAAAATTTAGTTGTGATAATGCAGCTAATGCATGAGCGCTTTCTAAAGCAGGAATAATGCCTTCTTTTTGTGTTAAATTAATAACAGCATCCATTGCCTCATCATCCGTTACACTTAAATAAGTTGCTCGCATAGTCTCAAACAAATAGGCATGTACGGGGCCAACACCAGGATAATCTAAGCCAGCTGAAATGCTATAAGGCTCAATAATTTGGCCATCAGTAGTTTGCATTAGATAGGTTTTACTACCGTGAATAATACCAGGCGTGCCTATCGTTAAAGTAGCAGCCGTATGTCCCGAATGAATTCCTTTACCCGATGCTTCTACTCCTATTAATTTTACATCTATATCATCTAAAAAATGATAAAACGCTCCGGCGGCATTACTTCCACCACCAACACAAGCCATCACATAATCTGGATTTTCTTTACCAATGCAACTTTTTAATTGAGCTTTTATTTCTTTGCTAATAACAGATTGAAACCGAGCTACCATATCAGGATATGGATGTGGACCAACTACAGAACCTATGATGTAATAAGTAGTATCAGCATTATTTATCCAATCTCTAATAGCTTCGTTGGTGGCATCTTTCAATGTTTTACTTCCTGATGTAACAGGCATTACTTTCGCTCCTAGCATTTTCATACGCGCTACATTAGGCGCTTGCCTTTCTATGTCAGCTTGCCCCATGTATACGATACACTCTAATCCCATTAATGCGCATACAGTAGCGGTGGCTACACCATGCTGACCAGCGCCGGTTTCGGCAATAATTCTTTTTTTGCCTAAACGGTTAGCTAATAAGATTTGTCCAATGGCATTATTTATTTTATGAGCGCCTGTGTGATTCAAGTCTTCGCGCTTTAAATAAATAGTTGTATTAAATTGTTGCGATAAGTTTTTAGCTAAATACAAAGGTGTTGGTCGGCCAACATAATTTTTAAGTAAATCATCAAATTCTTTTACGAAAGATTCGCTTTGCATAATTGACAAATAATTTTGTTTTAACTCCTCAACATTATTAAATAATATTTCCGGAATATAAGCACCGCCAAATTGGCCATAGTAGCCTTGTTCATCAACGTGGTAGTTGTTTTTAAGTGTTGTCATTGTCTTATATTTTTACAATAAATTGTTTTACTTTTTCTAAATCTTTTAATCCTGGTTCTATTTCAAATTTCGAATTGATATCTATTGCATGAAATTGTGGATGATTAAATAATTTTAATTTATCCAGAGATGCCTCATATATACCACCGCTTAAAAAAAATGGTTTATCTAAATCATATTGTTTTAATATATCCCAATTAAATTGTTGACCACTACCGCCATAATTTTTCGTATCTGTATCAAATAAAAAGAAATCAACGTATGGCAAATATTTTTTTAAATGATTAAAATCGAAATCATCTTTTATTCTAAATGCTTTAATGATTTTTACATAAGGCTTTAATTCACTACAGTTTAGTTCTGATTCATCGCCGTGTAATTGCACATAATCCAAATTATATTGAGCTACTGAATTTATGATTCCATAAGTTGGTTCATTAACAAATACGCCCACCTTTTTAATATGCTTTGGGATTGTTCTTATAAAGTCGAAACTTATAGCATTACCAATATAACGCACAGAGTTTTTATAAAAAATGAACCCCATATAATTAACATCAAAAAGACTTAACTCTTTGATATTAGCTTCATATTTTAACCCACAAACTTTTATATCCATTAGTACTTGTGTTAAATTTTAATTGTTGATTTTAAACTTGCCTCATTTAATTGCTGAATAAATTCTTTACAGGCTAAGTCGGGCTGTGGGTGTTTCATAAATTGGCTTCCAATTAAAAAACCTTTGTAACCATAGGCTTTTAATTTTAAAATAGCATCAATTGATTCGATGCCACTCTCCGAAATTTTAAGTATATCCTTTGGTAATAAGTCACTCATGATGATGGATTGATTAAGATCTATTTTCATCGTATTTAAGTTTCGATTATTAACCCCTACAACATTTACTTTATCGTATATTTTTTCAATTTCTTCGGGCCCGTGTAACTCCAATAAAACCTCCATTCCCAATGATTGAGCAAGATCCGTCAACTGAATAATTTGATCTTTAGTTAAAATGGCAGCAATTAATAAAATAGCATCGGCTCCGATCGATTTGGATTCAACTATGTGATATTCATCAATAATAAAATCCTTTCTTAAAATTGGGCAGAAATTAAATTTTCTGGCAATGCTTAAATCTTCTGATGAACCGCCAAAAAATAATTTATCTGTTAAGACTGATAATGCACTTGCCCCAGCTTGCATGTAGCCGATTGAAATTTTTTCGACATTAGCGTATTTATTAATAACGCCGCTAGAAGGCGATTGTTTTTTTATCTCGGCTATAATGCCACTTTTATCAGATCTTAATAGATACTTAGATAAAGAAACAGGTTGTGCTTTAAAATAAATAGAGCGTTCCAATAATTGTTT
>JANXRU010000335.1 GCA_025356715.1 Bacteroidota bacterium
GAGGACTTGTAATCGGTGACTATAAACCCTCAGTTAGCGTTAAGACCTGAAAGGTTTCCAAAACCCTTCAGGTCTTATTAAATTTAAACCAACCTCTTTAAAAAGAAAGTCCCGAAAGGCACTAAAGACAATAGAAAAGCAAAAGTAGAATTCTTAAAAGATAATTTTACTTTAAAAAACATTAATCCCAATAAAATCATAAATGCTACAAACAATACGCCATGTAGTGTTCCACAAGGACGAATAAATTCAGGTTTATGGAAGGCATATTTTAAAGGCATTGCTATACCTAATAAAACCAAATAGCTATAACCTTCTATTTTTCCTATTATTAAAAACCATTTGGTGATTGTGCTGTTTTCCATTTGCCTAAAGATACTCAATATATTTTTATCCTAAATTAAACTTTTGTATATTCATTGAGTCCAAATACATCTAACACTTTAGGTATGAAAAAAACTATTCTTTTAACTCTCATTGCTTTTTTAAGTTTCACGATTAAAGCTCAAAGCCTTTATTTTCCGCCATTAACAGGTAATGTATGGGATTCTATTTTGCCGTCTTCAGTAGGATACTGTCAGCCACGCATAGATTCCTTGTATAATTATTTACAAGCAAAAAACACAAAATCGTTTATTATTTTGAAAGATGGCAAGCGTGTATTAGAAAAATATTTTGGAACGTATACGCGTGATTCAATTTGGTATTGGGCATCGGCGAGTAAGAGTTTAGCGAGTTTCATCACAGGCATAGCTCAACAAAAAGGATATATTAATATTAATAACCAAGTCTCTCAATATCTTGGTGCTGGTTGGACAAGCGAAACTTCTGCAAAAGAAAATCTAATTACGGTTAAAAATTTATTACAAATGACATCAGGTTTAGATGATGTGCCTCCCGTCTCCTGTACAAATGAAGATACAGCAAAATCGTGTTTGCTTTATAAAGCAGATGCGTCAACTCGTTGGGCTTATCACACAGGTGCTTATCGTAAAGTACAAGATGTGGTGAGTAATGCTGTTGGCCAAACATACAATGCAATTACAACAAATTGGATAAAAAATCATATTGGAATTGGAGGGCTGTGGTCGCAACAAGTTTACTATAGCAAGGCTAGAGATATGGCTCGTTTTGGATTATTGAATTTGAATAAAGGCATTTGGAATAATGATACGTTGATGAAAGACTCTATGTATTTTAAAGCAATGACCAATACCTCTCAATTGCTTAACAAATCATACGGATATTTGTGGTGGCTCAATGGTAAATCAAATTTTATGACGCCACAATCGCAGATTGTTTTTCCAGGAACATTGATGTCAAACGCACCATCAGATATGTTTTGCGCATTAGGAAAAAACGATCAAAAAATTTATGTGGTTCCAAGTCAAAATATGGTTATTGTTAGACAAGGAAATACTGCTGGTGGTTTTAGTTTAGCTGCTTCTGCTTTTGATAATGTATTATGGGATTATATAAACAAATTAAATTGTAGTACATCATCTATTCAAAATAATTTATTAGAGAATGCGATTGCGATATATCCAAATCCAGTAAATACAACGTTAACAATTAATCAAATCAACGAGAGTATTAGTAAAATAAGTATTTATGATGCATTAGGCCTTCAGGTATATGAAATTAACACGATTAAATCTTCAGCAATTGACATTGGTTTTTCTTGTTTTGCTCAAGGTATATATACCATTGTAGTAGAAGATGTATATAAAAATAGTTTTCGCAAAAAAATTGTGAAACAATAGCGAGTGTTCTTCTTTAATGAATAAAGGTATATTTGTTTTTTATTAAACGTGTCATGGAACCAAAAATAGGTATTGTATTATCCGGCGGTGGAGCAAGAGGAATCGCACATTTGGGAATATTAAAAGCCTTAGAAGAATTTGGGATAAAGGCATCTGTTGTTTCTGGAACAAGTGCAGGTGCCATTGCTGGCGCTTTTTACGCGGGAGGCTTTCCTATAGATGAAATAAAAAACATTATTGATGAAGCCGATTTTTTTAATTTTTCAAGTCTTTTGTTTAAAAAACAAGGGTTGTTTGCAATGAAGGGCTTTGAAAAACTATACCAACACTATTTTCCAAATAATCAGTTTAGTGATTTAAAGATACCGCTTCATATAGCAGCCACTGACCTATTAAAAGGAGAAACGACTTATTTTTCATCAGGTAATTTGGCTCAACCATTGATGGGTTCCTGTTGTATTCCCTTTGTGTTTCAACCGCTTTATTATGAAAACACCTATTTTGTAGACGGAGGCGTACTAAATAATTTCCCAGTAGAACCGCTCATTGGTAAATGCGACATTATAATTGGAAGCCATGTGAATTCTATAAAAAAAGAAGTACAAGAAATTCACATGAAAGACATCATTGATCGCAGTTTTCACTTAGCGATGAATAAAACGGTAAGAGATAAAATACAACTATGTGACGTGTTTATTGAACCACCAAACATGAGCCAATTTAGCTTATTTGATGTTAAAAAATCGGATGAAATTTTTGATTACGCCTATACCTATACATTAACATTGAAAGAACAAATTGTAGAGGTTGTGTTTAAGTCATAAAATGTTTTTTTGAATTTTTAATGATGCTATAATTGTAAACATGATTATTTCTTAATATAATCAAAACATTTGCTTAATATATCGGCCATACATTTGTAAAAACTTACAATGTATAGCAAAAGAGAATTACAACTTTTAGTTATTAGCGACGTGCACTTAGGCACATTTGGTTGTCACGCAAAGGAACTATTACATTACCTTAAAACGGTTAACCCACAAACGTTAGTGCTTAATGGAGACATTATAGACATGTGGAATTTCAGTAAGAGTTATTTTCCGTCTTCGCACATGGATGTATTACGACACATTATGAAAATGGCAAGTCGTGGTACTCATGTATATTATATTACAGGGAACCATGATGAGATGTTACGAAAGTATACAGATTTACAATTAGGTAACCTTGAAATTGTCGATAAGCTTTTATTAAATCTGGATGGTAAAAAAGCATGGATTTTTCATGGAGACGTTTTTGACGCTTCTGTTCAGCATTCCAAATGGATTGCAAAACTAGGCGGATTAGGTTACGATTATCTAATTCTAAGCAATCGATTTGCCAATTGGTGTTTAGCAAAATTAGGACGTGAACCATATTCTTTTTCTAAAAAAATAAAAGCGAGCGTTAAAAAGGCGGTCAAATTTATTTCGGATTTCGAAACTACTGCCACAGATTTAGC
>JANXRU010000187.1 GCA_025356715.1 Bacteroidota bacterium
TACTTCAACAAAAAAAAATAACAGGATTAAGATATAAGTATATCGCGTATCCCGAAGAAACACACAATTCTGAATTAGTAAAGGCAACACAAGACGGATTAAATTTCGTCTTTGAAAATTGGAAACCTGCAAAATCCGACACTACTATTGACTTGGTAGTAAAGTTCTACGAAAAACGCTCGGAGCAAAATGGATTTCAAGAATTGCCACCCGAACAAGTAATCAATGAAATGGGGTACAAATTTTTAAACGCACCAAACAAATTGGATGAAGCTATAAAGTGTTTTGAATTAAATACCAAGAATTATCCAACTTCATTTAATGCTTTTGATAGCTTGGGTGATGGTTATTCAGCAAAGGGAGACAAAGCAAAAGCAATAGAAGCATACAAAAAATCAATTTCAATAAATCCAAATGTAGAGCAGACACAAAAGAAATTGAAAGCTCTAGAATAAATGCAGCAGCTAAATAGCTAAGGCTTCGTTGCGTGCAGAGCACGAGCAATGAAGCCTATGTTGCACGGAACCATCTTTTTTTTGCAAAAGAAAGGCAAAAAAACCAAATAAGCTAAATCCCTGCCCTTTCCAAATAGGTGTGCTTCGCACTGCTTGCTCATCTCACGTCCGCTCTGTCAAAGCGCTGTGCCACAGGTGTGTTGTTTTTATTTGCTTTAGAAAATACAGCGATACTTTCAGACGTTTAAACTCTAACTACAATCAAGCAAACCACGCCAGTAGTCGGATCGTATTATCAGCCATTCGTTAAATACGAATGCCGATAATACATACATCATCCACTTGCTCCAAATTTCCTTTCCAATTATCAAACACATCATTCAATTTCCGTTTTTGAACTTCCATTGGTTCATGCGCTATGGACAATAAAAAGTTTTGTAATGGCTTGTGTTTAAATTTCTTTCCGTTTGCACCACCAAACTGATCGGGGAAACCATCCGTTAAGGTGTAAACCACATCACCTTTTTGTAAATTTAAAGTGTGTAATGTAAATGGCTCTTTATCTCTATCATGTTTACCAATTGGTAAACGGTCGGCTTTTATTTCAATAAGTTCTTTATTCCTGATTACCCAAATTGGATTATTGGCGGAAGCGCAATTCAAAATATTATTTTTAAAATCAAAACTTAGTAAACTTCCATCCATACCATCTTTACCGCCTTCGGCACTTCCATCATTTTTTAAGTTTTCAATAACTAATCTTCTTGTTTCGTTTAATAATAAATCAGGACTTGTTATTCCTTGCAACGATGCTTCTTTTAAACAAGCAATATTTACGATACTCATAATAGCACCCGGCACACCATGTCCTGTACTGTCAGCATTCACGAGAACAAAATTATTATTACTTAGTTTTGTTGCCCAATAAAAATCGCCACTTACAACATCTTTGGGTTTAAACAAAATAAAATAATCGCTTAAATTCTCATCCAACATGTTTTTACTGGCTAATAATGCACGTTGTATCCGCTCAGCATAATTTATACTATCGGTTATTTCTTTGTGTTTTTCTTCTATCAAATGTTTTTGCTCCACAACTTCTGCTGTTCGTTCTTCAACTATTTTCTCCAGTATTTCTTTTTGTGCAACTAATTTCTTTTCACGGCTTTTTATGTAATACCAAACTGAACTTATTATTATTAAACCTACCAAAGTCCTAAACCACCATGTTTGCCAAAAGGGAGGGCGAATGGTAAACTTATACTCAAATGGCACGCTCCAATAACCTTCGCTATTCATGGCTTTTACTTTAAAAGTGTATGTACCGTGAGGTAAATTGCCATACGACGCTGATGTTTTATTGGTAATTGCACTCCAGTTTTCATCTAAACCTTCTAAAATGTATTGGTACTTTACATTTTTTGGTTGGCTCATGGTAATGCCAATAAAATTAAACGTTAAATAATTATTGCTGTAAGCCAAACTTAAATTTTCTGGTAAAGTGTACCATTTTGTTATACCATCAAAATTAAAATTACTAACGCTTACTCCATTACCTAACGTAAGTGTGCTATCTTTTTTGTTTTCTAAATTTACCCACGCAATATTTTCATTAAACAAGTCAATAGTGGTTAATTGTATGTTGGGTGCCATAGTATCGGGAGGCATATTTTCTGGGTGCATAGCAGTGAGCCTATCGTTTGCTCCTATCCAAATGGCGCCATCTTTGGCTTGCAACATGGTTTTACCGCAATTTACACCGATGCCTAAAAAACCATCGCTGTAAGTATAATTTTTAAAAATAATTTCGTCTGCTTTTATACTACACTCCATTTTGTCACCCTGAGCCTGCCGAAGGGCAACTAACTTTGCTAGTGTTAGTTTACTAAGCCCAAAACGGGTGCC
>JANXRU010000408.1 GCA_025356715.1 Bacteroidota bacterium
GTAAAAGAAATAATTCACATGGCATCTAAAGGGATTCAAGTGCATTATATTACAGGAAATCATGATGAGTTGTTACGCAAATTTTCCGGTTTCAATCTAGGAAATCTTCAAATTAAAAATAAACTATTGCTTAACCTTGACGGGAAAAAAGCATGGATTTTTCATGGAGATGTATTTGACGCAAGTACCAAGGGATACGCTAAACTATTAGCAAAATTAGGCGGCAAGGGATACGACTTGTTAATATTAATCAATCGATTTGTTAATCGTATCCTTCAACTAATTGGTAGAGAAAAAATGAGTTTTTCTAAAAAAGTAAAAGATGGAGTTAAAAAAGCAGTTGCTTTTGTGAATGATTTTGAAAGTACCGCTGCTGAAATTGCTATCGAAAAAAAATATGATTATGTTGTTTGTGGCCACATACATATGCCACAAATCAAAGAGGTTAAAACAGAAAACGGGAGCGTTACTTATTTAAACAGTGGTGATTGGATAGAAAATTTAACTGCGTTAGAATATCATCAAGGCGCATGGAAAATATTTAATTATGATAAAGATTATTTAAATCTCATTCATCCTATCGATAATTTTGAACAAGAAGATATTATCTCAAAAATTTTAGCATCATAATACTTAGAAAATGAAAATATTTTATGCCGTACAGGCTACTGGAAATGGCCATATTAGTAGAGCCCAACAAATATACCCTTACTTAAAAGAGTTTGGCGACGTTGATTTTTTTATCAGCGGAAACAATGCAAACCTTGATTTTAAATTGCCAATAAAGTACAAAAGCGAAGGCTGTAGTTTACATTATAGTAAATGTGGAGGATTAAATTATGGGGATATTATTAAAAACATTAAGCCTTTTGCAATGTATAAAGATGCTTCTTCTTTACCATTAGAAAAATATGATGTGATTATTAATGATTTTGATATAATTACCTCTTTAGGGTGTAAATTAAAGAAACTGCCGTCTGTTCAGTTAGGCCATCAAGCCAGTTTTCAGTCGGATGCAACCCCTCGTCCAGATAAAAAAAGTGTTGTTGGAGAAACCATTTTAAAACATTTTGCAAAAGCATCTCATCATATTGGGTTTCATTTTCAACCGTATGATTCTTTTATTTTACCACCTGTTATCAAGGAAGAGTTTATTAATGCGCAATCTCAAGACTTAAAACACGTCACCGTTTATTTACCATCCTTTCAACAACATTGCTTGTTAGATGTTTTTAATAAGCTGAAACATATTCAATTTCATTGGTTTTTGGCTGGCATAGAGTTTATTCGAGTAGAAGATAATATTACTTACTATCCAGTTACTCAAAATTATTTTAATGAAAGTTTATTGAGTTGCCACGGACTAATTACAGGTGGCGGTTTTGAAACACCAGCTGAAGCCTTGTATTTAGAAAAGAAATTGATGAGTATCCCAATTAAGAACCATTACGAACAACAATGTAATGCTGCCGCATTGAAACAAATGGGTGTAACTGTTTTGGATGAAGTAGACGAAGATTTCTCGAATATAATTGAAACATGGTACTCAGCAAAAAACACCAACCAAAAAATTAAGTCAAATAATATTAATGAAACCTTACAATTTTTATTTGACACTCACCCTTCCAAAAAAAACATAGAAAAAGAAGAAATAGCCTTATTTATTTAGCGCTTAATTCCTTTTTTATTTAAGGCATCTTGATAAGCTTTGGCGTTTTTTTGATGTACTGAATAATCATTAGTAAAGCTTGAATAACCACTAAAATCAGGCTTTGCGCAAAAGTATGTATAATTACTTTTTGTGTAATTTAATACAGCGTCAATAGTTGATGGATTTACTAAGCAAATGGGGCCTGGTGGTAAACCTTTGTATATATAGGTATTATAAGGTGAATCGATGTCCTTATCAGAAGATAAAACACGTTGCGCATCGAAGTTTTGATTAGCAAACACAATCGTTGGATCTGCTTGTAATTTCATATTTTGTTTTAAACGGTTGATATATACTCCTGCAATTTTTTGTTGCTCTGTTTTAATATTGCTTTCCGATTGTGTAATCGAAGCAATCGTCGTTACTTCGTAAGGAGTATAACCAATAGCTTCTGCTTTTGCTAATCGTTCTTTTGTCCAAACACTTTTATAAGACTTTTGCAGTAAAGCAAATAAATCATCCACATGTGTGTTCCAATTGACTTCATAAGATTCCGGAATAATTAAACACATCATGTTGTCAGCATTTAATCCAAATCGTTCTTGTAAGTTCGTTTCGTTACTGCAAAACTCTTCTAATTCCGAATCATTGATTTCTAATTTATCAGAAACATAAGCAATAAACTGTTCTTTGTTTCTAATCTGTGAATTGAAATATAATTTTACTTTTTCTTGTTTAGCATTGATCAACATCTTTACAATGGAGCGGTTGCTCATGCTAGCGTCTATGCGGTATTTACCTGGATTAATGTGTTCTAGCAAATTCATTTCCTTTGCCATCCATTCGAAACTGGCATGATCATCAATAATGTTTTCCGAATACAATTCGTCTAAAACATCATCAAAGGTAGCGTTGGTTTTAATGTATATATAGGTGAATTTTTTTCCATCAAGATGAACATTACTTTTAAAAACATTTTCGTAAGTCCAATATCCTCCAAATACAACGATACAAACAATGAGAAGAAGAATTATTTTTTTGACGACTCCGCCTTTTGACTTTGCCATTTTTTTAATGCAAGATGGTTTCCTTAATGAGTACATATATTCCCACACATAGGGTAAACCAACCAAATGCAGGTTTTAACTTTTGTGGAGAAACGTAATTTGATAATTTGCTCCCTAATAAAATTCCTACGGCGCATATAGTCGAGATCAAAAGTAGAAATAGCCAATTAATGTGTTGATGCCCCAAATTTCCTGTAAAACCTATTAAAGAATTAATAGCAATAATACATAAAGATGTGCCAATGGCTTTTTTAAAATTTAAACGTAAAAAGAAAATTAAGACAGGTACAATAATAAATCCACCACCTACGCCTACAAAGCCTGTTATAAATCCTACACACACACCTAACAAAATAACAAAAGGTAAGCCTAATGGTGATTTAGAAAACTCATCCCATTTTACTTGATTGATACGATCGACTTTACGTTTTTTAATCATATTGTAAGATGATGCTAAAATAAGAATGGCAAGTAATACCATGGTCAGAAAATGTTTAGATACATCAAATCCTAGTAATTGAAAATTAGTTGGAATGTTTGGCATTACAAATTTTCGTACACAAAACACCGTAATTAAAGACGCTATTGAAAACCTTAAAATGGCTTCTACGCTAACTTCGCCTTTACGTAAATAGTCAATAGCGCCTATTAAAGAGGTTAATCCAACAATAAACAATGAAAAGGTTGTTGCTTCATCAGTATTATATCCCATGATATAATACAATACAGGAAAGGCCAGTATAGAACCACCACCACCAATTAATCCTAGTATTAAACCAATGCATAAAAACAATATAAAGCCGAGAGTGGTCATGATGTTGATGTTATTTTACGGTTGATAAAATGCTCAATTCTTTTAATTGCTCGTCACTAATTTCACTCGGACTATCAATCATCATGTCTCGTCCTGAATTATTTTTAGGAAAGGCGATAAAATCTCTGATACTATCGCTACCACCAAACAAAGAACACAATCTATCAAAGCCGAATGCTAGTCCACCATGTGGAGGTGCACCAAATTCAAAGGCGTTCATTAAGAAACCAAATTGTTTTTGTGCTTCATCTTTAGTAAAGCCTAATAAATCAAACATTTGAGCTTGTATGGTTTTATCATGAATACGAATACTTCCTCCTCCAATTTCTACACCATTAATTACTAAATCGTATGCATTAGCTCTTACCGCACCAGGATTGGTTTTAAGCAATTCCATATCTTCCGGTTTTGGTGATGTAAACGGATGATGCTTTGCATGCCAACGTCCAGCTAATGATGCTAATAAATTAGGATCTCCGTCGTTCCACTCTAATAAAGGAAAATCAACGACCCATAAGGCAGAGAAATTATCTTTATCACGCAAAGCTAAACGCGTACCCATTTCTAAACGCAATTCACTTAAAGCTTTTTGAGTTTTTTCGGTAGCGCCAGCCATCATTAATAGTAAATCGCCAGGCTCTGAATTAAATGCAGAACTCCATTGTTTCAAATCAGCTTCATTAAAAAATTTATCAACGCTTGATTTGATGGTTCCGTCTGCTTGATGTCTCGCGTAAATTAGGCCTGTAGCACCAATTTGTGGACGTTTTACAAAATCAGTTAATTCATCTAATTGCTTACGGGTATATTCTGCAGCACCCTTCGCACAAATTCCGATAACAGATTCTGCATTATCAAACACAGGAAATCCTTTACCTTTTGCAATATCCGTGATGGTTACAAACTTCATATCAAAGCGTGTATCAGGCTTATCGTTGCCATAAAAATTCATCGCATCAGCATACGTCATGTGAGGAACATGAGGCATATCAACATTTTTCACCGCTTTAAATAAATGACGCACTAAACCTTCAAATGTTTCTAAAATATCTTTCTGCTCTACAAAACTCATTTCGCAATCTATTTGCGTAAACTCGGGTTGACGATCGGCGCGCAAATCTTCATCTCTAAAACATTTTACAATTTGATAATATCTATCAAAACCCGCTACCATCAATAATTGCTTAAAGGTTTGTGGCGATTGTGGTAAGGCATAAAATTGTCCTTGATTCATTCTGCTTGGTACCACAAAGTCA
>JANXRU010000417.1 GCA_025356715.1 Bacteroidota bacterium
AAATTAACGGCAAAGTCATTTTCTTTTCTTTAATATCAATGCCTGTAGGCTTTCCTATAGAAGTATCATCGCCGAAATCAAACAAGTCATCTTTTATTTGAAAGGCAATGCCTGTATTAATACCAAATTCTAAAAACTGATTAATTACTTTGTTTTCATCAGTTAATGAAGCCACACCAGCTGCGCAGCAAGCTGCAATTAGCGTTGCCGTTTTTTTACGAATAATTTCAAAATAAATTTCTTCAGAGATATCGAGTTTACGCGCTTTTTCAATTTGCAATAATTCGCCTTCGCTCATTTCGCGTACCGCATTACTTACTATTTTTAATAAATGAAAATCGCCATTATCAATAGACAATAACAGACCACTTGATAATAAAAAATCACCAATTAATACAGCAATTTTATTTTTCCAAAGAGCGTTAACACTAAAAAAACCTCGTCGCTCATTACTGTCATCTACCACATCATCATGTACCAATGTAGCGGTGTGAAGCAATTCTATCAAAGAAGCGGCCCTGTAAGTGCTTTCATTTATTTCGCCAACACATTGTGCACTTAAAAATACAAACATAGGGCGTATTTGTTTACCCTTACGCTTAACGATATAGCCTGTGATTTTGTTTAATAAAGGCACAGAACTTTTCATCGATTGTTTGAACTTAATTTCAAACTCATCCATGTGCGTTGTAATTGGCGCTTTTATTTGATCAACAATATCCACTTCTTAATAAAAAGTTGGGTAAATATAAGCAAAGTAGTTTAAAACTAATACTCTAAAATAAAAGTGTAAAGTGTTACTATTTGGTGAAAAATAAATACTTGAAAAGATGATTTCTATTCCATTTGTTCATAGTTTGAATTAAACCTAGTTCATTGAATGTATATATCACATCGTATTCATCATATTTATTGATTTTCGGAATTGTAGTTTTTACTAATTTTTTGTTTTTATACTCATTTACATATTCAATATAATCATATTTGTCAGTATAATTTCCGACCTCAAATTCTGTATATTTAATTTTTGCTAAATTACCACACTTGTCATATTCTAATAAATATCCCATTTTATATTTAGTATAATCTGGCTGATAGAATAAAGTTGAAATAGGTTTGCCAATTTTATTTGTAAGGATTATATTTTCTGTAACTTGATTATGTTCCGGATTCTCGTCAAATTGAAAGTTTGTAATTATGGTTTTATTTTTCGAAGGGTAATTATATTGTAAAATCAATTTATCATTAACAGATATCTCATCTAAATTTCCATTTTTAAGATAGGTATACTTATATAGCTCAATTGTTCGTAATAATTTGTATATGTTATTATTAGTTAATGGATCTATTTTAGATATGTTTATTTCTTTTAAATTGTATTTAGAAACTAATTTATCATTTTGATAGGTTAATTGCTCATAGATGGTGTCTTTATTCCATTTAGATATTATAGTTTTATTATCAAATTCTGAAATTTTAATTGCGTCTTTTCTAAACTGCAAACTGTCTTCTGATGTTAAGTAATTGCAAATAGGAAATTCATTATAAGAAATTAATTCGCCTAAAGTATTGTACTTATATATTTCAATGAACGAGAAAGAAGAATGGTTTAAGGGAAATGGTAGTTTTATTTGATTGAGTTGATTTTTAAATTCCTTTGGATTAATATTATAAATACTATCTAATGATGCTGTACCATTCACTAAAATTTTAATTTCTTTTATTTTTAATTTTTTTCTTTCATTAAAATAGTAATCTTTTTGTAATTCTTTAGCAGATTGGGCATCAAACATAAAGTCAAAATTGAACTTCATATTGGGTTCGTAGTTTTGAGAGAAAACAGGTAAGTTGCAAATTATAAAAAGCACTAAATATTTCATTTAAAGTTCATTTAAAAACTTGCACGGTCGATTTATTTTTATTGACCAATTGTCCGCAAGCCGCATCAATGTCCTTTCCACGACTTCGGCGCACATTTACTATAATGCCTCTGCTTTCTAAATGCGCTGTAAAAGCGTCTAATCGCTCTGGTAAGGTTTGTTTAAATTCGCCATCATCAATAGGGTTATATTCAATGATGTTTACTTTAGCAGTCGTTTTTTTGCAAAAATCGGCTAACTCTCGAGCGTCTTGAATACCATCGTTAAAGTCTTTAAACACAATGTATTCAAAGGTTACACGCGAACCCGTTTTTTCGTAAAAATAATTAAGCGCTTCTTCTAAACTCGCTAACGAATTAGATTCGTTTATAGGCATGATGTGATTTCTTTTCTCATCATTAGCTGCATGAAGAGATACTGCCAAATTAAATTTCACGTTATCATCACCTAATTTCATAATCATTTTGGCAATACCGGCTGTACTCACCGTAATACGTGATGGACTCATACCTAAACCATCGGGAGATGTAATGCGATCTACTGAACGAATGGTTTCTGTATAATTTAATAAAGGCTCGCCCATGCCCATATACACTATGTTTGTAAGCGGTTGGTTATATTTTGTTTCTGCTAAATTTTTAACCAATGCCACCTGATCATAAATTTCATCAGCATTCAAATTACGTAAACGCTTTAATTTACCTGTTGCACAAAATTTACAAGTTAAACTACAACCTACTTGTGAT
>JANXRU010000194.1 GCA_025356715.1 Bacteroidota bacterium
TTTTTTTTGATAATTCAGAGGTCACAAAATTATCTTTATTAGTTAAGGCTGGCAAAGAATAACCGTAAACATCGGCGCCTAATTCTTTCAACCAAATACATAACCAAGATCCTTTAAATCCTGTATCTCCAGTAACTAAAACCTTTTTACCTTTATATATTTCAGAAAATAAATCTAGTTTTTTCATCTATTATTTATTTCCAGATTTTCCAGTCAGCAGTTCCACTTTGCCAATGAGCTTCTAATTCTATTTTATCTCTCACAGCATCCATACATTTCCAAAATCCATTATGCCTATAAGATGATAATTGACCGTCATTAGTAATATCTATTAATGGTTTTTTTTCCCATTGAACCTCACTCATATCTCCATCTAAATATTTAAATATTTCAGGTTTTAGAACAAAAAAACCGCCATTTATCCAAACACCATCACCTGCAGGCTTTTCTTGAAAAGACTTAACGGTACCATTAATATCCGTTTCCAAATTACCAAATCTTCCTGGTAATTGAATTGAAGTTAATGTAGCTATTTTGCCTGATTTATTATGAAAATCAATAAGCTCTTTAATATTAACATCAGCAACTCCATCTCCATATGTTAACATAAAAGATTCATTACCAACATATTTTTGAATTTTTTTAATTCTTCCAGCTGTATTTGTATTAATACCTGTATCAACTAATGTTACTTTCCAGTTTTCAGAATCTGAATTATGTACTTCCATCTTGTTATTTGCTAAATCAAAAGTTATGTCTGTTTGATGTAAAAAATAATTCGCAAAATATTCTTTAATTACATAACCTTTATAACCACAACAAATTACAAATTCGTTAAATCCATAATGACTATATATTTTCATAATATGCCAAAGTATCGGTCTGCCGCCAATTTCTACCATAGGTTTAGGTCTCACGTCTGTTTCTTCAGAAATCCTAGTTCCTAACCCTCCCGCTAATATTACTACTTTCATTGTTTTTTTTATACGAAGAAAGTGATTTTTATTGTGATTACAAAGTATGTTTTTAAACAATAACTCAATAAATTTCAATAATTATATATATTATTACGTATATTTTATATAACCATAGACTATAACTCAAAATTAATATAATTTTAAAATTTGAAAACTTTAAAAAATATTTTTTTAATATTATTTTTCTTTATCTATAGATTAGAAGCACAAATTGATTCTTTAAATACATTAAGTTTTGACTTTAATGAACATATCATTAAAGAAAATAATAATAAAATAATACCTAAAGCCGAAGGCGTAACATTGACGTACGATCGATTTGGAAATGAAAAATCAGCTGTATACATACATGGACATAATTCTAGCTACTTAAATTTAGGTACATCTAAAAGTTTAAAATCACCTATTGTCACTATTTCATTATGGGTTAATTTAGAAAGAAGAGTGTATAATGGAACTGGTTATGATTACAACCCTATTTTAACTATAAAAAATGGTCCAGGATATGATTTCATTAATGCTTTAGTTATTGTTTATGATAGTTATACCAATCGATTAGGGGTAAATTCAGCAAAAGATTCCACTATGGATGTTACTGTTTTGTCCGAACAAACCTATAGTTTTAATAAATGGAATCATTTAGTTTTAGTTTGCAATAATAATTTTTTAGCTTTTTATATTGATGGTGTTTTACAAGGAAAAGCAAAAAAGAATTTTGAAACAAAATTTTTAGAGTCCGATTCTTTAATAATTGGACACAGTGCAAGTATAAAAAATGAACGATTTTCTCAAGGTATTTTTGATGATATACGTTTTTTTCATAGATCATTATCCGAGCAGGAGATTATAGATTTATATAACGAACCTAATCCTAATAAAATTAAAAATTTATTAACGGAAGTTTTAAAATATGGTATCATTATTTTTGTGTTAATCGTGATAATTATTCTATTATTTTTTCAGAATAAAAGAAAATTAAAAAAAGAAAAAGAAAAACTCGAATTAAGTAATAAAATATCTGAATTAGAATTAAAAGTAGTTAAAGCTCAAATGAACCCTCATTTTGTATCCAATAGTTTAGCGGCAATACAAGAGTTAATATATACAAATCATATAGAAAAAGGAGTTCAATATCTTGCGAAATTTAGCTACCTATTAAGGCAAATATTAAATTATTCGGATGAAAATTACATTTCAATTTCAGAAGAAATAGAAATAATAAATCTCTATATTGAATTAGAAAAATTAAGGTTTAGTGATAACTTTAAATTTGAACTGATAATTGATAAAAATATTAATACTGACGAAATATTAATTCCATCATTAATAACACAACCTTTTATAGAAAATGCAATTTGGCATGGTTTACTTCCCGTAAAAAAAAATCAAGAATTAAAATTAATTATACGTGTTTATATAAATAATGGTTTTCCTTTTATTGAAATTGAAGATAACGGCGTGGGAAGAGACTTAAGTACACCTAATAAAAAAACATCTAAAGGATCAAAATTAATATTAGAAAAACTTGATAATTTAAATCGATTAAATAATACAACTAATTACAAAATAGATATTATTGATTTGTTTTCAGAAAACTTAAACCAAATAGGAACTAAAATAATAATTCAATTAGATAATATAAAATAATGGGGCCAATTACAGCAATAATAGTTGATGACGAAGAACATAATCGTAATTTTTTAAAATTAATGATAAAAAATCATTGTCCGTTAATTATTGTTATTGATGAAGCTGATAATGCCGATGATGCATTTAAAAGTATCAATTATCTTAAGCCTCAACTTGTTTTTTTAGATATTAAAATGCCTAATAAAAGTGGTTTTGATTTATTAAAAATGTTTAATATAATCAACTTTGAAGTGATTTTTGTATCAGCATTTAATGAATATGCTATTACTGCTTTTGAATATAATGCATTAGGTTATATTTTAAAACCAATTGATTATAGTAAATTAATTATAGCTGTGGATAAAGCTATCATAAAAATTAATTCTCAAACTCAAGATGATAACGTGTTCCTTTTTATTAAGACATTAGAAGAGAAAAATGATTTAATTAATAAAATCACTATACATCATAAAGATAAAGTTGTATTGTTAAATATAATCGACATTGTGTTTATTGAGGTTAGTGAAGATATGTGTTTGTTGAAATTAATTGACAACACAACTTATTATTCTTCAAAAGATTTAAAATTATTTGAAGGTATGTTAAAAGAACTTGGGCATTTTATTCGCATTAATAAAAGCGTTATTATCAACACTAATTATATTAAATCATATAGTAAAGGAGAGATGTGTATCTTAGAAATGAGTAATGGCGGTCAATTTGAAGTATCGCGAAGAAAAAAAGTAGACGTTTTAAGTAAATTAAAATAATTATGTGATAAAAACGTCGTAAACGGTAAGGTTTTTATTATTGAAACAATGCAGTTTTGCATAATTATTAATCTAAAAACAATTTATGAAAACGTTTACAAAAAAGGCTTCACTAGCCACCGCACTAATTATTGCAAATTTAGGCTTTGGCCAAGCGCCATCAGGACCAATATGTTCAGGTACACAAGGCCTTCCAATTTTTAATGAAAATTTTGGTGCAGGTACGACACTTTATGGCCCAGCTTTAGCCGCAGGAGTAACTAATTATGTATATCAAACTGGTGTTCCGAATAATGGAACTTATGTAATAGCTAATACGGGAAATCCCTCAACTACCAGTGGTTACGTAAATGCTGGCGACCATGGAGGGAACCCTAATGGATATATTATGGTTGTTAATGCTGATTATGGTGCCGGAGAAGCTTATAGAAGAAAGGTAACGGGATTATGCCCTAATACTACTTACGTTTTTTCATCGTATTTAGCAAATAATAATACGGCAAGCGCCGCGACTCAAAATTGTGGTTCAAATTACATTTACGCAAATGTAAAATTTCAAGTAGAATTTCCTACGGGAACACCACTAGGATTTGTTACCACAGGTAATTTAGCACCATCAAGTAGTGTTAGCGCTTTTAATTGGGGGCAATATGGGTTTTCATTTACAACTTTGGCTGGTCAAACATCTGTTGATGTTGTGTTAATTAATAATGCGCCTGGGGGTTGTGGTAATGATTTTGTTGTTGATGATATTACATTAGCACCTTGTGGCCCTGGTGTAGCATTAAGTATTACACCTAATAAATCTCTTTTCTGTTCTGGAGAACATATAACCTTACAGTCTACTTTTACCAGCGGCACGTATACTAGCCCACAATATCAATGGCAATTTAGTAGTAATGGAGGCGCTACCTGGTCAAATATAGCTGGCGCGACTTCATCAAATTATAATATTGCATCAGTTGCAAGCTCTCAAGGTGGCATGTATCAATTACTTGTTGCAGAAAATGGAAATATAAATTTACCATCTTGCAGTATTATTGCTGGCCCTTTAAGCTTTAGTGTTATCCCTACTCAAACTCTAACAGGGAATTCATTTACATATTGTCCTAGTACTAACACAAGCGTTGCAATAAGTGTTACATCTCCAACAACAGGTGGCCCCTGGACTTATAATTGGATGCCAGGTAATTTAAATGGAAATCCAGTAAATGTTAGCCCTATTGTAAATACAACATATACTGCAACCGCTACATCAATTGCTGGATGCACTTCAACAGTAGCTGTAGCTGTTACAATATCTTGTACACCATCAGGATGTTGTATTGGAAATGCTTGTACAGATGTTATTAAAAATCCATTACCAACAAACTGGGAAGTTGCATTAGGCAATAATAATTATGTTTTTAATAGAAGTTTAACTAACACTGGCAAAGTAGGAATAGGATTAGTTAATTGCACACCTGGCAATTTATTGGAAGTAAATCAAGGGGTTGTTAGTAACATTAGTGGCTTACGTTTAACAGATTTAAAAACAGCAACTCCTTTGATTTCGAATAATAAATCTTTAAGTATTGATGCTAATGGTGATGTGATATTAGTTTCAGCAAATCCAACTGGAATAACAAATTCATGTACTACAATTAATTATGTACCTCTAACTACTACAGGTGGAAATTTAACATGTAGTCAAATTTTTGATAATGGCACTTCTGTTGGAATTGGTGCCACTGGACCGTTTAATTACACTTCATTATCAGTTGTAGGAATTACTTCAGTTCCATCAACTGGTACAGTTAAATTGTTTGTAAATGGTGTTACCAAAGCATCTGCATATTTTGCTACTTCTGATCAAAAATTTAAGAAGGACATTACTAAAATTGATAATGCATTAGACATTATTAAAAAATTAGAAGGAAAAACCTATTTTTGGAGAGCTAATGAATTTAAAGAAAAAGGATTTAATTCAATTAAACAGTATGGTTTTATTGCTCAAGAATTAGAAAAAATTGTCCCTGAAGCTGTGGCTGTAGATGAAAATGGAGATAGAAGCGTTAATTATGATATGATTATACCGATTTTAGTTCAAGGTACAAAAGAACAATTATTAGTTATTGATAATCTACAAAAACAGATTAACGAATTGAAAAGCATGTTACAAGCTAATTTAACTAATACCGTTGCTACTAATACGCCTTCTCAAGCTGTAAATCTTTCAGATAAAAATGTAATTGTATTAAATCAAAACGTACCAAATCCATTTTCTGAATCAACTGTAATTACATATAATATTCCTACTGATTTCAATAAAGCACAATTACATTTTCTTACATCTGATGGAAAATTAATTAAAACAATTGATATAACAACTAAAGGACAAAATACACTAAACGTATTTGCGAATGACTTAAGTTCAGGCATATATTCTTATTCATTAATTATTGATGAAAAAGTAATTGAGACTAAAAGAATGATTAAACAATAGTTGAATTTTTATTAAAAGGAGGATTAAGCTGAATGTTTTTAGCTTAATCCTCCTTTTTAATTTTAAAAATGTGCTAAAAACGTCGTAAACGGTAAGTTAAATGATTTTTTAAACAATACCTTCGTTAAAAAAAATTGCTCTAATAGTATGAAACTGGCATTAATAATATTGTTTTTCATTACAATCTCTGGTAATGCTCAAATATGTTCTGGTACACTAGGATCGCCTATTTTTAATGAAACTTTTGGAGTAGGTGCAACTCTTTATGGACCTCCATTAACTTCGGGAATAACAAATTATGTATATCAAACTGGCTCACCAAGTAATGGATCTTATGTAATAGCAAATACTGGTAATCCAGCTAATATTACTGGATACATAAATGTTGGTGATCATAACGGAAACCCAAATGGATATATAATGGTTGTTAATGCTGATTACGGAGCAGGAGAGGCTTATAGAAGACATATTACAGGATTATGTCCTAATACTACTTATGTTTTCTCATCCTATTTAGCAAATAATAATACTACAGCAGCCGCAACTGGAAATTGCGGCAGTGGGTATATTTATGCAAACGTTAAGTTTCAAGTTGAATATCCAATAGGCGTTTCTCAGGGATTTGTAACATCAGGTAATTTGCCTACAGCAACTAATGCAAGCGCTTTTAATTGGGGGCAATATGGGTTTGCATTTACAACAGTTGCGGGTCAAACTTCAGCTGATGTTGTTTTAATCAATAACGCGCCAGGTGGTTGCGGAAACGATTATGTTGTTGACGATATTTCGCTTGCGCCATGTGGACCAGGAGTTAATTTAAGCATTTCTCCAAACATTCCTGTTTTTTGTGAAGGGCAAGCTGCAATGTTACAATCAAATTTTACTTCAGGAAATTACATAAATCCTCAATATCAATGGCAATTTAGTGCTGATAACGGAATAACATGGAATGATGTTGTTGGTGCAAATTCTTCAAATTACAATATTACAGCTGCCTCATTTAACAATTCTGGTTTATATCAATTACTTATTTCCGAAAATGGTAATATTAATTTACCAAGTTGCAGAATTACAGCAGGCCCTATTTCTTTCTCAGTAACTGGCCTTTCAGTAAATTCAAGTACAATTTGTGCTGGTCAAAATACAACAATCACAGCTACTGGAGCTACAAGTTATACGTGGAGTAATGGAACAAATTCTAATTCAATAATTATAAGCCCCAATGTTTCATCTTCATATACCGTTATTGGCGTAAGTAGTTCATGTACTCTTCAAGCTATTTCTAATATTAATGTTGTTCCAAATTCAACAGTTGGTGTTTCAGCAAATACGACTATATGCGCAGGAGAAACTATTATTCTGCTTGCAAATGGGTCCAGTACATATTTATGGGATTCCGGAATAACAACAGCAAGTATAGCTGTAAATCCAACTATTACAACATCTTATAGTGTTTCTAATACTTCAAGTGGATTATGCTCTAATATTGCAGTTGTAACAATTAGCGTTTTACCTACCCCGTCAATTTCCTTTAATAGTAATGGAACTATTTGCCAAGGTTCTAATAGCTCAGTAAGCCTTACAGTTAATGGTGCTAATAGTTACGCTTGGGAAAATGAACCAACACTATCAACATTAACAGGTAGTGTTGTTATTGCATCACCAATTACTAATACTAATTACACAGTTGTCGGCACAAGTGGATCTTGTTCAAACACTGCTGTTATTTCTGTTACAATAAATCCCATGCCTTCTATTACATCTATTTTCGTTACAAATACTTCATGTGGATTACCGAATGGATCAGCTACTATAACATCTACTCCTACTAATAATACTTATACTTGGAGTTCTGGGGCTATTTCTACTACTAATACAGCTTCCGCATTACCGTCAGGGAATTATACAGTTTCGGCAATTAATGGCGCTTGCCAAACTAATTCAGTTATTAGTGTTTTAAGTTCTTTGCCATTAACAATTACTAGTACTACTTCGCCTACATACTGTAATTTAAACAATGGAAGCATAAACGTAATTGACAATTTATTAAATAGTAATTATGTTTGGAGTCCAAATATCACAACAACAAATATTGCAAATAATTTATCAGCAGGTATATATTCTTTAAATGTTTCTAATGGAGCTTGTAATACATCAACAGTATTTACAGTTCCTTTAATTAGCGGACCATCATCATTAAACAATTTAATTGTTAACCCTATTTGCTTAAGTAAAAATGGCAACATTAATATTTTAAATGTTATAAGTGGGACGTCGCCATATCTATATAATCTTAATAATATTGGGTATTCGTCTACAACCAACTTCACAAATCTTTCAGAAGGCTCATATACTATTGTTGTAAAAGATGCGAATAATTGCATATATACTCAACTTATTAATTTAAAAGCAACAATTACAAATGCTATAATTGATTTGACTACAAATGAACCAGATTGCGGAAATAATAACGGAGAATTTATTATTAATAGTATTCATGGAGGAACAGCTCCATATTTAACCAATTTTAATAATAATGGTATTACTAGCAATAATTCATTTAGCTTATTAAGTTCTGGGAATTATTCACTTAATATTATAGACTCAAATAAATGTGAAACACAATTAATTATGAAGATGCCTGATAATAAAGATTATTCATTATACATTCCAAATACATTTACGCCCAATAATGACAAAATAAATGATATTTGGTTTGCTCAGGGAACTTGTTTAGGAACATTTAATTGCACAATTTATAATCGATGGGGCGAAAAGATGAAAGAGTTAAAAGATATTAATGATGGTTGGGATGGGACTTTTAACGGAGAGAAAGTTCCTGATGACGTGTATGTATATATTGTAGAAGTATTAACTAAATCTGGTTATGTTAATAGAACTGGTCATATTACCTTATTTAGGTAATTAAAAAAATTATTTTACAACAAAATACATTATTAAAAATTCACTCTTTCTTTTTCAATTACCATTGGTCTTTTACGAACTTGCGTATGAATAGCACCAATATATTCACCAATAATTCCAATAAAAAATAATTGAACAGATGAAAAGAAAAACACGCCAATAACCATTGGAGCTGTTCCAGCTTGAAAAGTATCCCAATAAAGTAGTTTATATATAAAATATCCTATAGCAACTAGTAAGCTAATAGTAGCAGAAAAGAAACCAATAAATGCTGATAATCTTAAAGGAACTTTAGAATGATTAACAAAACCAAGCATTGCTAAATCATACAATGTAAAAAAATTGTTTGTAGACTTCCCCGACGCCCTCTTATCTTGAGTGTACTCAATGGTTTTTATATTCCAACCATATTCCGTCACCATTCCTCTAAAGTATGGATACGGATCATCTATTGTTCTAATTACACTGATAAATTTCTGATCATATAATCCAAATCCTGTATAATTTTTTAATTGATCTGTAGTAGATATTTTTTTTATGATTGAATAAAACAATTTTCGTATTAAAAACATTATGGGATTTTCTTTACTCTTGGATTTAATTCCCAAAATTAAAGAATGTCCATTTTCCCATTCTGTAATATATTTTGGAATCATTTCTGGCGGATCTTGCAAATCTGCAACCATTACAACTACAGCATCTCCAGTACATTGTAATAAACCATAATATGAGGAGCGTATATGACCAAAATTACGAACATTTGATATAATTTTTATTCGCTTATCATCCTTAGCAATTGCTTTTAAAACTGAAAGTGTATTATCCGTAGAAGCATTATCAATAAATACATATTCAAAATTATAATTATCATATTTTTCAATGACATCACATACTCTTTTGTATAATGCATTTATATTATTTTCCTCATTGTAACAAGGAGTAAAAAATGTGATAGTTTTTTTTGTCATTTCAATTTAACTTTATTTACTCATTTCAGTTATTGATTCAGTTATTGGAGTCCATACATCTAATCCTAATAATTTCGCTTTATTAATAGAGGGGATATAGTTAATTCTTTGATCAAGAGATTTTTCCCCTAGTAATTTAACCTGTTTGTTCGGAGATATAATTTCTTTAATTAATTCCGCTAGTTCTACTATAGTATATGAATCATCAGATCCAACATTATATATTTCGCCATTTGCCCCATCAATTAAAATTTTCAGTAACCAAATAGCTAAATCTTGTCCATGTAAAAAACTTCTTCTTGCTAATCCACTTCCTTTAATAACTATTTCAGATTCAGCCTTTGCTTGATTTAATAAAATATTTAATATTAAATGCTTTCCTATTCCATAACCAGAAAATCCAAAACAACGAGCTGTAACAATCTCAAATAAATTTTCTTTAGCATAGCTATAAGCTAATATTTCAGCGGCTCTCTTCCCTTCACCATAAGCATTTTCCGTTTTATTTGTCAGTGGCGCAGTATTTGTTTCTTCATCTATAAATTTATTTTCTAAAGATACTTCACCATATACTGCTCCTGAGCTAATATTAAAGAATCTCTTTACTCCAATTGATTTAGCATGTTCTAAAACATGTTTCGTCCCAAAAAAAATTTCCTCTAAAACTACTGCAGGTTTTTCAAATACTAACGTTGTAGTATTAGCAGCTCCATGAATAATATAGTCGAATTTGTGATTAGGTATTGCATAATTCACAACATCACCTTTAACCCATTCTAACCAATTTACAAGATTATATTCAGGGTTTTTTTTTAAAAAAGCGTTGGGATCCCTAGATAATAAAGTTACTTTAATATTATAATTATTGGTATTAAGCTCAATAAATAATTTAAGTAACCAACTACCGAAAAAACCAGTACCTCCAGTTATAAATATTGACTTTTCTTTTAAATTCGATAAATCAACTTTATTTATTATTTGAATATAATTTTCAGATGTCATATTAAATAAATAATGTTTTTTTAATTAAAACAACTTAATTACAACATTATTAAGGCCTAATTCATTTTTAATTTGCATTTCTATTTCATTCTGATATGCTCTAGTTGAAATAAGAATTGTTTCTGTTCTATTTTTCAATTCATTAGGAGATATAACAGGAATGTTATTTAATGTTTTACCTTGGTACTTTGGGTTAGAGTCAACAAAAGCAGTAATTAAAGCGTCTTTAAGAGCACTATTTTTTAATAATCTCAGGGTTTGAGCTCCCGTTCCCCAAACTATTAATTTATCGTTATTAGAAGTATATTTCTTAATAATTTCATTTATATCATTATCCTTTTTTTTAGATAGCTCGATATATTTCTCTAAATTTATTTTTAAATTGACATCTTTTTGCTCTGTATTATTTACATAATTTTCATTATTAAAAACTGATAATATAACTGGAGTAAGCGTTTTATAGTTTACTTCAATAAGCTGTTGCCTAATATCTACCTTAGAAAAACCGTTTTTATTCATTAAGTTTTCAAGTGATTTTGGTCCAAAAAAATTAATATGTTCAACACTAAATTCCTGAAAAGGAGCATCTTCTCCATTATAATATTCAGAACCATCAGGTATGGCTATAAAAAATTTACCATTTGGTTTTAATAATTTTTTAAGTTTTTGTAAGGAGTCATCTAAATCTCTAATATGCTCCAAGACTCCCACTAATAATAAAAAATCAACCGAATTTTCCTCTAACTCTATACTTGAAACTGTATTTGTTAATACTTTAATATCATAATATTTTTTTGCAGTTTGCGAACATGATGGAGAAGGATCAATGCCTGTAATATGTTCATATCCTTCTTTTTTTATTAATGACAATAAAAAGCCTGTAGCACAACCAACTTCTACAATATGAGTTTTAGTATTAGGTAAAAATTCCTTTAAATAATTTACCATTATACTAAATCTGTTTTTATCAAAAGGTGATTCTTTTAATTCTGTATCAAAATTCTCATATTTAGATAATTCTTTATAATAGATATCAAATTTTGATTGACTGGGGATATTATCAGCGTAGCAAAAATTGCAATTATTACAAGCCACAACATCGTATTTATCTAATAAATTATTATCTGAAAAGCCAGAAAAACTTTGATGAAATAATATTTCATTTTTATCACTACTACAAACTGGGCAAACTCTTTTCTCCATTACGAATTTATTTTTTTATTATTCTGTGTTTAGGTACGGCATAACATATTAACTCCCACCCTGCATGAAAATGGGGTTTTAAGTAAAAATCGTAATCTTTTGATATTGCATGCACCGCTAAAGGTAATCTCCATAAATGATCAAATTTATGGTATATAGAAATGGCTATTATTGGTTTATATTTTTTTATAATATTTTTTGCTCCAAAAATAATGTTAGGTTCAAAACCTTCAACATCCATTTTTATATAGGTAGGAGCATGTTCAAAAAACAATTCATCTAACGATTTAGAAGAGACTGATGCATGTTCTGATTCATTTTTTAATAAATGCATTGCTGTTTCTTGAGGATATAATATTCGGAAATAAACACCTGGTGTTTCAATGTTGATTTTTTCATCATGACTTCCAATCCCTATTGGTTCTATTGTTATCTTATTAAACAAATTAGTTGAGATGGTAGATACAAATTCTTTTAATTTATTATATCCAAAAGGATCTGGCTCAAACGCATAATAGTGTTTAAATTTACTTGATGATTTTTCAAGAAATACTTTTAATGTATCTCCATCAAAAGCACCAATATCAACAAAAACCTCATTTTCATTTACTTTAAATATATCTTCCGGAAAATATTGATCGAATTTTACAGGCGTAGTTAACTTAGATGAATCTCCTGTCACCCTCCAATTTATTTGTCCGAAATACTCTTCTTTAGATATTTGATCCGACCAAAGAGAAAATGCAGAAGATACTAATTCGAACTGTTCAACTGTTTTATGTGGAAGATCACATCTCCAAAAAGGCAAAAAAGTTTCTGGATATTTCCAATACAAATAAATAAATGAAATCACTTTCACTTCTTTTATTAAATTTAGCTGCGCCCTAACTTCATCTATTGGATGCCCTATATATGCGCTCCAAATTGTTAATACAAACACAGTATTAGAATACGTTTTTACTGCATCTTCAGGTGATAAAACTTTAATGCCATCAATTTCTGAATCCCATAATTCTTTTTTATTATCACAATAACATAAAACCTCTATTCCTATTTTTTTTAAGCCATCAACTGTTCTTCTTCCTAACTCTCCTGAACCAAAAATAATTATTTTTTTATCTCCTTCTCCAACTAATTTATCATAGGCGTTTTGTTCTCTATCTTTAACTTTATCAATCCCTTCATATAGTAATTTATCTAATTCTGTTTGCATAATAAATTCAGTTAATAATTTAAAGGACTCGGTTTTTAGGTATCGCATAACATATTAAATCCCATGAAGCTCTACAATGAGGTCTAAGAAAAAAACGATAATTATCTGAAAGTTGTTTTATAGCAATTGGCAAAGTCCATAAGTGATTATAGGAATGATATACCGAAACTGCTAATATTGGGTTATGTTTTTTTATTGTGTTTTCAGCGCCAATAATAATTTCAGGTTCAGCTCCTTCTGTATCCATTTTTATAAATGTAATTATATCATCAGCAAAACTTTCATCAATAGAAATACAATTTACCTTAATATTACCAGTTTCACTAATTACAGATTGAAGAGATCCGTCCGAACTAAAACTAATTACTTTCTTTTTATCACTAACTGCACAACATTTTGAAACTACTTTATTTTTAGTAACAACAGGCAAACCCTCAATGACATCATTTAACTTTTTAAAATTAATAGGATCGGGCTCTAGCGCTATGTATTTTTTAAAAACATTATTTTGCAATCGAAGGAAATTTTTAATTGTATCTCCATCAAAAGCACCACAATCAACAAAGACTTCGTTTTCATTCAATTTAAATAAATCTGTATGAAAATATTGTGTATAAGTACTTGGTGAAGTTAATCCAAAATAGTCACCAGTTAATCGCCATCTAATTTGCGCCACATATTCTTTTCTTGATTCATCATCTTCAAATAGATAAAAACATTCTAATATATCAGCAGCTTCCAATATAGTTTTAAGAGGAGAGTCTATACTAAAATAAGGCATAAATGTTTTTGGATATTTCCAAAATAAAAAAAAGAAAGATATTACCTCAACTTTTATATAGTTATTTAATTTTTGCTCTACTTCATTAACTGGATGACCTATAACATCACTCCAAATTGTAACCATATAAATAGCCTTTGGAAAATTACGAGTTACTTCCTCAGGAGAATAAATTACTAAACCTTCTTTTTTTGTATTCCAAAGTTTATCATTATTATCACAAAATCCAATTGGCTCAATTCCTATTTCCCTTAAACCTTTAAGTATTTTTTGTCCAAATAAACCAGAACCAAATAAAACAATACCATGCTCTATTATTTTTTGCTCAGTTGAATTAAATTCAGTGTTAGCTCTTTTTTCCACAGATAAGCTATTTTCACTTAATAATTCTTTTAACTCTTTTTCATAATAATTTTCCATTTCAATTAATCTTCCTCCAAAGGCTTTACTATCATATTATCTAAAAACTCTTTTCTATCTAAAAAAGGAGCTAAATCTTCAAGTGGTTTAGATATCATTTTCCCATTAAGCCCCAACATACTTTTTACTTTAGGAGCCACTTGTTCATTTGGATCAATCATTACTTCGCAAATAAAAGGTCCGTCACTATCTAATGCTTCCTTAACACCACGAGCTAAATCATCATAAGTTGATATTCGATTACTAGAAATCCCATATGCGTATGCAATTTTTTGAATATCCGGCAAAGTCAATCCGCTAGATTCATCTGTTGCAACTAATCTTCCTTCAAAATAATTATTTTGACTAACTTTGATTGATAAATATCCTTGATTATTAAGATAAAAAAATTTAACTGGTAATTTTAATCTTTTAACTGTTTCTAATTCTTGGATATTTAACTGAAATCCACCATCACCATTTAAACAAATTGTTCGTTTAAATCCACTAGCGATACAAGCACCAATTGTTTGAGGTAATCCAAATCCCATTGAGCCTAATCCTGGGCTATTTAATACTCTTTGGCCACTTTTAACTCTAAAGCTCTGAGATGTAATATCTGCGCCAGATCCTGAACTGCAAGGCACTATTACATCTTTTTCTGTTAGCTGATTTGATATTTCATCTACTAATACATATGTACTTAAATAGTTTTCTATTTTTCTATATTCGGGTAAAACAACTGGATATCTATTTTTCCAATCTTTACATCTCAATGTCCATTCGGTCCAATTTGGTATAGTAATATTTTTTAAATGACTATTTAATTCATTTAAAAAATATGCTGCGTCAGAAACTATTTTTACATCTACAGTAAATCTAAATTTCAAAAATTCTAACTCATCAATATCTACAATTACTTTTTTAGCTTCT
>JANXRU010000431.1 GCA_025356715.1 Bacteroidota bacterium
TTTTTTAAAAATGTTGCAGTAATGTTGCAGTTACAAATCGAACCCTCCATCTTGGCAGGCTGATATTCAATTAGTTAAGAGGGATTAGAAATCCCAACTGCATCATTACTGCAACAATGGAAATAAATTTCTTTAGGATAGATGTTGTTTTACGGTTCTATAACACTGTAAATGCTATAATCTCCACTGTAAATGAATATATAAATTAAAACATGAATTATGGAAGATAATATTGTAATGGTTAGTTATTTAAAAAGTGGTCGCTGCTGGTGGATACTAAGAGTTTTTGATAATAGTACTTTTGATGTTTATTACACAAGCTCCCAACCAACTTATGATAATGATGTCGAAAGAGAACAATACAAATTTGATCAATTTGAGAAAGTAATTACGGTCGGAGAATTAAGAGATTGGATTGGGCCAATTTTAGGACTAGATATGAATTAAATTTTAGAAATTTGGGTTAATCCACTAACCTTAGCTTCAATTATCTTTTCTATTGATTCTCCGTTACGTTCTACATTTAATATAAATAGTGGATGGTGCAATGTTAAAACACTTGCCGTAAAGGTGTCACCGTTTTTTAGTTGACTACGTTTTGAAGAAATAACTTTAAAACTTGATTTACCTAAATACTCAATAATTACTTCTGCATTAGGTTTAAATTTGTATTCAAATTGTTCACCTATCTTAAGTTTACTCGGCTTCAATTCAACGATGATATTTGAACTTATGTTCTCATTTGGATCAAACGGTTTTATTAAATCTTCCCAAGTAGAATAACCCAAATAGTTACTGATAACGTCTAATGTATAAACACGTGCTTCTTGCGTTCCTTTAACAAAACCATAAAGACGTCTTAATGTAGATGCCGAAATACGACAATTTGATTCAGAAGTTATTGTATTTGCAAGAATATCGCAATCACGAGAATACAAAACCTTGATTCCACTTTTTTCTTCTATGCGTTTTTTAATTATTTCTGATAGCACTTTGTAAAAATATGGTGCAATGTTGTCATTTAATCAGAATGGAATAAGTGATACAAATGAATGAAGTGAAATTAATGAAACAATTGCTTTCTATTTAATTAACTGTTTTTTCCAATCTTTATATTAAAGTAGATTCAATAAAAAATAAACAAAATGAAAAAGTCAATCTTAACAATCGCGATTACAATGTTAACAACATTATCAATGTTGTCACAATCATGGACACAAGTAGGTGCAGGATTATCTGCAACTGTAAACAGTTTATACACAGATGCTGGTATAAATAAATTATATGCAACCGGAGCATTTACTGGGAAAGTAGCTTGTTTATCCGGTTCAACTTGGAGTGTAGTTCCTTCTTATACTGGAACTGCAGGTAATTCAATTTTATCTTATAGCAGTTCTATTGTACCACCAACTTTAATTGTATGTGCAGATAAAGTTTATTCTTATCAAAGTGGAACATGGACGCCACGAAGTGTAGCAGGTAATTTTACAGCTTCATGTGTAGATAGTATAAACGATTATTTATATGTTGGTGGATTAACTGGTACAATTTATAAAATCTTTAAATATGATCTGTCGGATTTAACGATAGCTCCAGTAACATATACAAATGTTTATTTCCCAGGTTCAACCGGTAAAATAACCGATTTGGAAATTTTAAATAATGTATTGTATATTGGATTAGATAATGCAGCTTCATCATTAATTCAAATCGATTTAGCTACAAATTTAATATCAACTGTTGGAACTCAAACCGGTGGCGGTGTAAAATGTTTGTCTGTTAATTCTAATCAATTATATGTGACTGGTAATTTCAACGGGTTTGCTGGGTCTAGTAATTTATCATATAATTTAACATCATACGATGGAACATCATTTCAAGCATATTCTGCTTTTTTGTCAACCTCGTATGCATTAGGTCAACATCAAATGTATAATGGAAAACTTTATGTAGCTGGTTCAACGAGTTCTGGGTCTTATGGTACAACAGTAAAAGTTGTAACTGGAACTAGTACAATAGCGCCATTAGTAAGTACTTATCCAATGTCGACGTCTGGTTCTATTATAAACACATTTGCTGTATACAACGGAGAATTATATGCAGGTGGGATATTTACGGTTTCAACCGGGGGTTCTTCTCATTTTGACTATATCGCTAAATATAATTCTTCTTCCGTAGCAAC
>JANXRU010000116.1 GCA_025356715.1 Bacteroidota bacterium
AAATTATAAGTTACTCTTTAATTAATTTCTGACGATAGATTTTAGCATCGCTTGAGATCAATATCCAATAAGAACCACTCTGTAATTCTTTAATATCAACCATTTCAGAGAATGCCTCATTCTTAATTTCTCGAGACAACATATCATAAATTTTAATTTGTTTAAAGGATACTCCGCTTGGTTGTTTTATATAAATTTTATCATTTGACGGATTTGGGAATACTATAAATCCTGATTTACTGTATTCCGAAATGCCTACAAAATCTAAAACAACCATTGTTGCCCGAACACTATCACCTATTAATGCTCCTGAAGAAATAGGCCATACAACGATGGTATTTCCATTACCAGAGCTCCTCCATCCATTTTGGCCTGCATTTGGAGTAAAAGAAGAAGTTGCTGAAATGCTATCTCCAGGAAATAACGTAGTAGAGCTAGTGTAAATTGCTAAAGGCACATAGGAACCAGAAAGCCCACTTGTATCTAATTTAGCAACAACAGCAAAAGTGCCAGTAAAAGCAGAAATACCTACATTCTTTACTATGGTTGTGAGTACAACACTCGTTCCTGAGTATACTGTGTCGTTTGTGGAAAATATATGAAAATTCACCATCCCCAATTTCGCTTGGGCGGTACAAACTAAATTAACTATTACAAATAGTCCTATTAATATATGTTTCATGTGTCTAAAGTATTTAATTTTTATTGTCATATGGTTTACCTAGTTAAGTCAGTTATTCCCGATAGCCATCAGGATGTGTTTAGATTAACTTGGGTAATTCATAATCGAAATATTTAATGTTGAGTAAAAATAATTATTAAAATCCATTAATAATTCATTAACTTTAATTTTTATTACACAATCATACGATGGATATTTTACAAGACTTCATAAAATCTTTGGCAAAAGAAGAATTAAAAAGTTATAAACTATACACCAAAAGGACTCACAATTTTGAGAGTAGGAAAGATGTAGAACTCTTTGAATCTATTAAGAAAAATGGTGATGAATCAGATTCATTTCACCACAAAGCCATATATAAAAAAACTAAACCTGACACTAAATATTACAGACTCAAAAATAAAATTACGGATGATTTAGGTGTAGTTTTAACTAATTTAAACCATCGTAAATCCGAAATAGATGTTTTACATCTATTAGCTTTGGCTAAAATATTTAATCAAAAAAAACAATACCCATTGTCATTTCATTATTTAAAATTAGCAGAACGAAAGGCAATTGATAAAGAGGATTACTCATTACTTGAAGCAATTTATGAGCAAATGATTCGCTTAAGCATGCTAAATATCGAAATTACACCAACTGACATTATCGTTAAACGAAATGAAAATAGTCAGCGATTACGGTTACTTCAGGACTTAGAAAACAATTTAGCAGTTCTTTCATATGAAGTAAAAACAACCCAAAATTTAACCCCAAAAAAAGCAATCGTAGATTGGTTAAAGCAAACCTTAAAGAGCACCTTAAAATTATCTTATGTTCAAAATAGTCCGCATTTACGGATAAAAGTATTTCAAAATTTAAGCCGATTGATGCTCCTATTAAAGGATTATGACTCTTTAGAGCGTTATTTAAAAACTTGCCTTATTGAATTCGAAACTGATCATTTATTTAATAAAAACACACATGATGTAAAAATACAATTATTGGTATATTTATGTAACGCATCATTTATGTTACAAAAATACAATCAATCACTTGAATATGCCGTTGTATTGCATAACAGTTTGGAGCAATTTGATAAAAGCCAATACAACCAATACATCTTTTATTATTATAATATATTAGTAAATAATTATACTGAAACTAATTTAGAAAAAGCCGTAGAAACCCTTAATGAAGCTCAACAACAATCCGTAATCAAAAACAACCCCGCGCATTATTTTTACGTATTAAATAATTTAGCGATTTCTTATTTTGACTTAAAAAAATACAAATTAGCTGGCAAACTATTCAGTCAAATGTATGTTTCTCAAAATTACAAAGTGATTGATATCAATTTCAAAGTAAAACTATCAATCTTCGAACTCATTAATAAAATTGAATTAGGTGATTATGAGATATGTTTAAAACAGCTTTTGAATATAAAAAAGACTATTTCAGAAATTAAAGATAAAGACTCTGTAAAATATGATAATGCCTTGTTAAATATTCTGGAAGAATTCTTGAATCAAACAGACATGCTTTGGAGGCCAATGAAACCAGCTATATTAGCATTTATTAAAAAATACGGGGAAATTGAGAATCAATCAGAATGGATAAAATATACGCGTTGGTTGAGTTCTAAAGCCAATATTTAAAGAATATTGAAAAACAAGTCATTTTTGTATTTTTTTTATTAATACTCATTAACAAAACACCCCTATTTTTAAGATTTTTTTACCTTTAAGGCCTATAAAAAAAGAACGAATTATGTCAACTATCAAATATTCAGAACAAATCGCAGATGTAGAAGCAGCAAAAAATTTAGGATTACTTCCTGAAGAATTTGACAAGATAAAATCAATCTTGGGGCGCACGCCAAACTTCACCGAAGTATCCATATTTTCAGTAATGTGGAGCGAACATTGTTCGTATAAAAATTCTATCACCTGGTTAAAAACCTTACCGAAAGATGGCCCACACATGTTGGTAAAAGCTGGTGAAGAAAATGCTGGATTGGTTGATGTTGGCGATGGATTAGCCTGTTGTTTTAAAATAGAATCGCATAACCACCCAAGTGCATTAGAGCCATACCAAGGCGCTGCAACGGGTGTGGGGGGTATTAATCGTGATATTTTCACAATGGGAGCTCGTCCAATTGCACAATTAAATTCATTACGTTTTGGCGATATTAATTCTAAAAAAACACAATGGTTAGTAAAAGGTGTTGTTAAAGGGATTGGCGATTATGGTAATGCCTTTGGTATTCCTACAGTAGCTGGCGAAGTATTCTTTGATGAATGTTATAATGTAAATCCATTAGTTAACGCTATGAGTGTTGGCTTAGTAAAAGTGGGCGAAACTATTAGTGCAACTTCATATGGTGCAGGAAACCCGGTATTTATCGTAGGTTCGTCTACAGGGAAAGATGGTATAGCAGGAGCAGCCTTTGCTAGTAAAGATTTAACGGAAGAATCTGCAAAAGACTTGCCGTCAGTGCAAGTAGGAGATCCATTCCAAGAAAAATTATTATTAGAAGCGTCTTTAGAAGTTATAAAAACAGGCGCTGTAATTGGCATGCAAGATATGGGAGCCGCAGGAATTACATGCTCAACATCTGAAATGAGTGCAAAAGGCGAACATGGTATGAATATTTGGTTGCACAAAGTTCCAACGCGCCAAGCAGGCATGCATCCTTTTGAAATTTTATTATCAGAATCACAAGAACGTATGTTAGTTGTTGTTGAAAAAGGAAAAGAAGCTATTGTAAAAGCCGTTTTTGATAAATGGGATTTAAATTGCGAACAAATAGGAGAAGTAACTACAGGCGATCGATTAAAATACTATATGCATGATGAATTAGTAGCCGACGTTCCTGCAAACGATTTAGTATTAGGTGGTGGAGCGCCTATCTATACACGCGAATACAAAGAACCAGCTTCTTTCGCTGAATCTAAAAAATTTAATATTGATTCTATTATTGAACCAACTGATTTAAAACCAGTGATGCAGTTTTTAGCAAAGCATCCTAATTTAGCCAGTAAACGTTGGGTTTATAATCAATATGACAGTATGGTTGGTACTGTAAATATGAGTACCAATAAACCTAGCGACGCTGCTATTGTAAATATTAAAGGAAGTAAAAAAGCGTTAGCGATGACGGTTGATTGCAATTCTCGCTATGTAAACGCTGATCCTGAAGTTGGCTGTGCTATTGCTGTTAGCGAGGCTGCCCGTAATATTGTTTGTAGTGGCGGTATTCCAAGTGCAGTTACTAATTGTTTGAATTTTGGAAATCCATACAATCCAGAAGTTTACTGGCAGTTCGTTGGTTCTATCAAAGGAATGAGTGCTGCTTGTTTGAAATTTAAAACACCAGTTACCGGAGGAAACGTTAGTTTCTATAACCAATCAAGTTATGAAGGACCTGTATTTCCTACGCCTACTATTGGAATGATAGGCTTATTAGATGACAAAACAACACAAACAACTTTAGATTTTAAAAACGTTGGCGATTCTATTTATTTAATCGGAGATTGTAAAAATGATATTTCGTCATCAGAATATTTATATAGTTACCATAAAATTAAAAATACGCCAGCTCCCTATTTTAATATAGATACAGAATTTGCAGTTCAACAATCAATTACCAATATCATTAAAGAAAAATTAATTAACTCGGCACACGATGTAAGTGATGGTGGCGTGTTTATGAATTTATTGGAAAGTGCTATGGTAAACAATTTAGGTTTTGAAATAGAAACGTATAACAAAGTTCGTAAAGATGCTTTCTTATTTGGAGAAGCTCAAAGCCGCGTGATTGTTACTGTTTCTGAGGCAAACAAAAGTGCTTTCGAGAAATCATTTGAAAAAATGGGAGTTAACTGTAATCAAATTGGTAAAGTAAAAGGAGACTCTTGTGTGATTGATGGAATAAATTATGGTAGCATCGCAGATTTCAAACATTCATTCGATACTAGTATTGAAGGTTTTTTGAATTAAAAATTAGCCACATAGCACGAGTGGGGTCGGCTAAATTGTAAACATAATACTTAGTGCATTTATAGCAAAAAAAACAAACAAGATGAAAACTGTTTATCATCAAGCAAATACTAGAGGTCATGCAAACCATGGATGGCTTGATGCTCATCACACATTTAGTTTTGCAAATTATCAAGATAGAACTCGTATGCATTTTGGCGTACTGAGAGTTTTAAATGATGATGCCATTGACGCGCAAAAAGGCTTTGGCATGCACCCTCATGATAATATGGAAATAATTACCATTCCTTTGGAAGGTCAAATTTTACATAAAGATGACATGGGAAATAGCGAAGTTATAAAACACGGAGATGTGCAGGTAATGAGTGCCGGAACAGGCATTGTACATAGTGAGTATAATAATGCTGATGTTACATTAAAACTTCTTCAGATATGGTTATTTCCAAATAAGCGAAATGTAACTCCACGATACCAACAAATAACATTAAATATAAGTGATCGTGTTAATCAATTTCAGCAAATTTTATCTCCAAATGAAAATGACTCAGGCGTTTGGATTCATCAAGATGCTTGGTTTATGTTAGGGACATTTAGTAAAGATAAAGCTCCTCATTATAAAACACATAAAACAGGTAATGGCGTATATGCCTTTATAATAAAGGGAAGTGCAACCATTAACAATCAGTCCTTGCAAACTAGGGATGGATTTGGTCTTTGGGAAACAGATGAGTTTTCTATTCAAATTTTAGAAGACCAAACGGAAATTTTATTAATGGAAGTTCCAATGGAATTATCTCATTAAACTACTACTTATGAAGAAACTAGTTTTCTTGTTATTCTATATTTTTTCTTTCAATTATCTTGTATCTCAAACATGCGAGCCAATCACTCAAAAATTTATGTCTTTTATGCAGAAGGCAGAATTTGATAGTTGCCAACAATATTTCGACACGTCACTATCCAATAAATTTTCCGCAGAAATGATGAAAGAGATGTGGGGCGGAATGTCTCGCTTTTCAGGTGATTTTAAAACCTATTCAGACTTTTCCTTTGAGAAAACGGACACTACAGAAGTAAATACAGTTCGTTGTAATTTCGAAAAAACAAAATTAGATTTATATTTAACGTACAATCAATCAAAAAAAATGATTGGTATATTTTTTAAACCTGCAAAAAACAAAGCAGCATATGCTGAGCCTAATTACTGTAATTCATCAAAATTTTATGAATCAAAAATAGCAGTCAAAACGGGGACCTATAGCCTTCCAGGGTCTTTATGTATCCCTAATAATATAGAATATCCTCCAATAGCGATTCTATTAGCTGGATCTGGTCCAAATGATAAAGATGAAACTTATGGGCCAAATAAACCACTTAAAGATATTGCAACAGGCTTAGCATCTCAAGGCGTTGCCTCATTTAGATACGATAAACGCACTCTGGTGTATGGTAAAGAATTTGTAAAACAGCCTGAAAAAAATGGCATTCATGAAGAAGTCATTGAGGATGCCATTAGCGCCATTGAATTAATAAAAAAGAATCCCCAATTTTCAAAATCAAAAATTATAATTATCGGACATAGTTTAGGGGCTATGTGTGCTCCATTAATTGCAAAAAAATCTAAATCTGTCAATGCTATAATTTTATTAGCTGGAAATGCTCGTCCACTTGAAGATTTGGTTCTTGAGCAATATCATTATATTTTCAATTTAGATAGTTTTGATTTAGAAGAAAAAAAACAAATAGATAAATTAAGTAGACAAGTAAGCACAGTAAAAGATATAAAACTTTTAAAGTCAGCTAGGCCAGAAGACATACCGCTTGGCTCATCATCTTTTTATTGGCAAACGCTTAAGGCCTATAATCAAACAGAAGTGGCAAAAAAAATAAAACAACCGCTATTAATTCTTCAAGGTGAGCGTGACTACCAAGTAACCATGACTGATTTTAATTTATGGAAACAAATATTAAGTCCAAATCCGAAAAATAAATTCATATCATACCCAACATTAAATCATTTGTTTATGGAAGGACAAGGGAAATCAACAGCAGAAGAGTATGATAAGCCAAATAATGTTTTCGAACAGGTGATTATAGATATGGCAGCTTGGATGAAGTTCCAGTAATTATATTTTACGCTGTTTTTTTGATAAAATTTAATACAGTTATCTGGTAAATCCTACCACTTATCAAATAAATCCTACCACTTATTAGATTGTTATATTTTTTAGCTGACTTAGGTATTAATTTTACAGTAGTTCTTTATCATAGGTTTTGTTTAGTTTAAACCACAAAAAATGGCTGCGGTGCTTTCAGCGGGGATGTGCACGGCAGCCTTTTTTATGTCTATTTTTTTCTAACAATCATTAAGCCGTCTCTTAAAGGGATTAACAAGTTTTCTACTCTATCATCTTTCTGAACAAATTCATTAAACTGATGTAAGGCTAAAGTTTCTTTATCCATATCTGCGACTGGCATCGTGATTTTTCCACTCCACAATACATTATCGGCTATTATCAACCCTCCTATTTTCAATTTATCGATAACTAAATGATAATACGGTAAATAGTTTTTTTTATCCGCATCAATAAATACGATATCTAATAGTTGATTGATTTTTGGTATATAATTTTTAGCATCAGCGAGTACTAATTCTATTTTTTTAGCATACGTTGTTTTAGAAATAAAAGACTGCGCAAATGCCGATGTTTCTTCGTTAATATCAATGCTAATTAATTTGCCAGACTCCGTTAATCCTTCTGCCAAACATATTGCTGAATAACCTGTATATGTTCCAATTTCGACAATTAAACTTGGTTGATATAATTTAGAAATTAAACTTAAAAATCGACCTTGCAAATGCCCACTTAGCATGCGCGGAGAAACTACTTTCAAATGCGTTTCTCTATTCAATTGAGATAACAATTCAGATTCAGGACTGGTTTGATTTTCACAATAATTTGATAATTCTTTTTCTATAAATTCCATAATCTTATGTAGCAATTAATTTATTAAATACGTACTAAAAACTCAACCCTACTCCAACTCCTGCCCACAATTGAAAGTAATTTATATCAAACCCACAATTGCTAATTTGTCCACTAGCGGGTGTTAAAGCTGCTTTTAAAAAAAAACCATCGTCTTGTTTTTGATATCGATACCCACATCTCAAAGTACTATAAGTAATTTTCTCCCATAAATAGTCTCCTGCTATTTTACAGTTTTCATTATATTGATTCTGTATGGTTAAGCCTAATCCAAATTCTATATGGTGTGGGTTTTTCAAGAGTATAAAATTTTGTTCTAAAACATAAGACTGCTCAACATAAACCCCATGGGGATTTATAGCAAACCCAATTCTCCCACTCATTTTAAATTTTTCCTGATACAAATATATGCGCTCAAAATTCAAAGAGTACAATCCTCCATTCCCTCCAATTTCGACAAAAGCAGCGTTTTTAGTTGGATTTTTAATAAAATCACGTGGCGTTTTTAAAGCATAATCATCCTGAGCCATTAAATTAAAAATAAACATAATGGAAAAAATAAAAACAAATATGTGTATTTTAAAATTCAATAATCAAACATACAAAATAAACACTTTAGGTCACCTCTAAAGTAACGGATTGTCATAAAATAATTATACATTCGATTTAACTTATTTACAACTATTTTATCAATTGAATAATCAATTCGAAAAATTAAGTAAGTTTGTTTTATAACTAATTTTATGGAATATATTTCAGTTTTCGATATGCTAAAAATTGGGGTTGGACCCTCAAGTTCCCACACTCTTGGACCATGGAGGGCTGCTGAACAATTCCTAACAGAGCTTAAATCTCAACATATAATTGAAAAAATTACAAAAATAAAAATTGACTTGCACGGATCTTTATCACTCACTGGAAAAGGCCATGCAACTGATTTAGCTGTGTTACTTGGACTTTGCGGACAGAATCCTGAGACGATACCAGTTGAAGACATTCAAGGAATAACAAACTTTATAAAAGAAACCAACAAAATAAACCTCGCAGGAGAAAAGCTAATAGATTTTTCTTTTCAAGGCGATATTATATTCAATAAAACATTTTTACCGTTTCATCCTAATGGACTTGTATTTACAGCCTACTATGGTGACGACATTTATAAATCAACCTTTTATTCGGTTGGTGGCGGATTTATTGTTAAAGAAAATGCCATTAGTATTGATAAAAAAACTCGAGCCATATTTCCTTTTCCAATCGAAAAAGCAGACGAATTATTGAACTATTGTTTATCAACTGATAAAAAAATATCAGAAATTGTTTTCGAAAATGAAAAATCTATTCGCACAGATTCTGAAATAAATAACGAACTACTTCGCATCTGGGATACCATGTTAGAATGTATTTACATAGGCTGTCACACTGAAGGAATTTTACCTGGGGGGCTTAATGTGAAAAGACGGGCCTACGATATTCACCAACATATTAAAGGCGACTTACCCTACTCAACTCCAGTAGAATGGATGCAGACTATTAGGCAAACAGAAGTTAAATTTAGACAAATATTAAAGTGGGTTAGTTGTTTTGCATTAGCCGTTAATGAAGTTAATGCGTCTTTAGGCCGCGTAGTTACTGCCCCTACAAATGGTAGTGCTGGGGTTATTCCTGCGGTATTAATGTATTACTTAGTTATTGAAAATCATGAAGCTAATGAAAGCCATATTAAACAATTTTTGTTAGTTGCTGGAGAAATTGGTAGTATATTCAAAAAAGGAGCTACTATTTCAGCGGCCATGGGAGGTTGCCAAGCAGAAATTGGAGTATCAAGTGCTATGGCAGCTGCCGCTTTATGTGAACTAATGGGTGGCACTCCAGAACAAGTGCTTGTAGCTGCTGAAATAGCAATGGAACATCACTTAGGTTTAACGTGCGATCCTATTGGTGGCCTTGTACAAATACCATGTATTGAACGAAATACAATGGGGGCTATTAAAGCCATTAACGCAGCAGAATTAGCTCTTGAAACAGATCCTAAAAACACAAAAGTACCCTTAGACAAAGTGGTAAATACTATGTGGGAAACAGCTAAAGATATGAACTCCAAATACAAAGAAACCAGTGAAGGTGGCTTAGCTATTGGAGTAAACATACCTGATTGCTAAATCGAACCTATTTTTAATCTTTCAAAATTAGACTATCAATTTTTATACAATTGCTGTTTACAAAGCTTTGCCAAGTTTTTAATTAAATGTTAAAATCTTAATAAGCCTAAAGTCTATCAAACTACTATCTTTACCAAGTTTGTTTTTTAGTTTTAAAAAAAACATTACAAAACTGGCAAAAAAACATTCGCATTAAATACATACAATGAAAGATACAACTATAAAATCCGTTTTAATTATTGGTTCTGGCCCTATTGTTATTGGGCAAGCATGTGAGTTTGACTACTCGGGTTCTCAATCTGCAAAAAGTTTAAGAGAAGAAGGAATTGAAGTAACCTTAATTAATTCTAATCCTGCCACGATTATTACGGATAAAGTAACTGCTGATCACATTTACTTATTACCTCTCGAAGTTAAATCAATTATTAAAATATTAGAGGAACGACAAATTGATGCAGTGTTACCTACTATGGGTGGACAAACAGCACTTAACCTAGCCCTTAAATGTGATGATTTAGGGATTTGGAAAAAATACAATGTTAAAATGATTGGCGTTGATATTGATGCGATTAAAGTAACAGAAGATCGTGACTTATTCCGCATTCGAATGAACGAAATAGGAGTAGGAATGGCTCCATCAAAAATTGCTAAATCTTTTTTAGAAGGAAAATCGATTGCTCAAGAATTCGGATTCCCCTTAGTTATTCGCCCTTCATTTACCCTTGGCGGAAGTGGCGGATCTGTAGTTTATAAAAAAGAAGATTATGATCATTTATTAAATCGTGGCCTACAAACATCACCCATACATGAAGTATTAATTGATAAAGCAGTTTTAGGTTGGAAAGAATATGAATTAGAATTGTTACGCGATCAAAATGATAACGTTGTTATTATTTGCTCCATCGAAAATTTTGATCCGATGGGAGTGCACACGGGGGATAGTATTACTGTAGCGCCAGCGCAAACATTGAGTGACAGTACTTATCAGCGTATGCGTACCATGGCTATTAAAATGATGCGCAGTATTGGTAATTTTTCAGGTGGATGTAACGTTCAATTCGCAGTAAGCGATGATGAAAAAGAAGAAATTATTGCTATTGAAATTAATCCTCGCGTATCTCGCTCATCAGCCTTAGCAAGTAAAGCTACTGGTTACCCAATAGCTCGTATTGCTAGTAAATTAGCCATAGGATATACGTTAGATGAATTACAAAATCAAATCACTAAACAAACATCAGCATACTTTGAACCAACGTTAGATTATGTAATTGTAAAAATACCACGTTGGAACTTTGATAAATTTAAAGGTTGTAATCGTGAACTCGGTTTTCAAATGAAATCGGTTGGCGAGGTAATGGCTATTGGGCGTTCTTTTCAAGAGGCATTACAAAAAGCTTGTCAATCATTAGAAATTAAGCGTAATGGTTTAGGGGCTGATGGAAAAGAAAATACGAATCAAGCAGAATTATTAGCTGGTTTAGAGCGCCCAAGTTGGAATCGATTGTTTATGATTTATGATGCCATGAAATTAGGGATCTCTATCAAAACCATACAAAAACTAACCCGCATTGATATGTGGTTTTTAGAGCAAATTGAACAAATGATTGCTTTAGAACATGAAGTTTCAAAATACAGATTAGCTGAAATCCCTAGAGATTTATTGTATGAGGTAAAACAAATGGGCTATGCTGATAGGCAAGTAGCTCATTTATTACGTTGTTTAGAAAGTGAAGTTTATAATAAGCGTAAGGAGATGAACATCAATCGCGTTTTTAAAATGGTTGATACTTGCGCCGCAGAGTTCGAAGCAAAAACACCATACTACTATTCGTCTTTTGAAGATGAAAATGAAAGCATCCGCTCGGATAAAAAGAAAGTGGTTATCTTAGGCTCTGGCCCAAATCGTATTGGACAAGGTATTGAGTTTGATTACAGTTGCGTGCATGGTGTTTTAGCTGCTAAAGAAATGGGTTACGAAACTATTATGATAAACTGTAACCCTGAAACAGTTAGTACAGATTTTAGTACGGCTGATAAATTATATTTTGAACCCGTATTTTGGGAACATATTTATGATATTATTTTGCACGAAAAACCTGAAGGCGTTATTGTTCAATTAGGAGGGCAAACAGCTTTAAAGCTAGCAGAAAAACTAGAACGTTACGGAATTAAAATTATTGGAACCGATTTTAAATCGTTGGATTTAGCGGAAGATAGAGGAAGATTTTCTAATTTATTAAAAGAAAATAATATCCCTTATCCAAAATTTGGAGTAATTACAGATGCAGAAGAAGCGATTACTTTATCGAAAGAATTAGGATTTCCTTTATTAGTTCGTCCGAGTTATGTGTTAGGCGGACAATCTATGAAAATTGTGATTAATGAAGAAGAGTTAGAACAGCACGTAGTAAAATTATTACATGATTTGCCTGGCAATCAAGTATTGTTAGATCATTTTTTACAAAATGCTATTGAGGCAGAATCAGATTCTATTTGCGACGGCAAAGATGTTTATATTATTGGGATGATGGAACACATTGAGCCTGCGGGAATTCATAGTGGAGATAGTTATGCGGTGTTACCAACATTTGATTTATCAGAAAATGTGATTAAACAAATGGAGCAACACACCAAAACTATTGCTGTGGCGCTTAATACAGTTGGGTTATTAAATATTCAGTTTGCTATTAAAGACGAAATTGTGTACATCATAGAAGCCAACCCACGTGCATCTCGTACCGTACCTTTTATTGCTAAGGCCTACGACGAACCTTATGTAAACTACGCAACTAAAGTTATGTTAGGAGCTAAAGTAAAAGATTTTAATTTTACTCCAAAGAAAAAAGGATACGCAATTAAAATTCCTGTATTTAGTTACGATAAATTCCCTGAAATACAAAAAGAATTAGGCCCTGAAATGAAATCAACTGGCGAAGCCATCTATTTTATTGATAGCTTACAAGATGAGTATTTTCAAAATATTTATAGCGAAAGAAATTTATATTTAAGTAAATAACATTGTTTTGCTGGGAAAATTTTAAACACCAAAAAATCTACCAAATCAAATCATGTTTTCTACTGAATTTTTGTTAAAAAAATAACGAAAATCATTTGTTCTGTTCGTTTATAATTAAACATTTATCGTGTTGTTAGCGCTGCAGCATAACTAAATTTTAACCAGCCTTAGCGCAGGCTATTAAACCAAATTCAATATGAAAAAAGTATTTTTAACAGTTGCAGTAGCTTTATTAGCTGGCTCATTCTCTACAGTAAAAGGACAAGAAGAGCCTAAAAAAACTACTGACAAAAAAGTAGAACACAAGGAAGAGCATAAAGGTGAGCACAAAGATCACAAAGATAATGGTGAGCACAAAGGTGAAGTAAAAGGTGAAGTAAAAGGTGAACACAAAGGTGAGCACAAAGATGGAACTGAAAAACCTAAAAAATAAAATAAAAAAGCCACAATATATTGTGGCTTTTTTATTTGTTTAAAAACAAAGAGACTATTTTACTAATTATCGTCGGTTAAAATATGTTTAATTTGTTTTCTACACTTTTTACGTTTCATCAAGTAGTATCGAATATCTCTTTGGGTTCTTCCTAAATTTAACCAAACACCATAAGAATAATAAAACCCACTAAAATTAACATTCTTGTCGTTGTCTAATGCATTACGATATCCTGCGGAGCCAGCAATTCCAATCCATCTCAATGGCTTAATGGTTATACCAACACCTCCACCAATAATAAGCGTTCCTCCTTTTTTATCTACTAAAGGTGGTTTATTAGAAGGAGCATTTGGATCTACTAATTTTACTTCATATCCTCCTAAGCCTAATTCAAGAGGCATATCTAACTCAAAATAATGATAGTCTAAAATAGCATATTGATAAAAAATCGTTAAATAATTTAAACTCAATGTACGATTAGCATCAATGGTTGTAGTTGCATCACTTTTTTTAACAACGTTTTGATGAGAGTTTGCTCTTATTGAATATAACCCAAAACCAAATGTATGTCTATCTTTAAAAACCATACCTAATTGAAGACCTTGAACATTGACTGGCGCATCTTTAATAAAAGAGTT
>JANXRU010000131.1 GCA_025356715.1 Bacteroidota bacterium
TCCGTGGCCGAGGGCCGGAGCAACATCGCCGACGTTCAGACGCCGCGCGGAAACCTCGTCGTTCTGTCCGAGCGGCTCGGCGAGCGGTTCCGTCCGCTGCTCGAATACATGGCCAGGCATTATAAATACATTTTTTTCCATTAAAAGCCGTTAAGCTTAATCCTCTAATAACACCACCAGTGCCTATTAACCCAGCTAAAAAACCAGCAATGCCTCCACTAACCATAGCACTACTGCCATTTGGTTTTAACTGAAGCTTAGGCTTTATCCAAAACGTTATACTAAATATTATTAAAAAAAATCCTAATATAAATTCTGCATATACTAAATTAACATACGTCGTTAGAATCGAACCAATAAATACAAAGACTACACTGGGAATTCCTATTAATAACAACAGTTTTTTATCTAAGCCTTTATTAAATAATATCATTTTAATAATATTACTAAAAACATGCAATACCCCTGTAATAGCTAGTACCGTTTGGAAATCAAAAAACAAACCAGCAATAGGAATTAAAAAAACAGAAGACCCGAAACCTCCAATAGTACCAACAATTTCAGCCAGTAATGCGAGTATAAAAAATAAAATCAAATTTTAATTAAAACAATTATTTTAATAAAAATGTTTCGCCATGGTATGGAATTATTACTTCTTCATACCCTTCTTTCATTAACTTTTCTTTAAATGAAATTTTTGAAGTAGGCTCGCCGTGTACTAAAAATATTTTTTTAACTATTTTTTTATCTTGACAAGACAAAAAACGAATTAGTTCGCTGTAATCGGCATGAGCGCTATAGGAATCTATAATTTCTATATCAGCATTCACATCATAAACTTCTCCGAAAATTTTAACCGATTTTTGTCCTTCTCTAATGCGCCCGCCTAAAGAATTTGGAGAGCAATACCCAACAATTAGAATGGTGTTGTTAGAATTAGATATATTATTTGCTAAGTGATGCTTGATTCTTCCTGCATCCATCATTCCAGATGCCGAAAGAATAATACATGGCTCTTTACTACTATTTAAAGCAATAGAATCAATCTTTTCACGAATGTATGTTAAATTACTAAAACCAAAAGGATCAGCATCTGTTTTAATATATTCTTGTAATTTTTCATTAAAACAGGAAACATTATCTCTCATAATATCAGTTATATTAGCCGACATAGGACTATCAACATAAACTTTAATATTAGGAAGTAATTTCTTGTTTTTAAGTTTATCTAAAATAAACACAATCTCTTGCGTTCTACCCAAACTAAATGCTGGAATAATTAATTTCCCTTTCTTTTCTACACAAGTATTTAAAACAACTTTTAATAAATGTGCCTCGGCATCCGTTTCTTTCTCATGCAATCTATCTCCATAAGTCGATTCACAAATAATATAATCGGCTTGCGGAAAGCATTCTGGGTCTTTAAGGAGTAAATCATTATACTTTCCAACATCACCCGTAAAAGTAAGATGAATCACATTCGAATCACTCTTTTTTAATTTCAGATTAACAATGGCACTTCCTAAAATATGCCCCGCATCTGTAAAGGTTAGAATGGCATCAGAACTTAAATGAAAATCAGCATGGTATGGAACCGTTTTAAAATGTTTCATACAACGATCTACATCTTTCACTGTATATAGTGGTTTTAATGGATCTTGATTACGTTGCTCTCTTTTTTTATTAATAAATTCGATATCGTTTTCATGTATTTTTGCACTATCATATAATAATACTTCAACTACTTCTAACGTAGGTGGCGTGCAATAAATAGAACCTAAAAATCCTTCCTTGACCAATAAAGGCAAATTCCCAGAATGATCTATATGCGCATGTGATAAAACCACAACATCAACTTCAGAAGGATTCAAATTCAAATTTCTATTTAAAATATCTGATTCCTTTCCCCCTCCTTGGTACAAACCACAATCTAATAATATATTGAAACCAGAATCGGTAGTTACTAAATGTTTACTACCTGTAACTGTTTCTGTTGCTCCTAAAAATTTTACGTTCATAATCCAAACTTACTTTGTTTAAAATATGAAACTACTGATAATAATCACTAAATAATATGATTTACTTTAACTAAAAAAAATAATGAGGCTCTAAATTTGTTTAAAAATCGATTAATAAAAATAATCTTACCATGAAAAAAATTTTAGTTCCAACTGATTTTTCTGAAACTTCTGAAAATGCTGTTAATTATGCAATTGAATTAGCAAATACCTATTCTGCTACTTTGGTATTACTAAATGTGTATCAAATTCCAGTTGCTTCACCAGAGTTTGGTATAATGGCATATAATGCTAGTGAAATGAGAAATGATAGTTTAGCAACTTTAAAAACTATATCCGAAAAAATTAAAAAAAATAACCCAAATATAAATAGCATAGAATATTATACTGAAATTGGCAACTCAGCAGAAGTTATCGTGGAATATGCTAATAATATCGGTGCTAATTTTGTGGTGATGGGCAATAACGGACATGGTAGTAATTTTAAGAAAAAAATAATTGGAAGCACTTCCGTGGATGTATCAAAAACACTAAAGGTTCCGTTAATAATAGTTCCACCAAATGTAAAATACAAAAAAATCAAAAACTTAGCCTATGCGAGTCATTATGATGAAAATATTGAAATAAGTACTTCTTTAAACAAAGTAAGAAGTTTAAATAATATTTTTCAAAGTGTATTAAGTGTTTTACATGTTATTCCAGAAAATCATTATCTAAATGAAAAGGAATCGTCTATCGATAAATTTGTAGAAAGTAAATTAGCGTCTACAGAACATAGAACTTATATAATTACCGAAAACAATGTTACTGAGGGTATATTAGAATTCGTTAAATATCATGAAATGGATATGATTGTCGTACAGCCTAAAAAACACTCCATACTGCATTCCATCTTTTATCCAAGTATCACTAACGAATTAGCATTTGAAAGTCCTGTGCCTGTTTTAACGATTCATAGTTAATTCAGAGATAGCTATTGTTATTAAGATACAATCAACTGACTTTTATCATATTTTCGTTTGATTATTCTCAAATAAAACAAATTATCTCCTCCTAAATTTGTGTCGTCATCAAATAATGGTGGCAATAAACGGCAGGTTAGTAGTTTCTTCCAAAACATAATTTAACTGCCGTTTTTAATTAAAATGATGGCAACAACTCAACTAAATACTGAAACGAAAACAACTTGTTTTCATTGTGGAGAAGACGTTATAACCCAAGATATAATTTCCGATAATAAACATTTTTGTTGCTCTGGCTGTAAAACGGTCTATGAAATCATTAATAAAAGTGATTTATGCCAATATTATGATATTGAAAGCAATCCAGGTATCAACCAAAAAACAAAAGTACGTGAGGGAAAATTTGATTTTTTAGATGATGAACAAATAAAAAATAAATTAATTCATTTTAAAAATGAATCTCAACATCATGTCATTTTTTATTTACCACAAATGCATTGTAGCTCTTGTATATGGATATTAGAGCATTTGAATAAAATAGATAGTGGGATATTAAAATCTCAAGTCAATTTTATTAAAAAAGAGGTTACTATTATTTATGATTTCAATAAAACTTCATTAAAAAAAGTAGCAGAAACGTTGACGTTAATAGGTTATGAGCCACATATTAATTTAAGTGATGTTAATTCAAGTAAAATTAAACAGTACGATAGAACCAGAATTGTTAAATTAGGAATAGCAGGCTTTTGTTTTGGTAATATCATGATGTTAAGTTTTCCTGAATATTTCTCACTTGAAAAATTTGAAGACCCTTCTTTAAAATATTGGTTCAATTACCTAAATTTATTTTTAGCCTTACCCGTATTTTTTTATTCAGCTTCTGAATTCTTTATTTCTGGATTTAAAGGTATACAGCAACGCTTTTTAAATATTGATGCTCCTATAGCATTAGCTGTATTGATAACCTTTGGCAGAAGTTTATATGAAATAATTTCTAATACAGGCTCTGGCTACTTAGATTCTATGAGTGGCATTGTTTTCTTTATGTTAATAGGTCGATATTTTCAAAACAGGACTTACCAAAGTATTTCTTTCGATCGTGATTATACGTCATACTTTCCACTAGGTGTAAGTGTATTGAAAGAGGATGGTTCTGAAATACAAATTTCTGTAGCAAATTTAAAAGTAGGAGATCGTATTAAAATTCACAATGACGAAATTATTCCGGCTGATGCCATCTTGTTTTTAGGAAAAGCGACCATTGATTATAGTTTTGTTACTGGCGAATACTTACCTATAGAAAAATCAATCGGAGAAATTGTATATGCAGGTGGTAAGCAAACAGCAGGAGCTATAGAATTAGAAGTAGTTAAAGAAGTTTCTCAAAGCTACCTCACTCAATTATGGAATAATGAAGCTTTTCAATCAAAAAAAGAAGAGGTTAAAGTTTCATTCATACATCAAATAAGTCGCTATTTTACTTATGCTTTACTCACTGTAGCATTAGCGGCCTCTGTCTATTGGTTAATTAACGATACTACTAAAGTTTGGAGTGCTTTAACGTCTGTTTTAATTGTTGCTTGCCCATGTGCCTTATTACTCAGTGCAACATTTACTAATGGTAATATGATTCGCATACTTAATAAATATAAATTGTATGTAAAAAATGCCTCTGTTATTGAACGAATGTCAACAATTGATACCGTGGTTTTTGATAAAACAGGTACCATTACGGAGCAAGGAAATTCAGAAATAATATATCAGGGTCATGAACTAACACCATTACAATCACAGCTACTGCGATCATTAGCTAATCAATCCAATCATCCATTAAGCAAAAGTATCGTATCGCATTTACCATTTAATAAAACATTATTAGTAAAGAATTATAAAGAATTTAAAGGCTTTGGAACTTCTGGTGTTATTAATAATAGAGAACTTAAAATGGGCTCCTCCGAATTTGTATTAGGACAAAAATCATTGCAACAACATTCAGGAAGTCGAGTATATTTAAGTATCGATCATGAATTTGTAGGCTGCTTTATTGTGAAAAACAAGTACCGTGAAGGATTACAACATATCATATCCAAATTAAGTTCTACTTATCATTTAAAAATATTATCTGGTGATAATGATTCTGAGTCTCATTATTTAAAGTCTGTTTTTGGAGAAAAAACAGAAATGCTGTTTTATCAAAAACCTGAAGACAAACTACAATACATTAAACATCTTCAAAACCAACACAAAAAAGTGCTCATGATTGGTGATGGATTAAATGATGCGGGTGCTTTAATGCAAAGTGATGTTGGTATTGCAATTAGCGATGATACCAATAATTTTTCTCCAGCCTGCGATGCTGTTTTGTCTGGTAAACAATTTTATTTACTTAAAGAACTCATAAATTATTGCAGAAAAGAGAAAGTAATTATTTATGCAAGCTTTACGTTATCTATCATCTATAACTTCGTTGGTTTATTTTTTGCTGTTCAAGGCCTTTTACAACCAGTTATTGCAGCTATTTTAATGCCCGTGAGCTCTATTAGTATTGTTCTATTAACAACTGGTATGAGTACACTTTACGAAATTAAGTTAAAAAACCATAAGATATGACAAATATCAGTTTATATAATGATATGAGTCAACTCGTAAAGCTCACTCAAAACTAATTTTACAACCAAAATGAGCGTAATATTTATATTAATTTCTGCCAGTTTAATGATAGCCATTGGGTTTTTAATAGCCTTCATTTGGTCAGTAAAATCAGGGCAATATGACGATGATTATACACCGTCAGTAAGAATGCTTTTCGATGATGAACTAATAAGTAATAAAACAGAAATAACCAAAAATCCAAAACAACCAACCGATTAAAAAACCAGAACTTATGGAATTACAAAAATTTAAGTACGACAATCAAATTGTAAAAATGTTCGCCATCGCAACGGTGGTGTGGGGTATTGTAGGGATGCTCGTAGGAGTAATTGCGGCATTGCAAATGTTTATACCTGCTTTAAGTTTTGATTTACCGTATACTACTTTCGGTCGTTTACGTCCATTACATACAAACGCGGTGATTTTTGCTTTTGTAGGTAATGGTATTTTTATGGGCGTTTATTATTCATTACAACGTTTATTAAAGGCTCGTATGTTTAACGACATGTTAGGCAGAGTACATTTTTGGGCTTGGCAATTAATAATTGTTTTAGCTGCATTATCCTTATTAATGGGTTACACTACAGGTAAAGAATACGCGGAGTTAGAGTGGCCTATAGATATTTTAATCACTTTAGTATGGGTTCTATTTGGTTGGAATATGTTTGGCACTATTATCAAACGTAGAGAGCGCCACTTATATGTTGCTATTTGGTTTTACATTGCCACATTTGTTACAGTAGCTATGTTGCATATTACTAACTCTATTGAAATACCTGTTTCATTAACAAAATCATATTCTTGGTACGCAGGTGTTCAAGATGCGTTAGTTCAATGGTGGTATGGACACAATGCTGTAGCATTTTTCTTAACGACTCCTTATTTAGGTTTAATGTATTACTTTATACCTAAAGCAGCTAACCGTCCGGTTTATTCTTATAGATTATCAATCATCCATTTTTGGGCGTTAATTTTCTTATACATCTGGGCGGGCCCTCATCACTTGTTATATACTGCGGTTCCAGATTGGGCTCAATCTTTAGGTGTGGTGTTCTCAGTAATGTTAATAGCTCCATCTTGGGGTGGTATGATTAATGGTTTACTAACCTTACGTGGAGCTTGGGATAAAGTTAGAGAAGATATCGTATTAAAGTTTATGGTTGTGGCTGTAACCGCTTATGGTATGGCTACTTTTGAAGGCCCTATGTTATCTTTAAAATCAGTTAGTGCAATTGCGCATTATACAGATTGGATTGTTGCTCACGTGCACGTTGGAGCTTTAGGATGGAATGGCTTCTTAACTTTTGGTGTATTATATTTCCTAATCCCAAAAATGTTCCGTACTAAATTATATTCTCAAAAATTAGCAAATATGCATTTTTGGATTGGCACCTTGGGTATTTTATTATATGCTGTTCCTATGTATTGGGCGGGCTTTATGCAAAGTTCTATGTGGAAAGACTTTACTGCTGAAGGTCAATTAAAATGGCAGTTTTTAGATACAGTAACTAAGATGATTCCTTTTTATGCTGCACGTTCTATTGGTGGTACACTTTATTTAGTAGGCGCCATTTTAATGGCATTCAACTTATATAAAACAGCTAAAGCAGGTTCTTTCTTAGCTGATGAAGATGCTGAAGCAATGCCATTAGCAAAAACTTACCAAGGTCATTCTACTGATCACTGGCACCGTTGGATTGAACGCAAACCAATTCAATTAATGATTGTGAGTTTAGTAGTTGTTATTATTGGAGGCGTTATTGAAATTGTTCCAACCTTCTTAGTAAAATCAAATATACCAACTATTGCAAGTGTTAAACCATACACGCCTTTAGAATTAGAAGGAAGAGATATTTATATCAGAGAAGGATGCTATACTTGTCATTCACAAATGATTCGTCCATTTAGAAGTGAAACAGCTCGTTACGGCGAATATTCAAAAGCAGGAGAATTTGTTTATGATCATCCATTCCAATGGGGAAGTAAACGTACTGGTCCAGATTTAGCGCGTGAAGGTGGAAAATACCCTGATAGCTGGCATTACAACCACATGTTAGAGCCAAATTCTATGTCGCCTGGTTCTATTATGCCAACTTACTCATGGTTATTAGATAATGACTTGGATGTATCTACTTTGAAATCTAAAATTAAAGCGATGCAAACTTTGGGAGTTCCATATCCTGCGGGTTATGCAGATATAGCTGAAGCTGATTTAAATAAACAAGCAGAAAAAATTGCAGACAATCTTAAAAAAGATGGTATAGAAACCTCTCCTAAAAAAGAAATTATTGCGATGATTGCCTATTTACAGCGCATGGGAACTGACATCAAAAAAGCAGCAGTTGCTGATACATTAAAAAAATAAATTAAGAACCTAAAACATACGACGATGAAATTTATTAATTATTTAGAATCGATTGCTGGCGTAAGTATTTACCCACTCATATCCTTAATATTATTTTTTGTGTTTTTTTCAGCTGTTACTTTTTATGTAATTAAGGCCGATAAGAACTATATAAATAGAGCTAAAAATATTCCATTAGAACAAGATCTTTAAAAACAACTTCATATGAACCAAACTATAAAATCTAAACTAAAATGGTTATCTGTTATGTTAGCCCTACCTGTTATTACATTTGCGCAAGATGCAGAGCCAGTAACAACTTCTTATTTTTCCAATGCGTTGTTTGATACCTTAATTGCAGTCATTCTTATCTTATTAATGTTAATAGTTGCTATGAGTAGCGTTCTCAAAAATTTAACTCAAAGCGAATATTTTCAAAATAAGTATAAAACTAAAAATAACGACTCAAATAATAGCTCTAAAGTGCTTGCTTTATTAGCCTTATTTAGTTTGCTTGGAAATCATTTATTAGCACAAACTACAGAGCCAGTTAAAGCTATTATTATTGATGATTGGCGAATTGGAGGATTAGATGGTTTTACATTCTACTTTATGATAGCAATTATTATAATAGAAGGTATTGCTATATTAAGTTTATTTAATCTCATAAAAGGGTTTATTAAAACAGACAGCGTTGTTAAAGCTCCTAAGACAATCGTCGATACAACTTCTGGTAAAGTGACTATCGTAAAAGAAAAAACAATATTAGATAAGTTAACTGATGTTGTTGATATTGAAAATGAAGGTGAAATATTATTAGATCATGATTACGACGGCATTCAAGAACTTGATAATAACTTACCACCATGGTGGAAATACGGTTTTTATTTAACAATTATTGTTGGTGTTATCTATTTAATCAATTTCCATGTTATCGGCACTGGAGACTTGCAAGGAGTTGAATACACAAAAGCAATGGCTCAAGCTAAAATTGAATTAGATGAGTATATGAAAACATCAGCTAATAATGTGGATGAAACAACTGTGAAAATGTTAGAAGGTGCTGATTTAGAATCAGGGAAAGACGTTTATAAAGCATCTTGTGTAGCATGTCACGGCGCATTAGGCGAAGGTGGCGTTGGTC
>JANXRU010000140.1 GCA_025356715.1 Bacteroidota bacterium
ACTTTAGTAAATAAGTCCTATACAACAGCTGGAGTTTATTCGGTTACATTAACGGTTAATGGTAATAACGGCTGTAGTTCAACTTCTGTTAAGCAAGTTACCGTTACAGTGCCACCTGTTTGTAATTTTGTGACTCCTCAAAATTTTTGTATCAATGACTCTATCAAACTGATAGATGCTAGCACATCTGCTTCCAGTTCCATTCAAAATTGGAAATGGACAGTTAACACCACTCCTTATTCATCACTTCAATCTCCTTATTTACATGTTACAGATACCGCAAATCATTTAATTAAATTAGGCGTCATTGATGGATTAGGCTGTAGGGATTCCATCTCTAAAAGTGTTTACGTATATTCTATACCAATTGTGGATTTTGTAACTACACCCAGTTTTATTTTTAGCCAAACGTCAGCCACTTTAACGCCCAATATATTAAATGGGCTTACTTATCATTGGACAGGTACAAACAGTTTCTCTTCATCTTTAACAACTCCTACCTATCAATTTGCTGATACGGGTAATTATCAAATTACTCTTTTACTTACCAATAATCATGGTTGTAAAAATTCGAAAACAAAATCATTTATTGTATATAACAGACGAACTGATTTAGCAATCTTAGATATTACTCCAATTATTCAACCTGATGGATATCTTGATTTAACAGCTAATTTGGCTAATTTTGGAACAACAATCATTAATGATTTCAGCATCAATTATAAATTAACTAATGGCGGACAAATAAAAGAAAGTTGGTCTGGCGTATTAAACGCAGGAATATTTTATAATTATCATTTTTCGGGAAGTGCATTGGTTAATGAAGCTGATAAAAACAGCATTGTTTGTGTAACCATCACTCAGGTAAATGGAGGCATTGACGATAATACCCAAAACAATAATCAATGTCTAGCATTGTTTGTAAATGATTTAGATGTGTTTTCTCCCTATCCAAACCCAACGAATAATAATGTCATATTTCCTATCGTATTAAAAAAGGATGCAACAATCCTATTTGATATCACCAATGCTATTGGAGGATCCGTTTTGGTTAGTCATTCAGTAGTTGGCAATGCAGGATTAAATTTAATTCCTCTTTCGATTTCTGACTTAGCAAGCGGTTGTTACATTGTTAAAATAACAATCAACGACAAATTATTTATTAAAAAAATAATTAAATATTAACGGTTCTCATACCGCAGATGCTTTTAGTTCATGTAGCTTTTGATGAATTTTTGTTGCTATTAGAGCTTTGTCTTTTATTCTATATCATTCATCTTTTGCACCTTTTATTTTACCGCAGAGAAATAAGAGTATAAAATTTAATTATTTCCTTAAATACTAAAAATTAAGTAAAAAAAACAGCTACAATTAAATCCTATTTATAAACGCTTTTAATAAACGAAACAATTATTTTAAAGAAAAATGTTGAATAGAATAAGAGCGTAGGCCAGCCAAAAATGCGAGCAGTGTGGCGGTGAAACGTAAATTCAAGATTTTAGTAGGGCATTTGTGTAGTACACAAATGAGCCAGTATGTGCGGTGGTAGCGAAACGTGAAAATCGTAGAATTACGTGAGGAGCGTGGCGCATATTTTTGACTTGATTTTTCGTTTCTTTTTCATTTATGGAAAAAGATAGAAAAGTAAAAATTTCAATAAAAATTTACAATAGTCTTATTTCATCCACTGCCTGTACCACATCTCAAACATTAATAAATACCATATTTTGGTAGCATATTCTTTTTTTCCTTTAAAAAAATCAACTACCAATTTATCTACTTGATCTGCATGAAAGATTCCTTCTGATTGTATAGTTTGACGATTCAAATAATAAAGCACCTGTTCTTTCAAATCAGTTGCTAACCATTTTTCTATCGGAATAGCAAAGCCTGTTTTAGGCCTATCCATAATGGTTTTAGGGATATATTGATGCGTAATTTCTTTTAAGATATGTTTTTTGATTCCTTTATGGTATTTAAAATTATCAGGTAATTGAGCAACGAATTCTATAATACGGTGATCTAAAAATGGTTCCCTTCCTTCTAAACTTACCGTCATGGAAGCACGATCTACTTTTTGTAAAATGTCGTCAACTAAATACGTTTGATAATCAATAGCCATCATGTATGCTAATGATGAGTAATTACTATTTGCTAAACTATCAGATAAATAAGCCGTTTCCAAAGATTCATATTTTTTAGATACAAGTTCCTTAAGTTGCTGTTCATTAAATTGTTGGCTTAAACTTAGCATCACATTTTTAGGCGATGGATCTTTTAATAAACCTTTCAGCTTTTCATAGCGATTATGAAAATTGTATTTATTTTTTAAAACGGGGATGTGATCAGCTGCTATTAAATCCATCATGCCAGCAACGCCTTTATTAACTATACTTGGCAAAGCATTTAGTAATTTACCATGCTTCATCATATAATCATATCGGTTATATCCTGCAAAAATTTCATCGCCACCATCAGCGCTTAATGCTACAGTAACTTGTTTTTTTGCCATTTTACAAACTAAGGTTGTAGGTATAGCGCTACTATCAGCAAAAGGCTCATCGTAGTAGTAAGGCAAATCACTAATTAATTCAAGTGCATCTTTTTCTTTGCATTCATATTCGTGATGATCTGTCCCTAAATAGTTTGCAATTTCTTTAGCATAAGGCGCTTCATTTAATCCTATGTCAGCAACGCCAATTGTAAATGTTTTTAATTTATTTGAATTATTTTTTTGCAATAAAGAAGTGACACAGGCACTATCATATCCTCCACTTAAAAATACGCCTACTGGAACATCAGAAACCATGCGGTAATTGAAGGCTGATTGTAACAATTT
>JANXRU010000218.1 GCA_025356715.1 Bacteroidota bacterium
AGAGGCACAACTGACATAGAGCGTTATGATACAAATCCTGATTTACCATTATTGCATGGATTAATAAATCATTTAGATTTAAATTTAGTGAAGCAAGCAAAAACCAACGAAGAAAAAGTTCCATACCTGTTGCCAATGCTAGGAGTTGAAACATCATCAACACGGCTAAAGGCATCCATGCTGGAAATTGAAGAAACTATTACTACCTGGCCTCAATTAGCATCTGGTGTTGTATTAGGAGGCGGTATATGCACAGATGTTTGTAGAAGAATATTATTAAATCAACTACATGACTCAGGAAGATATTTTATTGATTTAGAAGAAATAATCTGTGATAAAAATAAACCGAAGTATGTTGAAAAACCTTTAACTATAAATCCTTCTTTAACCGAAAAAGAAATGTTAGGTATTATTTACGCCTCTAATATCAAACCTTGGGATTTACAATTTGATGTAAATAAAGATTTAATACAAGATATGGTTGAAGCTGCATCAAAGGCGCCTTCAGGCGCAAATAGCCAATCTTGGAAATGGATGTATCATGACAAAAATTTGTACTTATTTTTTGACGATGTATTTCGTCCAGATTTATTAGATTGCAGAAGAACAACGATGATTACTGGATTAGGTGCAGCAACTGAGAATCTTATTTTAAAAGCACATGAATTAAAATTAGAAGTTGTAACAAACACAATTGAAATTAATAATGATTCGAAATTAATTACAACTTTTAGATTTTTTGATAAAATTCATAAAGAATACGAAAATCAAATAGAGCCTCATGTTTGTGATTATTTAGCAAAAACAATTAATTTGAGAGTATCAAATAGAGATATTGTAGAACGAAAAATCATTGAAAAACAACGGTTAACAGAATTGCAAAAAATAGCTCGTACTATTTCTGGAGCTGATTTTGTAATAATAGATGACGAACAAAAACTCTCAAAAATAGCAGAAATCACGAGCAAGATGGATAGAATGAGATATACAAGTAAAAGTGGGCATAATGATTTTAGAGGGGAAGCACGATGGACTATTGAAGAGGCTGAAAAAACAAGAAATGGAATAAGTTTTAGAGAAACAATGGATTTAACACCAACCGAGTTTGCTGGATTTTATGTAAGTAAAGATTGGCAGGTTGTAAAACACCTTGCAGATTGGGAGTTAGGCGCTGCTTACGAAAAAATTCAAAGAAAATGGATAAAAGGAGCTTCTGCTATTGGTTTAATTACGATGCCTTCATTTAGTGAAAATAATTTTTTTGAAGGCGGAAGAGCTTTAGAAAGAGTTTGGTTAGCTGCAAATCACGACAATATATCTACTCATCCACCATCATTATCCACCTTAATTTTTAACACTTTAATCTATGGTGAAACTGATGCTCTTCCTATTCAAATGAAAAATGAAGCGATAGTATTGTTAAATGAATTCGAAGAATTATTTGAAATAGATTCAAAAAAAGGAAAAGTTTTGTTAATGAGATTTATAGTAGGTGCTGAACCCAAATTTAGATCCTTGAGGTATCCTATTAATCAAATATTAAAATTTAGCTGAAATTATGTTTTACATAAAGGCATATAGAGCCACTGATGAACCTATAACATGCAATAATTACATTTTAGGTCATGTACAAGTATTAAAAGATTATGGTATTGAAAATATCACATCAAACAACAACACCTGGATAGATAATCCAAACATGTATTGCTTCATTGCAACAGATACAGAAGGTGAGTTAGTGGGGGGAATTCGAATACAGGTAGCTGACGGGAAAAATCCTCTTCCCGTAGAAATTGCTATTGAAAAAATAGATATGAGAATTAATTACACTATAAAAAAATATGCAATTGATGGTGGAGTTGGTGAATTATGTGGGCTTTGGAATTCAAAAAAAGTGAAAGGAATTGGGTTAAGTGTAATTTTAATTCGTGCAGCAATATCCGCTATTAATCAATTAAAATTTAATACACTTACAGGTATATGCGCAGAATATTCATTAAATATGTTTCAAAATGTAGGTTTTGTTGTAGATACAAAATTAGGAGACAAAGGGGTATTTATATATCCAAATGAAAATTATATAGCACGAGTTGTGGGGATACTAAATGGAAATACCTTACAAACCGCATTATCTTATGACAAAGAAAAAATGTTATCCTTAAGAAAAAAAC
>JANXRU010000237.1 GCA_025356715.1 Bacteroidota bacterium
CACCAACAACAAATTTGATTATATTTAATTATGTCAAAACTAAACCATGCAGATGATCCTATACAGTTTTATACTGCTACTATTTTGGAACCTTATGTAAACGTTTTTTATAACTTAGTATCCTTGTTGGTGATAACACCATTACTGTTCGGAAGATTAACATCATAATTTTAATAAAAAAAATACCTGAGGGAATATTAAGTTTCAATTAATGATATTATTTGCAGTATGACTGCAAATAATCTATTAGCAATGCTTCCAAACACTCTATTAGAGGAGTTAGCCATTGAATCCGGAGTGAACAAATATTCTAAAAAGCTACAAGGTGAAGTAGTTTTTAAACTTTTACTATATTGCTTAACAACTCATAAAACTAATAGTCTTCGGACAATGCAATCATCTTATGAGTCAATTGTTTTCCAATATTTAAACGGAAACCCAACTTCTAAAATTTCACATAGTTCCATAAGTGATAGACTAAACACTATAAAACCTGAATATTTTGAATTACTTTTTAATACTTGTGTAAGTACTTACAAAAAACTATTGGGAAATGAGATAAATGATTTTTTAAAATTTGACTCTACTATTGTTACAGAATCAGCAAAGCTTATGAATATAGGTTATAACACGGGAGGAGACTCTGTAAATCATAAACAACTAAAATTTACAATTGGATTTAATGAGTTACCTGTGGCTGTAGACTTTTATTATGAAAAAAGTTATACTAGTGAAAATAAGGCATTGAAAGAAACAATCCTTAGAGTAAATGATACAGAAACAATAACATTATTTGATAAAGGCATAACAAGTAGAAATACATTTGATGAATTTACAGATAAGGGACTAAAATTTGTTTCTAAAATTGGGAACAACTCTAAAATGGAAATTGGAATAAAAAACAAGTTAAAGAAACAAATAAAATCAAAAACATTAAAAATTACATCCGATTCATGGTGTTATTTATTTGGAACAAATAAGGTGAAATCTAAAAACTTATTTAGAATTATTGAAGCAATTATCATAAAAACAAAAGAGCCAATTACATTTATTACAAACATAGAAGATGCTGATACGTTAGATATTACAGAGTACTACAGAAAGCGTTGGGATATAGAAGTTTTTTTCAAATACATTAAGCAAGAATTAAATTTTTCGAAATTTATATGTAGAACTGAAAATGGTATTAAAGTAATTTTATATTCTACCTTAATTGTGGCAATTCTATTATTAGTTTATAAAAAACTAAACAAAATTAAAAGCTTCAAGTATGCTAAGCAAAAGTTTGCACAAGAGCTAGAATTTGAAATAATAAAACTGATTATTGAATTAAGTGGTGGTAATAAAGATAAACTGCCTGAAATATTAGGATTTCCTCCCAATCTAAAATCTTCCGAACAGTAATGGTGATAACACCAACAACGGCGAAAAAAATTATGCTTGCTTGCGGTTAGCACTTGTAGCGGAGCCTGTGGGTGACGTTAACGCATATACGGTGGAGCGGGGGGAACAAACCTAATTTAAGCGTTACAAACGCTCCTCTAAAACATCCTCGTTACAAACGAGGACGAGATGGGGTTAACGCATATACGGCGGAGCTGGGCAGTTTATTTAGTTATTCTATAAACAATTGTCAAAGCCGCACCTGAGTTTGATAGATTGGATAAACCAAATATATTAAGTGAACTAGAATTATCCGATGTCAGACTGGTATTTTGCGGACTATTCGTAATCGTATTACTAATTTTAGTTTGATTAAATGAATAATATATATTTGGAGCAATGTCAAGATATACAAGAAATGATGAATTTATTTTGTAATATGTTCCTAAAACAATTCCTGCATAAGGCTGTAATGCTTGAGTAATAGTCTTTGTATTACTATTACTATAAGCAGTTGAACTACCATTAAATGAATTTAGTTTCTCTTTGTTTTGAATATTATTATAAGAATATGAAAGACCTACAACGCCTCCGTATATAATACCGAATTTTTCAGAAAGTGTTTTTAATTTAAAAACACTAAACCCTAACCCGAAGTTTAAATTTAAAGGAGTTTTTGTACTTGTTGTTCCAGAATTGTTATAGATATGAAGACTGTCCTGATTATTAACGGAAGAGTTAGAACCACTACCAAAAGCACCACGCCCGCCGAGTGTCGCATTAATTCTGTATAATCGCTTCTCATTACCCCAACGATATTGTAATGAGAAACTATTTAGATTACTTAGTCCAATCCCATATTCTTTAACTTTTAACGGTGTATTTTCTTGGGCAGACATTTTGGTCACGATAAATGTTGATGTTAAGACGATTGCTAATAGTAAGTTTTTCATATTATATTGTTTAGTGTTATGTCTGATAAATTACGCCTAACGTTTTGGAGCTTTGCCTAGTGCGGTTTGAAACATTTTCTTACCGAAATATTACTGACAAAGATAGAATGTTTATTGGGCTTTTACAAAGCAAAAATAATGGTCTTTCGCGAAGGGGCTATTATTGGTCACGGTAAATTAATATACCGCAGGATTATCTTCGCAATTTCCTTCACACAAAATCCAGCGGAGCCTGTGGGTGGCG
>JANXRU010000271.1 GCA_025356715.1 Bacteroidota bacterium
CCATCTAATACTACTTTAATATTGTTTTCGGAAGCTAGTTGCATGACACGATGTTGCGAATATGTACTCGTGCTCCATATTGGCAAATCTTGCGAATAATTTAAGTTTTCTATATCTCTAAAAAATTCATCAGCTGTTGGCGTGACTGTTTTCCAATTTCCATTCACTGAATCTGCAACCAATTTTGCAAAAGAGCTTTCATCAAATGTTTCGGCTGGAAATGTAGCTGTAAATAATTTTAATTGTTTATTGGGGTGTAAATGATGGATAATACCAGCAATGATAGAGCTATCAAGCCCTCCACTCAAACAAGAACCTACCTCAACATCACTTCTTAATCTTAATGAAATAGAGTGAATTAATTTTTGTTCGACCAATTCAATAATTTCAGAATCACTTTTTTGAATGGATGAGATATTGGGAAGTGTATCATATTGCTTTAACTCAACATGATGAGACGTTAAATCATACACTAAATAATATGAAGGTTTTAACTCTATAATACCTTTAAATAAGCTTTGTTCAGCTGTTTCTAAATTCGCAGAAATTAAATAATCAAGTTGCTGCGCTTCATTTACTTCGAACGGAATTAAGTTTGATTGTAAAAAAACTTTGTATTCACTAGCAAAAGCAAACACGGCCTTGGTATTAATATAATAAAATGGTTTCACTCCTACACGATCTCGTGCACAAAACAAGTGATTGTGTTTTTTATCATAAAGCGAAAACGCAAACATCCCGTTGAATCGTTGCAAGCAATCTATCCCCCATTCTTTGTATGCTTCTAACAATACTTCCGAATCTGTTTGCGTTTTGAATTGATGGCCTTTTATCGCTAATTCTTCCCGAAGTTCAATGTAATTATAAATTTCACCATTGAAAGTTAACCAATAATCGCCCGAAGAATCGCACATAGGCTGATGCCCCGCTTCTGTTAAATCTATAATAGATAAACGACGATGAGCTAATGCAATCTCATAATCTTCGCTAACATCCTTTATTGAAATTTTAGGATTATAACTATATTGACTACTTTGTTTATTTATTAAAGGTGTGTCATTTGAAAATGCAGGTACTCTATTTTCTTTTGAAATAAACACAAAGCCTTCCCCGTCAGGACCTCTATGCCTAATGCTTTGAGACATAGCATAAACAGTGTCCTTTAAAGAAATCGATTTATTTTTAGAGACAATACCTGCTATACCGCACATAATTAATGATGAGTTATAAATTTTGAATTATGAGTTTTTAGAATTTAACACTGTATGTTTATAAACGTCAATCCATTCTTGTTGTTCTGTTACAAAACTATCGTTATGCCAGATAGAAACAAATTCGCCGCCTTGATTTTTCACTTCCATAATTAATGTATTTATATAATCTGTTGCCTGATTAGATGGTAGTTTATTATAATCTCTCAATGTACCTTCCATTACAGTACTTGGATGAATGGTTAAATTTGTTGCTTCGTTTTTTTCTAAATCAAACCATTTATAAGGAGTACATAACCCTGCTCTAAAACCTGATTGAGACGCGAAAATCATAGTGTAGTCGTCGGTTATGCCCGCTTCTAAAAATGCACGGTACGTTTCTGGAAGTTTAATTCGTAAAAAATGACATCGAGCAGACGTTATTTTTCTTTCAACTATATCTTCAATCCGTTTTTTTTCGAAGTCAATTTTTTCGAGATGATTGAATGATTCATAAGAAGGGTGCAAGCCAATGGTGTAATTTGAAGATAATTTTTTTACTAATTCTCTAAACCCCCTGTTTTGATAATGGGGATTTTTATCATAATTTGAATAATCTCCTATTAGCACAAAGTAGTGCAATTTTACATGTTCTGTTAATTTATGTATGACATCAAACGTATTATATGGGTCGTTTACTGGATTAATATTACTACTAACCCTTTCAGTAACTTGTTTCAATTTAAAAGTCGAAATGTCTTTTAATAGTCCGCCGATATTGCGTTTTAAACCTTTATGTGCAAATGCAAACGCGTTATCAATGTCAATCGTTGATAAAAAATTAAAGGGGCGTTGTTTAAATTCTAATTGAGAAAATTGTCGTTTAAGTTTTGTTGCAAAATCTTGAATTAGAATATTTAAAAAAGGAATTTCTAACACATTATTTTTAAACGCTAAGCTTTGCTCTGCTTTAAAGCGTTGATGTTTGTCCGTTTCGTGTTCTATATATTCTTCGTAACGTGTGGCAAAATAAAAAACGGTAGCAAAAATATCATAAGGCAAAAAAGCTGTTTTTTGAGTTGCGAAAAATTGAGGTAAATTTAAATAGGTATCATCAGTAATTGGTAATTCATTTCTTATACCCGTTTCATTTAGTAAACCTTCTGACTTAATAAAAACATCATTTCTTTCATTTTCATTACTATAGGCCATTTTAGGCAAGGTTGATGATTTAAAAAAATCAACATCACTTGTTATTTCAAATGTTGAATTCAGTACTGTATTAAAAATCAAATCACACGTGTAACTGAAACGATTGGTGTGACTATGTGTGTAAATTAATATCAAAATAATTCAGTTATATACTACTCAATTTCACTATATCTTCATATAACGTATTCCAATTTTCCCATTCGGCTGAGCTTCCCATGGTATCATTATGAAAAATAGTAATCATTTCGCCATTATGTTTCTTTACCTCATCAATTATTATTTTTGCAATGTCACTCGCGGTATCTCTATTAGCATGATCTTTATAGCGCAAGGAAGTATCATTAATACAAAATGAATGAATTTTTAATCCCGTTTCTAATTCATCATCTAAATCATACCAATAAAAAGGAGTGCATATACTTGCTCTAAAACCATTGTGGTTAGCATACCCCATCGAATAATCATGCGTAATACCAAGCTCTAATAGTGTAAAATAAGTGTCAGGAAATTTAAGCATAGAGAAATGTTGACGAGAATTAAAAATATCGAGATGCGTAATTTTCGCTAAACGATTCGTTTCAATTTTTACTTGGTTAGTATTGCCATTAGACCCAAACGATGGGTGAATACCAGGCTTGGAGTAATCGGATAAATGTTTAATCAGTTTTTGGAAATTGTTGTTATTGGAAGGATGATTCTTATCATTAACACCATAGTCACCTAATAAATAAAAATAAACTACGTTTAAATTATACTTTTTTTGAATTTCTAATTGATATTGATAAGAATCAAAAGGATCTTTTTCTTTCTTTAGCAAAACTAATGTTCTATCTATAAGCTCTTTCTTATTTAATGTCGCCAGGGACTTTAAATAACCACCAATGGTTCGCATGACACCCTTTTGCTTATACTTATAAGCATTATCAATGTCTATGGTTGAAACATATGAATAAGACGGATGTGTAATTATTATATTGGGAAATTTCTTTTTTAGTAGTAATTCAAATTCAGCAATCCAAACATTAACGAGTGGGATTCTCAAAAAATCATATTGATAGGCCAAACTATTTTCAGCTTCAAAGCGATTAAAAGCATCAGGTATAAAGGGTAAATATTCTTCATACCGACTTACTAAATAAAATGAAGCAGCAAAAATATCGAAGGGTAAGGCAGAATGATACATTTTAAAAAAGTATTTCAAAAAAACCTCATGGTTTTGTAACTGTATTATTTGTTCTTTAATTCCTGATTCAAATAATAATGTATAACCAGCGATATGAAAATCTGATTCTACATCTTGGGTTGTATAAGATAATTTTTGCCCCTCAAATGATTTAAAATCATCCAAACTATTAGTAATTGTAAATGATAAACCCAAACAATCTTTGAAAATTAAATTGAAAATATACTTTAAACGAGGAGTCGTTTTGTGAGTATAAATGAATATGTGGCTGTTTGGGTTCAACTAAAACGCTATTAAACAAATATAGGATTTAGATATAAACGCTTTAAACTTATGTAATATTGTTATTTATAAAACATTGTTAATTAAAATTAATATTGAGTAATACTAAAAACACGCTATAATGCTTAATTTTTATAATTTTAAGCACCGTTTAAAACTTAATATTTATGCAACAATTAATTGAATGTGTTCCTAATTTTTCTGAAGGATTAGATTTATCTATCATTAAACAAATTACTAATGAAATTGAAACTGTAGAAGGTGTGCGTTTACTAAACGTTGATCCGGGAAAGGCTACTAACAGAACAGTTGTGACTTTTGTAGGGAATCCTCAAGCGGTAATTGATGCGGCATTTTTAGCGATTAAAAAAGCTGGGGAATTAATTGATATGAGCAAGCATAAAGGCGAACATCCGCGTATGGGTGCTACAGATGTTTGTCCGCTAATACCCATTGCTAACATTAGCATGGAAGAAACTGCTAAATGGGCAACTAAATTAGGAGAACGTGTTGGTAAAGAAATTCAATTACCCGTTTATTTATATGAAGCAGCGCAACCAAATAAAGAGCGTAACAATTTATCTTTTATCAGAGCGGGAGAATACGAAGGCTTTTTCAAAAAAATAAAATTACCAGAGTGGAAACCAGATTTTGGCCCAACAGAATATGATGCTAAACGTGGTGCAACCGTTATTGGTGCTCGCGATTTTTTAGTTGCCTATAATGTTAATTTAAACACTACTTCTACGCGTCGTGCAAATTCTATTGCCTTTGATGTGCGCGAAGCTGGACGTGTAAAGCGTGAAGGAGATTCTATTAATGGTAAAATTATAAATGATGCCAATGGAAATCCACTATCAATTCCTGGAAGTTTAAAATCCGTTAAAGCCATTGGATGGTATATTGAAGAATATGGTGTAGCTCAAATATCCATGAACTTAACCAATATTAATATTACGCCTTTGCATATTGCATTTGATGAAGTTTGCAACAAGGCTACAGAACGTGGTATTAGAGTAACAGGATCTGAATTAGTAGGATTAGTTCCGTTAAAATCCTTATTAGATGCTGGCAAATATTTTTTACAAAAACAAGAACGTTCCATTGGTGTTTCGGAAAAAGAATTAATCAAAATAGCTGTCAAGTCCATGGGATTAGACGAGTTATCTCTATTTAATCCAGAAGAACGAATTATAGAATATTTATTAAAAGATAAAGCCGATAGTAAATTAGTAAGTATGACACTTACTGATTTTGCTGATGAAACTGCCAGTGAAAGTCCTGCTCCAGGAGGAGGCTCTATTTCCGCTTATATTGGAGCATTGGGCGTTTCTTTAGCAACGATGGTGGCAAATTTATCGTCGCACAAAAAAGGATGGGACGATCGTTGGGCAGAATTTAGTGTTTGGGCAGAAAAAGGACAATATTTTAAAGATGAATTAACTAAATTAGTTGATGCAGATACAACGGCCTTTAATAAAATAATGACCGCTTTTGGTTTACCAAAAAGTACGGACGAAGAAAAAGCAAATCGTAAACAAGCCATACAAGATGCTACCAAATTTGCTATTGATATTCCATTTAAAGTGATGCAACTATCTTATGACAGCATGACTTTAATTAAAGCAATGGCCGAAATTGGAAATCCTAATTCGGTAAGTGATGCAGGAGTTGGCGCCTTATGCGCTAGAAGTGCTGTCATGGGAGCTTTTATGAATGTGCGCATTAACGCAAGTGGATTTGATGATAAAGCGGTTGTAAACGAAATCATTGCAAAGGGAAAAGACATAGAAGATAAAACGATTGCTTTAGAAGCTGCTATTTTAAAAATAGTGAATGATAAAATTGGAGTTTAATGCAATAATTTTATCAGAAAAATAAATAAAATGGGAGTTCTGTCTTTTTTAATATCTTTTTTCTTGATGAAAAAGAAACAAAAAATAACGACAAAACGCCAACTCCATTTTTTATTTTTTACTGAGCAGGTTCTATTTATTCGGCTAAAAAATTGTAGTTCGCGCCGTTTCTCCTTTCCTACCGAACTATTACTAACGTGTATTGGAATGTAAAAAATTAATTATGTTTAAAAACATTAGCAAGCATCATTTACTATTACACTTCATTGTTTTTATATGGGGCTGGTCACCTATATTAGGTCGAGGCATAAGCACGGGAGCATTGCCTTTAGTGTGGTTTAGAATTGCCATTACAATTTCAATGATGGCTGTATATTTATTATACATCAAAGCTAATTTAAAAATGTCGCTAAAAAAACTCACACAATTAAGTATCGTTGGTTTCATTATTTGTGTGCATTGGTTATGTTTTTATGGCGCAATTAAGGTTTCTAATGTATCCGTAACGATGGCTGCATTCAGCACGGGAACGCTTTTTACAGCAATCATAGAACCCATCATTTATAAACGAAAAATTATTTGGTACGAGTTAATTATTGGCAGTGTCATTATAGGAGCCATCTGTTTAATTTTTTCGGTTGAAGTGAAATATGGTTATGGGATGCTATTAGGAATGTTGGCAGCCTTAACAGCAGCCATATTTTCTGTATTTAATGGTGTTCTTATTCAGGACGAAAAAGAACCAATTACGTCTCCTGTTTTATCATTTGTGGAATTATCGGCGGCACTTGTAGGCTTGAGTATTTACTTATTTGTTACCAGAAATTTTTCGGTTGAATTTTTTAGTATTTCTAATCAGGACATCCTGTTATTGTCCATATTAGCCGGAGTTTGTACCGTATATCCATTTATTGCGAGTGTAAATTTAATGAAACACATTTCTCCTTACACCATTAATTTAGCAGTAAACTTAGAAGGTGTGTACGGCATTATATTAGCGAGTATTTTATTTCACGAAAACAAAGATTTGTCGGCTACCTTTTATATAGGCTTCGGAATAATAGTCTCTGTTATTTTCTTGAATGGGTTTATTAAACAGAGGTTGAATAAAAAACTACTTCAATAACTTAACTAAGGCGTCAAAATTAAGTTCGTTTTTTTCGCCAGTAGTCATGGTTTTGATGGTGATGGTATTATTAGCTATTTCATGAGTGCCTACAAGTCCTACAAACGGAATTTGTTTTTTTTCGGCATACTCAAATTGTTTAGCTGGCTTCGCAAAATCAGGATACACCTCGATATTAATTCCTAAGGCTCTTAATTTCGCTGCTAATTGTATGCAATATAATTGTTCTACTTCATTGTAATTAATTAGTAATAATGCCGTTGTAGAAACTTTATTGACAGATTCAGGAAATAAATTTAATTCTTCCATCACGTCATATATTCTATCTATTCCAAATGAAATACCTACACCTGATAATCCTTTTAGTCCGAAAATACCCGTCAAATCATCATAACGGCCACCGCCTAATATACTTGGTGTAAAGGTTCCTGCATTTGCTTTCGCTTCAAAAATAGTTCCTGTATAATAATTTAAGCCACGTGCTAAGGTAATATCCAATTCAACGTTTATGTGCTTTATATGAATGGTTGTTAAATGATTTAATAAAAATTCTATTTCTTCAATGCCTTTTTTGCCGATTTCTGAACTTGCTAAAAATGTTTTTAATACAGCCACTTTAGCTTCATTAGTACCTGATAAATCGATTAATGGCTCTAACTTTTTAATGGCTTCGTTCGAAATGTCTTTAGATTGTAATTCCTTAACAACACCGTCTTTCCCAATCTTATCAAGTTTATCAATAGCAACTGTGATTTCAATTATTTTATCGCTGGCATTTAAAATTTCGGCAATACCACTTAATATTTTACGGTTATTAAATTTTACCAATACAGGAATATTTAATTCAGCAAATGATTTATCCATCATCGCTATCAATTCTAATTCATTTACTAAAGAATTAGAACCAATCACATCCGCATCACATTGGTAAAATTCTCGGTAACGACCTTTTTGTGGTTTATCAGCACGCCAAACTGGTTGTATTTGGTAGCGTTTAAAAGGATATGTTAATTTAGCGTGATTCATTACAACGTAACGCGCAAAAGGAACAGTTAAATCGTAGCGCAAAGCTTTTTCTGTTAAAATCTCCGAATTTCTTGATTTTTCTAATGACAAGTCAAACTCCTTTTTTAATTCTTCTTTTTTTGTATTCTCATGTATACGAGAATTTAAAACTTTAAAAATTAATTGATCGCCTTCTTCTCCATATTTACCAGTAAGGGTGGTAATATTTTCCATGCTTGGCGTTTCAATAGGCGCATAACCAAATAATTGAAAATTGGCTTTTACTATATCGAAAATATATTGACGCTTTTGCATTTCGGCAGGGCCAAAATCACGCGTACCTTTAGGAATAGATGGTTTCATAACTTCAAATTATTTCTTTTAATGGTATTATGACTTATCCAGCTCCTTCAATGAATTGTAGCATTTAGGGAAACATAGATAGTTCATCATTTTTAATTTAGACTGTAAAATTAAAAATTAAATGCAAACCACAGAAAGAGATTTGAGTAGAAAAGAGATTATAAAAAATTACTGAACATAAGCCTCTTCCACTTGCAAAACTTCATAATAAGTAGGGCTTAGCGGGTCAGCATCATAAACGTATGCAATCACATGGCATTTAGCAGGCTTGTAAGTAGGATTTAATGCATAATTACTATAAGGAACCACTACAGAATCATTTAATACAGTACCACTTGGAAAAATGGCTTCTCCCCAAGAGCTATTAATAGCACCTCTCAATAAATGATCAAATTTATAATTTGGTATAAGTTGTGAGCCTGTAGTTATTCTGTAATCTAATTGCTCAGCGATAACACTATCTTCTGACAATAAAATAACTAATTTATACATACCCGTATTTGTAGCAAGTGACTTAACGGTTATCTTTGTACTTAAAACATTAGTTGCCGTAGTAAATACATTTTTTATTTTTATTTCGAACTTAGGAGATTTAGCCAACATTTGAACCAATTCACTTTCCCAAGACGTATATGCTTTAATAAAACCACCAGAGCCGTAACCGCCTCTATTAACTAAGCCATTTGGGTTTCCGGCAAATGAAATACCAAATTGTGTATCATAAGCATTTCCGGTAGTATTTCGGAAATCTGTTGGATACGAGCCATTGATTGCTGCAAAATAACCTGCATGTATTGCCAATGGTACAATTTTTCCTGGATATTTATTTTCCAAATAAACTAAATTATCTGCGGCAGCTGGACAATTACCGCACTTATGTCCTGTATAATCTTCTATCAACACTTTTCTGCTTCCAGTTACAACTGGCGCATTAGGATCTTTTACATTTTTCACATAATCACAACTTACACTAATTGTCATAATTAGAATTGATAGAGATGCGTAAGAAATTATTTTTTTCATGGTGATTTGTATTAAGATTAATTTAAAAATTTATTTAAAAACTTGATGAAATACTAAGTGTAATTCCGCTTGATGCTGGCACGAAACGACATACACCACCTGCACAGAATATACCTTGACGTTGACGTCCATAGCTTAAAGAAATACGTGTTGGCCCATTTACATAACCTATCATTCCATAATAGTAATGAACTCGTTTTTCTAATACAGGATTATTGTAATTATATTGATCGGCAATAGTAACACTCCAATGTGTACTAGGCGTCCATTCAATTAATCCAGATAGCCAAGAACCAGTATTATTGGTAATATTTGTTTCTCCATTTGCACCAATGGCATGTTCTTTATAATCATATTTTCCAAAAAAACCTTGTGTTTCAATACGAATAGCAGAGCCTGTTTTATATCTATACGTAATATCTAAAACACCTATATGAGAAGAAACATCTGGATGCTCTTCTTTATCAGGCGTATTAAATTGAACAATGGATTGATTTAAAAACTGATTAGCATACATTGCAGTCATCTTTAATTTTTTAGAAAACTTTTTAGTGATTTCAATATTAATATCATGGTAATACTGTTTACCTAATTTTCCATTATTAGTTATGTATTTCAAATTATTTAATGTGTCCTTAATTGGTGCAATACCTGTGGTATCCAACCCATAATAAGCAGAACCATTAACTGTAATGTCCATTCCGTATTTACCACCTAATAACGTTCCTTTTTTTACTTTATATTGTATCTCTCCTGTACCACCCATTTCCCCATTAGGTTGTGTTGCATAAGGATAATAAGCCATTAAAGAATACGTGTGAAATTTGCTAAAATCTGGATTATAATTAACCATCGCAATCGTATTTTGAGCATCTCTATCACTCCTAAAACTCATATTGTCAATCATTTTAGCAGAAAACATCATAGAAAATCCATTAACACCATAAGATGTTGATGCAATGATTGCTTGTCCTGGTTTATAGCTATATTTATTTTGATAAGATGGGTCATTAATTTTATAGGCATATTCCGCATTAAAATTAAATCCTCCTCTTATAATTGTAAACCTTCCCGCACTGTTCCCAACATTTTCAGGAAGCACTAACGTTGGATTTTGATCAGTTTGATATTTACTAACAAAACTGCCACCTAAAATTATTTTGGTTTTTGATTTACCAAGAGTGGAATCAAAAAGTTCCATCAAATTAATTTCACCATCAAAACCCCTAACGATACCTGGTGATAAAGAAAAATAAGTTCTTTGTTTACCAACAACTCCTTTTAAAGTAATTCCTTTTTTAGGCGTAAATATAACTCTCATTCCATCTAAAGCATTATCGTATAATAACCCTCTATTTTCATAGGCTCTCAAAGTAATACCACTTCCAAATTGCTCATAAAAATTACCGACTGTAATATCAATGTCTTTGTGCTGATATCTTGCAAAACGATAAGGAACACCTGAACCTTTATATCCAGGTAAGTAACCTAATAAGGGCGGATTATAACTTTCGAAACGAACGCCGGCACTAAAACCCCCTTTTTGGTAATTAACATTACCAAAAGCGTTATATCTAAAAACTTCATATCCAGGATCAGCTCCAATAATAGTATCTTTTTGGTAATTAGCTGCGTCTATTTGAAAATTGCCATGAATAGCACCTAATTCCTCTTTTAATTGGGCGTAAGAATTTCCATAAAATAAACTTATAGATAAAATAATTAAAAATCGTGTAGTGGATTTTTTAAACATAAATTAATGTGTTGTGTTGTTATTACTAAACTAAATTTTGAAAATTAGTGAGCTAATTTTTCTCCTTTTGCTAATTTTCTAACATTTTCAAACAATTTTTCTTCATCACCTTCCGCATATGAATTGTGACTCCAAACGATTTCACCATCACCGTTAACTAAAAAAGTGTGTGGCACATTATTTACATTCATAGCACGTTTAAAATCTTGATTTTCATCAATGTAGATTTCATAAGTCCATCCTTTTACTTTTACATCAGTTACTACTTTACCAGAACTACGAGCATCATCAATTGAAATGGCAATTAATTTAACGCCTGTTTCTTTTACTAATTCAGCATATTCTTCATTTATAGCATCTAACTCTTTTTTACAAGGCTTGCACCAAGTAGCCCAAAAACTAATAATCATTGGTTTACCATCATTTTTAAACGTATTAGAATTAGTAGTTGAACCATCTAATTTTTTTACAGTAGCGGATGGAATTTTACCACCGTCTCTAACGGTAAACGCAGATAATAAAAGCACTAAGGCTGACGAAAGAATAAGTATTTTTTTCATAAAAAAGGTTTAAGTTACTTAAGCAAATATAAGGATTAAGAATTGTTAGTTAAACAATAAAAGTGCCATAAATAGTTTTGTAAATTGGATTCTTAACTCCTCTTTTTTATAAAAGTCATCTTTTTAGCTTCTTTTTGCTTGAACAAAAAAGAAGTAAAAATTCAAGACGAAACGTCAACTCTATTTTTTATTTTTTTATTAGAGCTGCTCTAAACATTCAGCTAAAAAAAATAGTTCCATCAGTTTCGCCATTCCTGCCGCACAATTACCAATGTATGCAGAAATATAAAAAAATTGAAACGCTCAATTTAAAGCAATTTTATAATAATCCTTTTTTATAAAATACCCTTTATAATACCCAAATTTTACGTTATCTTTAAGGCCTTAAAAAACTAAACATGTCAGAAGTAGGAAGACAAATTATTTATAGTATGGTAAATGTATCTAAGATACATCCACCACAAAAACAAGTATTAAAAGATATTTATATATCCTTTTATTATGGTGCAAAAATAGGCGTATTGGGTTTAAATGGTTCTGGTAAGTCGTCTTTATTACGCATTATGGCGGGTATTGATAAAGATTACTTAGGCGAAATTGCACAATCTCCTGGTTACACAATTGGCTTGTTAGAGCAAGAACCAAATTTAGACGATTCGAAAACCGTAATTGAAATTGTACGTGAAGGTGCTCAAAAACACGTGGATATTTTAAATGAATTTGAGGAAGTAAACAATAAGTTTATGGACGAGGAAATTTTGAATGATCCTGATAAAATGGACAAACTCATTAACCGTCAAGCGCAATTACAAGATTTAATTGACCAACATGATTTATGGAATTTAGATACACGTTTAGAATTAGCGATGGACGCCCTTCGTTGCCCAGAAAGCAATACGCCAATCAATATTTTATCAGGCGGTGAACGTCGTCGCGTAGCGTTATGCCGTTTATTATTACAAGAGCCAGATATTTTATTATTAGATGAGCCTACCAATCACTTGGATGCTGAAAGTGTTGATTGGTTAGAACAACATTTAAAACTATATAAAGGAACTGTTATAGCTGTAACCCATGATCGTTATTTCTTAGATAACGTAGCTGGTTGGATTTTAGAATTAGATCGCGGAGAAGGTATTCCTTGGAAAGGGAACTACTCATCGTGGTTGGAGCAAAAAGGTAATCGTTTAAAACAAGAAGAAAAAACGGAAAGTAAACGCCAAAAAACATTAGCGCGTGAGTTAGACTGGGTTCGTCAAGGTGTGAAAGGACGTGGCGTGAAACAAAAAGCCCGTTTGAATAACTACGATAAAATGATGAATGAAGATATTAAGGATAAAGAAGATAAATTGGAAATCTTTATTCCAAATGGCCCTCGTTTAGGAAATGAAGTTATTGAAGCCATTGATGTATCAAAAGGTTTTGGTGATCGTTTATTGTATGAACATTTAAATTTTAAATTGCCACCTGCCGGAATCGTTGGTATTATTGGGCCAAATGGTGCTGGTAAAACCACCTTGTTCCGTATGATTATGGGAGAAGAAACGCCAAACTCTGGTGAATTTAAAGTGGGGCCAACTGTTAAAATATCGTATGTTGATCAATCGCATAAAGATCTTGATCCAAACAAAACGGTATATGATGTATTGAGTGGTGGTTTAGATAATATTATATTGGGTGGAAAGCCAATGAATTCAAGAGCCTATATATCTCGTTTCAATTTTGCGGGAAGCGATCAAGGTAAAAAAGTATCCGTATTATCAGGTGGAGAACGCAATCGCTTACACTTAGCTATTGCTTTAAAAAATGAAGGTAATGTATTATTACTCGATGAGCCTACAAATGATTTAGATGTAAATACCTTACGCGCCTTAGAAGAAGGTTTAGAAAACTTTGCAGGTTGTGCCGTTATTATTAGTCACGATAGATGGTTTTTAGATCGTGTGTGTACACACATTTTAGCATTTGAAGGCGATAGTTCTGTTTACTGGTTTGAAGGCGGGTACAGCGAATATGAAGAAAATAAAAAGAAGCGTTTGGGTAATGTAGAACCAAAAAGACCTCGTTACAAAAAACTAACGGTATAGTTTTTGTTAAAAAAATAAATCAAAAAAACCTAACTATTACTTAGTTAGGTTTTTTTATTAGAAATGAATTGCAAAATATACCCCCTTCAACAACCAATAACTGAGGCACCTTCGGCTTATCAGTTTTTTTAAGACCTTCTAATATTTCAATATTAATCGCATCAGATAAACTCGTTTTAATAAATCGTTTTTCGAAATGTTGAGGAGTTGTTTCTATTTTAATAAATGGGTTGTCTTTTTCGAATTGCCATACATTTTCAAAAATAGCAAGTGCATTTTCTTTTTTTGAAAAAATAATATCTGTATTTTGCGCTATAACTTGTATTTGTGAAAAAAAGCGTGTGTTTATGTATTAAATTCATAAATTATGAGAAGAAATTGTTAAGATAAACGTTAATAATACAATCACTATAATACATTTCCTTTTTCCCCTTAGTTTTGTTACCTTTGCCACCTTAAAAAAAATAATAATGGTTTCTATTAATGGTGTTACAGTTTCGTTTGGCGGATATGATTTATTTGATAATGTTTCGTTTTTAATAAATCCTAAAGATCGAATTGGTTTAGCTGGAAAAAACGGAGCTGGTAAAAGTACCATGCTCAAAATTTTAGCTGGATTTCAAATACCCACTAAAGGAGAAGTATCACGACCAAAAGACTGTAAAATTGGGTACTTACCGCAGGATATGACTCATCAGCATGGCCGTACGGTTTATGAAGAAACAGAATCAGCCTTTGAAGAAATAAAAATATTACAAGCCAAATTAGATGACATCAATCATCAACTAGAAACACGAACGGATTACGAAAGTGATGCGTATATGGAGTTAATCCAAAATTTGACTGATTATACAGAGCGGTTAAATATGATTGGTGCTGAAAACATTGAGGAAGAAATTGAAAAAGTACTAATTGGATTAGGTTTTCACCGTAATCAATTTCATTTACAAACTTCCGAATTTAGTGGTGGTTGGAGAATGCGTATTGAATTAGCAAAATTATTGCTACAAAAACCAGATGTGTTGATGCTTGATGAGCCAACGAATCACTTAGATATTGAAGCGATACAATGGTTGGAAGAATTTATGGAAGTTTTTTCGGGAGCGGTTGTTTTAATTAGTCATGATAAAACATTTTTAGATACCGTTACTAAAAGAACGATTGAAATTGTTAATCAAAAAATTTACGATTACCGTACTAATTATTCTCACTATTTAGTGTTACGTCAAGAACGCAAACAACAACAAGAAAACGCTGCCAAAAATCAACAAAAAATGATTGATCAAACAGAAATGTTGATTGATAAATTTAGAGCAAAAGCTAGTAAATCGGCGATGGCGCAATCGTTGATTAAAAAATTGGATAGAATGGATAGAGTAGAAGTGGACGATATGGATACTGCTTCTGTTCGCTTTCGTTTTCCACCACCAGCGCATAGTGGTAAAATAGTAATTACAGCAGAACATGCTGGAAAAAACTACGGAGACAAACATATTTTTGGAGATGCCAATTTCATTATTACTAAAGGCGAAAAAATTGGATTAGTTGGTCGTAATGGTGAGGGAAAATCAACTATGATGAAAATGATTGCCAATAAAATAAAATATGATGGAACCATACAGTTAGGTCATAATATATTAATGGGTTATTTTGAGCAAGACCAAGAAGAAAAAGTTGATTTAAATAAAACCGTTTTCGAAACCATTGATGAATTAGCAGTTGGTGACGTTCGCCGACAAGTGCGTAGTTTATTAGGTTCCTTTTTATTTGGTGGTGATGACGTAGATAAAAAAGTAAAAGTACTTAGTGGAGGAGAACGTGGTAGATTGGCATTATGCAAATTATTATTAGAACCCTATAATTTATTATTACTCGATGAGCCAACCAATCACTTAGATATTAAATCGAAAGAAGTTTTAAAGCAATCTTTAATTGATTATGAAGGAACATTAGTGATGGTAAGTCATGACAGGGATTTTATGACTGGTCTGTGCGACCGTTTATTTGAATTCAGAGATGGACATGTCAAAGAATATTTATGTGACATTAAAGAATTTATGGAAATTCGTAAAGTAGAGCGATTAAACGAATTAGACTTAGATAAATCAGGAGTGAAAGCCGTTCCTATTGTAGAGAAAAAACAAGCGGTTGTTTCTGATTTTGAAGAACAGGAAAAGAAAAAATTACAAACTCAAGTTGCTTCTCAAATAAAAAAAGCTGAACAAGAAATTGAACGATTGGAGTTAGAAATAAAAAATTTAGATGCTAAGCTAGCTGTTCCTGCAACGTATGATGAATTAAGTAAAGACCCAAATTTTTTTAATGGTTATAATAAACTTAAAAAAGATTTAGAAGTAGAAATGACTAAATGGGAAGAACTAAGCTCTAAGATAGCATAATCACTTTTCAATTAATATACCGTTGTTCATAATCCCTTATAGGAAGGTAAGTATTATTTAAAAATTATACTTTCTTTTGTTTAAGAATGACCATTTTTACTAAAATAAGAGATAAACATGCTTTATGGTACAAGGGTATTATTTTTATAGTTTGTGTAAGCTTTTGCGCGTATCTTTTACCTAAATACACAACCGTACAAACGACTAACTTAACAGAAGGGTCAATTTGGTTAAACGATAATGTGGTTTCAGAAATTGATTTCTTAGTTAAAAAAACGGATGCTGAATTGATTGATGGACAAGAAAGCTCAAACAAGCATTCTTTGTTATATTTTACAAAAACTGAAGTAAATACAAGTCAATTAGTTAAAGAAATAGCTAATGACCATCCAATAAAAATACAGAACAATTTAAAAAAATGCTTAGATAGCATATATGCTATTGGATTAAATATAACAATCGATGGAATTCCTTCCTATTCTGATTCTATTTATTTAGTGAATGGGAATGAGGTAAATCTAATCTCACCTAAAAGTTTACTAAACTTAAATAATGCCGAACAAATTTTAAGAAAGATTATTGCTGATAGTATTTTACTACAAAAAACAATGGTCAGTTTACCAGCGAATATTGAGTACAGGGCAGATTTTAATAAAGAAATGGAAAATGGGAAAGACAACGAGTCTTCTATTTTTAAAAACAAAATTAATAAAGGCGAAATTTTAATTCATAAAAATGATGTTATTTCTGCAGAGCAAAACAAAGTGCTTACTAATTACAATATTGAATTAATGAATCAGGAAAAGGGGATGTCTCATCCTATTGTTTGGATAGGTAAATTTTTAGCATGTATTCTCATATTAGGAATAATGATGCTATTTCTGGCCTATTTCCGTAAATCCATCTTTAGTCAAAACTCACATGTCACATTTATATTTTTAATTATTGCGCTTGTTGTATTAGCATCACATATTATTTGCATTTACAATATGCGTTATATTTTCGCCATTCCGTTTTGCTTAGTCCCAATTTTAATTCGAGTTTTCTTTGATAGTAGAACGGCCCTATTTAGTTTTTTGATTATTATTTTAATGTGTGCTTTTTTTACCAATGATAAATTTGAATTTGTTTTCGTTCAACTTATTGCTGGTATTGGAACAATTTTTAGCGTGGCCGATATGGGAAAGCGTTCCAAATTGCTCGTTTCAGCCTTTTTAACCCTCCTCTTTTACATCATTTCATATACGGCTTACCATTTAATAAATGACACTTTAGTAGCCCTACAAAGTAGTGACAACTATATTCCGTTTGTTATTAGTTCTTTATGTGTACTCTTTGCCTTTCCACTTATATTCTTATTCGAAAAACTATTTGGATTTATTTCTGACTTTACTTTACTAGAATTATGCGATTTAAATTCGCCCTTATTAAGGCAATTATCTCAGAAGGTTCCAGGCACCTTTCAGCACTCCTTACAGGTGGCTAATTTAGCAGAAGAAGCCTGTTATAAAATTGGGGGCAATGCCTTACTTGTAAGAACTGGAGCTATGTACCACGATATTGGTAAAATAGTAAATCCTCGTTTTTTTACCGAAAACCAAGTAGGCGAAGTTAGTCCGCATGAAGATTTAAGCTCGCAAGAAAGTTCCAAAATAATTATTGACCATGTTATAAATGGTATAGAAATAGCCAAAACAAATAAATTACCAGAAACCGTTATTGATTTTATACGAACCCATCACGGTACAACAACAACGCGTTATTTTCTACATAATTATAGGAAAGAACATGAAGGAGAAATTATTAATGAAGATTTATTTCGTTACCCTGGACCAATTCCTTTTAATAAAGAAACAGCTATTCTAATGATGGCTGACGGCGTAGAAGCCGCTTCTAGGAGTATTAAAAAATACGATGCAATTGCTATTGATGATTTAGTGGATCGCATAATTAATCATCAAATAAACGAGAATCAGTTTATTAATGCAGACATCACGTTTAGAGATATCAATCAAATAAAAAAGATTTTCAAAAAACGCTTGATGAATATTTACCACGTACGAATTGAATATCCGCGTTAAACCTTTATGAACAAGTCTCCACTTTTTCTTTGGGAGAATAATAAAATACACACTAAATTTATGGCAGGCTAAATACTCTCTATTTAGGGTTATTTATGCTATTTAATACTGAGTGAAGTCTATAAAGTTATCTATCTAATCAAATTAACCACACCTGTTTGTTGAAGCTCACCAGTGCGCTTAGCTGGTGGGGCCGATTGGTAGATGATAAAATAGGCATACACACCTTGCTCACAAATATGATTATGAAACGTACCATCCCAACTGTAATTATTACTAGCGTTGCCACTAAATAGTTTTTGTCCCCAACGATCATAAATATATAACTCGCTAATATCTTGATTTATAAATACTGGTTTCCACACATCGTTTAGCCCATC